>NZ_VCDZ01000021.1:0-144260 GCF_005845405.1 Escherichia sp. E4930 | reverse complement strand
CCGCGTCTTATCAGGCCTACAAAATAAGCATCTCGTAAGCCAGATAAGGCGCTCGCGCCGCATCCGGCACCGTGCTCAGATGCCTGATGCGACGCTTGTCGCGTCTTATCAGGCCTACAAAATGAGCAGTCCGTAGGCCGGATAAGGCGCTCGCGCCGCATCCGGCACTGTGCTCAGATGCCTGATGCGACGCTTGCAGCGTCTTATCAGGCCTACAAAATGAGCAGCCCGTAGGCCGGATAAGGCGTTCACGCCGCATCCGGCAACAAGTAATGTGCACCGTGACTGCAACCTATCCCAGTGGTTTCGCCAGCACCGGACTCTCCGCTACTTGCTGGCGCTTATAGCGACCATACAGCAGCAATGAGGACATCGCAGCAAACGAGAGCAGGGCAGCAGGCAACGCCACGTAATTATACGCCAGCCCCAGCGTCAGCATCATCCCGCCGCAATAAGCACCCACGGCGCTACCGAGGTTAAACGCTATTTGCCCTCCCGCGGCACCTAATAACTCCCCACCTTTGGCATTTTGCAGTAACAATATTTGCAGCGGTGCTGAAAGGGCAAATAATCCCGCGCAACAAATAAAAGCAAAAATAAGCGACGTTGTTTTCATACCGCCGAAGAAAAAGAGCATCAGCAGTGCCAGTACAATGATAAAGTCAGTCACTGCCGCAATGCGTAGCGGCGAGTAACGTCCGGAAATCCGGCCACTTAGCATATTCCCCAGCACCATCCCCAGTCCGACCAGCATCATAATGAAGGTCATCGCCGTTTCCGAAAAACCGGAAATAAACATCATGTAAGGTTTAACGTAACTAAACCAGGCAAACACACCTGCGTTGCCAAACATTGTGGCGGCGAAAATTAACCACGGGGCCGGGCTGCGCAAAAAGTGAAATTGTTCGCGCAGCTTTCCCTTCGCCTCGTCGCGAATATCCGGCACCCAAAAATAGACCGATGCCATCACCGCAATATTAAAAACAGCGATCAACAAAAAGGTGTAGCGCCAGCTAAATTCCTGACTTAAATACGTCCCCAGCGGAATGCCCAGCAAATTGGCGACTGTCATCCCGGAAACCATCCCCGCCACGGCGGCGGTGACTTTGCCGGGTTTGATAATTTTCGATAACACGATCGCGCCGACGCCAAAAAATGCGCCATGCGGAAAGCCGGAAACCAGCCGACCAATGGCAAGCATCAGGTAAGATGAAGAGAGCGTGAACATGGCGTTACCAATGACGCACAACGCCACCAGAAACAACAAGATATGTTTGAGTGAGTAGCGGCTGGAAAAGAGTGCGATGATCGGCGCACCGACCACCACCCCCAGCGCATAATACGAAATCATATGCCCGGCGGCAGGAATCGAAATTCCTACGTTATGCGCCAGCTCCGTGAGCACCCCCATAATGCCAAATTCGGCCATCCCCAAACCAAACGTACCCAGAGCCAAAGATAAAATAACTTTTTTCATACCACCATCACAACCAACAGAGCAGCTACGAATCACCGTAGCCAATAAAGTGATAGCTTGCAGGATAACGACCAGTCGGGCCAAGAGATAATTCGCCCCTCTGTATTCATTATCCTGCTGAATAGTTATTTCACCGCAAACGCGCTTTCCAGTTTACTGTAGCCCAGTCCGTTGATCTTCTTCACTTTAATCTGCACCGGAATACGCTCTTTCATCGCTTCAACGTGGCTAATCACCCCGATGGTTTTACCACTGGCGTTCAGGGCATCCAGCGCATCAAGGGCGGTATCCAGCGTTTCGCTATCCAGCGTGCCGAAACCTTCATCGAGGAACAGCGAGTCAATACGCGTTTTATGGCTGACCAGATCCGAAAGCGCCAGCGCCAGTGCCAGGCTCACGAGGAAACTTTCGCCGCCGGAAAGCGTACGGGTATCGCGCACCGCATCTGCCTGCCAGGTATCGACAACTTCGACCTCCAGCGCCTCGCTGGCTTTACGCTGTAACAGGTAGCGACCGTGCAGCCGGGTAAGTTGCTGGTTAGCCAGATGAACCAGATTGTCCAGCGTCAGCCCCTGAGCGAATTTACGGAATTTATCGCCCTCTTTGGAGCCAATCAGCGAATTAAGATATCCCCAGTCCTCAACCTGCTGCGTCGTCTGTGCAATTTGCTGCATTAAGGTTTGTTGTTGCTGACGGTTGTCTGCATCCTGCTTCAGCTGCTGGCGAATTTCCCCCTGGCGAGTGGTGTTTTCACGCAACTTTTGGTGAGTTTGCGCTAACTCTTGCTGAATCTGTTCCACCGTCGCCGTGAGATCCAGC
This sequence comes from Escherichia sp. E4930, assembly GCF_005845405.1. NCBI lineage: Bacteria > Pseudomonadati > Pseudomonadota > Gammaproteobacteria > Enterobacterales > Enterobacteriaceae > Escherichia > Escherichia sp. E4930. Next base: position 141,964 of record NZ_VCDZ01000021.1, on the reverse strand, counting down.
CCGCCAGGTCGGTGTTGCTGATGCTGTGCCAGCGTTTCAGCTGTCTGAGTGGCCAGCGCTTGCGCCTGACGACGCTGGTTTTCCAGATTCTGTTTCAGCTGTTCCAGCTGCGTTAGCGTCTGCTCATCCATTAGCGCCGCAAGAAATGCCTGCTGATCGTCAAAAATGCTGTCCTGTAGCGCGGTGTCAAACTGCGCCTGAACTTTTTGCAGACTTTGCGCTGCCAGAACCTCCTGTTGCTGCAACGTTTGCTGCTGGCTTTGCAACGCGAGGCATTGTTCGTGAACTTGCCGCCAGTTTTCCAGCGCCACAGTTTCTTCGCTGTGCGGGAGTTCATCACTTTGCGGCAACGTTTCCAGAATCGGCGTCAGCTGCTGAATACGGTTTTGCAGCGCGGTTAATTCGTTCTGGCGTTGCTGCCAGCTCTGCGCTTCTTGCTGACGTGTCGCCAACCAGCTCTCTTCTTCCTCTTCCTGTGGCAATGTCAGTGCATAACCCGCCAATGCCGTTAAGAGTTGCTGCTGGCGTTGTTCAATTTGCTGTTGATACTGGATAATTTGCTGATTATGCGCGGCAATCTGCCCTTGTAATTCATGCCGTTGGCTGAGTAACCGCAGCTGGCGTTCGTGCTCATCTTGTGCATCCAGCCACGGTTGAATATCGTCCTGCGGCTGCAAGGTGATATTGAGGCTGGCCGTGACGGCTTGCCATTGTTGAGTAAGTGCTTGCTCATCTTGTCGGAGGCTTTGCGCTTCGTTTTCATCGCGCTGAAGCTGCTTCGTTAATGCATCCAGTTGCCCACGTAGCGCCGCACCTTCTTCACCGAGCTTTTTAACTTCGTTTTCCAGCGCCAGTAATCGAGACTGATTAACGCCAGGCTCCAGCGCCTGATACGCCTCGACCGCCGGGTGGCTGGTGGAACCACAAAGTGGGCAGGGCTGACCCGCCTGTAACTGTGCACGTTGAGCTTCCAGCGTTTTGATGCGCGCTTCCTGCTCGCAAATGGTTTTCACATCGGCAAGTTGTTGCGTTTTTTCTTTATAACGCTGGCGCATTTCGTTAAGTGCGGCATTACGTTGCGTCTGTTCCAGAGTGACATTCTGGATAGCGACCTGTAACTGCGCCAGACGTTTTTGTTGGGGAACAATCTGCCCATGCAGCGCAACCAGGCGTTGACGCAGTGGGCGTTGCTCAGCATGTTGCGCCTGGGCGCTAGCAACTTCATCGGCGGTTAACGTCAACGTGATCGCCGCAAGCGCATTAAGTTTTTGCTCAGCATGGGTTAACTGTTGCTGCCATTGCCGCAGATGCCCACGATCGCTGGTCTGCTGGGAGAACTGCGCACGCCAACCCGCCAGTTCGTTGTTCCACTGACGGAAGCGGTCGTGTTCCTGTAACCAGGCATTCAGGCTTTGTTGCTGCTGCTGTAATTCTGCTGACTGCTTCGCCGCGTGGTAGCGAATGCTCGCGCGAAGCGCCATTGTGCTCTGTAAGCGAGTATTTACTTCTTCAATCTGCTGGCGAGTATGCGTTAGCGCTGCGCTGTGTTCTGCGATGCGTTCCCAGTGCGGACGAAGATTTCGTGCCGGTTGTGCCAGGCTGAGCGCCGCCAGTTGCGGTTGTGCTTTTTCTTCTTCGGCTAACGCTTGTTGCAATGCCTGCTGACGGCGACTGGCTTCCTGCTGCAATTCGTCCAGACGCGTTAACCAGTTTAGCGATTGTTGTTCTTGCTGCTGCGCAGTGAGTAACCGTTTCTCTTCGTCAGTGAGTACCTGCAAACTTTCTGTCAGCGATTGCAGCTGTTCTGGTGCAAGTAACGCGACGCCGCTGGCCTGCGCTTGCAGCTTCTCCAGCTCTGTGCGGGCCGATTTATGCTGCTCAAAAACCATCGCAGAGATTTGCCCGTAGATTTCAGTGCCGGTTAACTCCTCGAGCAATTCCGCGCGTTCTTTCGGTTTCGCATTGAGGAAGGCAGCAAATTGCCCTTGTGAAAGCAGCATCGAACGGGTGAAGCGCCCGTAATCAAGCCCGGTTAACGTCGCCGTCAGTTCCAGCTTATCTTTCACTTTGTCGGCGAGAATTTTGCCGTCTGCGCAGCGCGCCAGCTCTACGCGTGGTACCTGCAAATTACCGTCCGGCTGGTTACGCGCCCGATTCTGGCTCCAGAACGCGCGATACGCTTCACCTTTCACTTCAAATTCCACTTCCGCCAGACATTCGGCGGTATCGCGGGTCATGAGATCATTTTGTGATTGCGAAACGTTAGAGAGGCGCGGGGTTTCGTGATACAGCGCCAGACAAATGGCGTCCAGCAGGGTGGTTTTCCCCGCACCTGTTGGGCCGGTAATGGCAAACAGCCCGTTGCTGGCGAACGGCTCGCGGGTGAAATCAATCTTCCATTCGCCTTTTAATGAGTTCAGGTTTTTCAGGCGCAGGCTGAGAATTTTCATGCTTCGTGTTCTCCGGCGAGGGTCTGCAACGTCGTGGCGAAAAGATTCTGTAGACGTTGCTGCTGCGATTCATCCAGTTCTTCCAGTGCCAGACGGCGATTGAACACCTCTTCGACGCTGAGTTCGCTGAGGGTTTCACGCTGTTGGCTGGCTAACACACGCTCGCGCTGTTCACGACTCCGGCGCACCAGCAATACTTCGACAGGCAATGATTCGGTTAATGCCTGGATTTTGCGCTGAATATCATGCAGATACTCATCGGTAGTGATTTCGATATCCAGCCAGACAGGTGGCTCCTGTGATACATCGCGCCACTGTTCCAGCTGTTCGGTAATCGACGCCAAATCGCCTTTCAGCACTGCCATCGGTTGCGTTACTGGTACGTTCAGGTTTTCCACGCTCTCTAATTTGCCGTTTGAAAATGTCACCAGATGGACATATTTACTCTTACCGCATTCATCAAAACTTAGTGGAATGGGGGAACCGCAATAGCGAACATGTTCCATGCCGCCAATAATCTGCGCGCGGTGAATATGCCCGAGCGCGATGTAGTCGGCTGGTGGAAAGTTTTGTGCCGGAAACGCGTCCAGCGTGCCAATATAAATGTCACGCACGGCGTCACTTTTACTGGCACCCACGGTCGTTAAATGTCCCGTGGCGATGATGGGCAGATGCTGATCGCCGCGCAGTTTGCAGGCATCGGCATAATGTTGTTGATAATAATCAGTAATAGCCGCCAGCAAATGCTGCTGTTTTTCAATACCGTTAAGCCCCGCCTGGCTGGTAATAATGTCACGCGGGCGTAAAAAAGGAATGGGACACAGCACTGCGCCTGGCGTCCCGTCGCGACGAGGCAATATTTGCGGCGCATGTCCGGCGCTGGCGACCACGGTAGTATTGAGGAACGCCATGATATCGCGCGATTCATTCAGCGTGGCGACCGAATCATGGTTTCCCGCCAGTACCACCAGATGACAGCCCGTTTGCTGTAAATTGACAACAAAACGGTTATATAAAGTACGGGCGTAACTGGGCGGCGAACCGGTATCGAAAACATCACCGGCAACAATAATCGCATCCACCTGATGGGTTTGTGCTGTCTCCAGCAGCCAGTCAAGAAAAGCCTGATGCTCAGCTTCGCGGCTTTTACTGTAGAAGTTCTGGCCGAGATGCCAGTCTGAAGTGTGAAGGATGCGCATAACGATTCTCTGGCGAAAAAGCATGGGCGCGATTATACCCAAACAGGTGCGCTATTTGCTTTTTTCTGCACCACAGAAATCAATAACCTGAAGATATGTGCGACGAGCTTTTCATAAATCTGTCATAAATCTGACGCATAATGACGTCGCATTAATGATCGCAATCTATTTATTACAACAGGGCAAATCATGGCGAGACGTATTCTGGTCGTAGAAGATGAAGCTCCAATTCGCGAAATGGTCTGCTTCGTGCTCGAGCAAAATGGCTTCCAGCCGGTCGAAGCGGAAGATTATGACAGTGCTGTGAACCAACTGAATGAACCCTGGCCGGATTTAATTCTCCTCGACTGGATGTTACCCGGCGGCTCCGGTATCCAGTTCATCAAACATCTCAAGCGTGAGTCGATGACCCGTGATATTCCGGTTGTGATGTTGACCGCCAGAGGGGAAGAAGAAGATCGCGTGCGCGGCCTTGAAACCGGTGCGGATGACTATATCACCAAGCCGTTTTCGCCGAAGGAGCTGGTGGCGCGAATCAAAGCGGTAATGCGCCGTATATCGCCGATGGCGGTGGAAGAGGTGATTGAGATGCAGGGGCTAAGTCTCGACCCGACATCTCACCGGGTGATGGCGGGCGAAGAACCGCTGGAGATGGGGCCAACTGAATTTAAACTGCTGCACTTTTTTATGACGCATCCCGAGCGCGTGTACAGTCGCGAGCAACTGTTAAATCACGTCTGGGGAACCAACGTATATGTGGAAGACCGCACGGTCGATGTCCACATTCGCCGCCTGCGTAAAGCACTGGAGCCCGGCGGGCATGACCGCATGGTGCAGACCGTACGCGGTACAGGATATCGTTTTTCAACCCGTTTTTAACGCCTTGCTCATCGGACGCAGAGCAGGGCTTATGATTTCTTAACTGGAGTATCTTACGTGCTGGAACGGCTGTCGTGGAAAAGGCTGGTGCTGGAGCTGCTACTTTGCTGCCTCCCGGCTTTCATCCTGGGTGCATTTTTTGGTTACCTGCCCTGGTTTTTGCTGGCATCGGTAACAGGACTGCTTATCTGGCATTTCTGGAATTTATTGCGCCTTTCATGGTGGCTGTGGGTAGATCGCAGTATGACCCCGCCACCGGGGCGTGGTAGCTGGGAACCGCTGCTGTACGGTTTACACCAGATGCAACTGCGTAATAAAAAACGCCGCCGCGAGCTGGGTAATCTTATCAAACGCTTTCGTAGCGGCGCGGAGTCGCTACCCGATGCGGTGGTGCTGACCACGGAAGAGGGTGGGATTTTCTGGTGTAATGGTCTGGCGCAACAAATTCTTGGTCTGCGCTGGCCGGAAGATAACGGGCAGAACATCCTTAACCTGCTGCGTTATCCGGAGTTTACGCAATATCTGAAAACGCGTGATTTTTCTCGCCCGCTCAATCTGGTGCTCAACACCGGGCGGCATCTGGAAATTCGCGTCATGCCTTATACCCATAAACAGCTGCTGATGGTGGCGCGAGATGTCACGCAAATGCATCAACTGGAAGGGGCGCGGCGCAACTTTTTCGCCAACGTAAGCCATGAGTTACGCACGCCATTGACCGTGTTACAGGGTTACCTGGAGATGATGGATGAGCAGCCGCTGGAAGGCGCGGTACGCGAAAAAGCGTTGCACACCATGCGTGAGCAGACTCAGCGGATGGAAGGGCTGGTGAAGCAGTTGCTGACCTTGTCGAAAATTGAAGCCGCGCCGACGCAGTTGCTGAATGAGAAGGTTGATGTGCCGATGATGCTGCGCGTCGTTGAGCGTGAAGCTCAGACGCTGAGCCAGCAAAAACAGACATTTACCTTTGAGATTGATAACGGCCTCAAAGTGTCTGGTAGCGAAGACCAGTTACGCAGTGCGATTTCGAATCTGGTCTATAACGCCGTGAATCATACACCGGAAGGTACCCATATCACCGTACGCTGGCAGCGAGTACCGCACGGTGCCGAATTTAGTGTTGAAGATAATGGACCGGGCATCGCACCGGAGCATATTCCGCGCCTGACCGAGCGTTTTTATCGCGTTGATAAAGCGCGTTCCCGACAAACTGGCGGTAGCGGGTTGGGGTTAGCGATCGTGAAGCATGCGGTAAATCATCATGAAAGTCGGCTCAATATTGAAAGTACGGTGGGCAAAGGTACGCGTTTCAGTTTTGTTCTGCCGGAACGTTTAATTGCCAAAAATAGCGATTAATCCGCCTTTGTCATTTTTTGTTGCCATAAGCCAGCCGATGCTGGCTTTTTTTCTTTGCAGTCAAAAAACGGGCGCTGAATTTTACCATGTCTGGTGATTTTTTGTTCGCATGATAAGCCATATCTTTTTCACGGAAATAGTGTTTTATACTGGTTGGTGATTTCTTATCGCTATATACCTCTGGTTTTTAGATCCCTCCTTGCTTTAAAACGTTATAAGCGTTTAAATTGCGCTTCAGGTGCTGTCATACTGACTGCATTCACGCGGTAAATCGAAAAACTATTCTTCGCCGCGCCTGGTTGGGAGTATTTCCCGCTAAAATTGTTTAAATATACCGCTGTATCATCCCCAGGGATTGGCACAAAATTTAACGTTACAACACCACATCCACAGGCAGTATGATTTATGACCCATCAGTTAAGATCGCGCGATATCATCGCTCTGGGCTTTATGACATTTGCGTTGTTCGTTGGCGCAGGTAACATTATTTTCCCTCCTATGGTCGGCTTGCAGGCAGGCGAACACGTCTGGACTGCGGCATTCGGCTTCCTCATTACTGCCGTTGGTCTGCCGGTATTAACGGTAGTGGCGCTGGCGAAAGTTGGCGGCGGCGTTGACAGTCTGAGCACACCAATCGGTAAAGTCGCAGGGGTGCTGCTGGCAACGGTCTGCTACCTGGCGGTAGGGCCGTTGTTTGCAACACCGCGTACGGCAACTGTCTCCTTTGAAGTGGGCATTGCGCCGCTGACGGGTGACTCCGCACTGCCGCTGTTTATCTACAGCCTGGTCTATTTCGCTATCGTTATTCTGGTTTCGCTCTATCCGGGCAAGCTGCTGGATACCGTGGGCAACTTCCTTGCGCCGCTGAAAATTATCGCGCTGGTCATCCTGTCTGTTGCGGCGATTATCTGGCCTGCGGGTTCTATCAGCACGGCGACTGAGGCTTATCAAAACGCTGCGTTTTCTAACGGCTTCGTTAACGGCTATCTGACTATGGATACGCTGGGCGCGATGGTGTTTGGTATCGTTATTGTCAATGCGGCGCGTTCTCGCGGCGTTACCGAAGCGCGTCTGCTGACCCGTTATACCGTCTGGGCTGGCCTGATGGCAGGCGTTGGTTTGACTCTGCTGTACCTGGCGCTGTTCCGTCTGGGTTCAGACAGCGCGTCGCTGGTTGATCAATCCGCGAACGGTGCCGCTATTCTGCATGCTTACGTTCAGCACACCTTTGGCGGCGGCGGTAGCTTCCTGCTGGCGGCGTTAATCTTCATCGCTTGTCTGGTCACGGCGGTTGGTCTGACCTGCGCTTGTGCGGAATTCTTCGCCCAATACATCCCGCTCTCATACCGTACGCTGGTGTTTATCCTCGGCGGCTTCTCGATGGTGGTGTCTAATCTGGGCTTGAGCCAGCTGATTCAGATATCTGTACCGGTGCTGACTGCCATTTATCCGCCGTGTATCGCACTGGTTGTATTAAGTTTTACACGCTCATGGTGGCATAATTCGTCCCGCGTGATTGCTCCGCCGATGTTTATCAGCCTGCTTTTTGGTATTCTCGACGGGATCAAAGCATCTGCATTCAGCGATATTTTACCGTCCTGGGCGCAGCGTTTACCGCTGGCCGAACAAGGTCTGGCGTGGTTAATGCCAACGGTGGTGATGGTGGTTCTGGCCATTATCTGGGATCGCGCAGCAGGTCGTCAGGTGACCTCCAGCGCCCACTAAATCACTGTAAATTTGTTTTAACCACGGGGCTGCGATGCCCCGTGGTTTTTTTATTGTGTTGATGGGTTAGGAATTGATGGAAAGTAAGAACAAGCTAAAGCGTGGGCTAAGTACCCGACACATACGCTTTATGGCACTGGGTTCAGCAATTGGCACCGGGTTGTTTTACGGTTCGGCGGACGCCATCAAAATGGCCGGGCCGAGCGTGTTGTTGGCCTATATTATCGGTGGTGTCGCGGCGTATATCATTATGCGTGCGCTGGGAGAAATGTCGGTACATAACCCGGCCGCCAGCTCTTTCTCGCGTTATGCGCAGGAAAACCTTGGCCCGCTGGCAGGTTATATCACCGGCTGGACCTACTGCTTTGAAATCCTTATTGTCGCCATCGCCGATGTCACCGCTTTCGGTATCTATATGGGCGTCTGGTTCCCGACGGTGCCGCACTGGATATGGGTGTTGAGCGTGGTGCTGATTATCTGCGCCATTAACCTGATGAGCGTGAAAGTCTTTGGTGAGCTGGAGTTCTGGTTCTCGTTCTTTAAAGTCGCCACCATTATCATCATGATCGTTGCTGGTTTCGGTATCATCATTTGGGGGATTGGCAACGGCGGGCAACCGACCGGTATCCATAACCTGTGGAGCAACGGCGGCTTCTTCAGTAACGGCTGGCTTGGCATGGTGATGTCGTTGCAAATGGTGATGTTTGCTTACGGTGGGATCGAAATTATCGGGATTACCGCCGGTGAAGCGAAAGATCCTGAGAAATCGATTCCGCGTGCGATTAACTCCGTGCCGATGCGTATTCTGGTGTTCTATGTTGGTACGCTGTTCGTCATTATGTCTATCTATCCGTGGAATCAGGTAGGTACTGCTGGTAGCCCGTTCGTGCTGACGTTCCAGCATTTGGGGATTACCTTTGCCGCCAGCATTCTTAACTTCGTTGTGCTGACTGCTTCGCTGTCGGCAATTAACAGCGATGTGTTTGGTGTAGGCCGTATGCTGCACGGCATGGCAGAGCAGGGCAGTGCGCCGAAAATTTTCAGCAAAACGTCGCGTCGCGGTATTCCGTGGGTCACGGTGCTGGTCATGACTACCGCGCTGCTGTTTGCTGTGTATCTGAACTACATCATGCCGGAAAACGTCTTCCTGGTGATTGCCTCGCTGGCGACCTTCGCTACCGTGTGGGTGTGGATTATGATCCTGCTGTCGCAGATTGCCTTCCGTCGCCGCCTGCCGCCAGAAGAAGTTAAAGCGCTGAAATTTAAAGTCCCTGGCGGAGTTGCAACGACCATCACGGGGCTGGTTTTCCTGGTCTTTATCATCGGACTGATCGGTTATCACCCTGAAACGCGTATCTCGCTGTATGTTGGTTTCGCGTGGATTGTGGTGCTGTTGATTGGCTGGATGTTTAAACGCCGCCACGATCGCCAGTTGGCAGAAAACCACTAATTCCCGCCTTTTGTCGCCGGATCAGGAGCAAAACCTGATCCGGCTATTCCGAAAATTATCCGCCCCCATCCTCATCCCCCAAATATCCTTCAGATGATGAGTGATCCTGCATTAGGCTATGGCAAGGTGAACACATTTTCATCACAGGGGAATTATGATGTTAAATGCATGGCACCTGCCGGTGCCCCCGTTTGTTAAGCAAAGCAAAGATCAACTGCTCATTACACTGTGGCTGACGGGCGAAGAGCCGCCACAGCGCATTATGTTGCGCATGGAAAACGATAACGAAGAAACATCAATACCGATGCATAAACAGCGCAGCCAGCCGCAGCCTGGTGTGACGGCGTGGCGGGGAGCGCTCTCTCTCGCCACCGGGCAACCACGGCGGCGCTACAGTTTCAAATTGCTGTGGCACGATCGCCAGCGTTGGTTTACGCCGCAAGGTTTCAGCCCAATACCACCAGCACGGTTGGAACAGTTTGCCGTCGATGTGCCGGATATCGGACCACAATGGGCGGCGGATCAGATTTTTTATCAGATCTTCCCGGATCGTTTTGCCCGGAGTCTGCCTCGTAATGCCGATCAGGATCATGTCTATTATCATCACGCCGCCGGGCGGGAAATCATATTGCGTGACTGGGATGAACCGGTCACGGCACAGGCGGGCGGATCAACGTTCTATGGCGGCGATCTGGACGGGATAAGCGAAAAACTGCCGTACCTGAAAAAACTCGGGGTGACGGCGCTGTATCTTAATCCGGTGTTTAAAGCACCCAGCGTGCATAAATACGATACCGAAGATTATCGCCACGTCGATCCGCAGTTTGGCGGCGACGGGGCGTTGCTGCGTTTGAGACACAACACGCAGCAGCAAGGAATGCGCCTGATGCTGGACGGCGTGTTTAACCACAGTGGCGATTCTCATGCCTGGTTTGACAGGCACAATCGCGGGACGGGCGGCGCTTGCCATAACCCCGAATCGCCCTGGCGCGACTGGTACTCGTTTCGCGATGACGGCACGGCGCTCGATTGGCTGGGCTATGCCAGCCTGCCAAAACTGGATTATCAGTCGGAAAGTCTGGTAAATGAAATTTATCGCGGTGAAGACAGCATTGTCCGTCACTGGCTAAAAGCGCCGTGGAATATGGACGGCTGGCGGCTGGATGTGGTGCATATGCTGGGGGAAGCGGGCGGGGCGCGCAATAATTTGCAGCATGTCGCCGGAATCACTGAGGCGGCGAAAGAAACCCAGCCAGAAGCGTACATCGTCGGTGAATATTTTGGCGATGCGCGGCAATGGTTACAGGCCGATGTGGAAGATGCATCGATGAACTATCGCGGCTTTACTTTTCCGCTGTGGGGCTTTCTCGCTAATACCGATGTCTCTTACGATCCGCAGCAGATTAACGCTCAAATCTGTATGACCTGGATGGACAATTACCGTGCCGGGCTTTCTCATCAACAGCAACTGCGTATGTTTAACCAGCTCGATAGTCACGATACCGCGCGATTTAAAACGTTACTCGGACGGGATGTTGCGCGTCTGCCACTGGCGGTCGTCTGGCTGTTCACCTGGCCTGGTGTGCCGTGTATTTATTACGGCGATGAAGTGGGGCTGGACGGCAATAACGATCCATTTTGTCGTAAACCGTTTCCCTGGGACCCGGAAAAACAAGATACGGAGCTATTCGCGCTATACCAGCGAATGATTGCGCTGCGTAAGAAGAGCCTGGCATTGCGTCGTGGCGGCTGTCAGGTGTTGTATGCGGAAGATAACGTGGTGGTGTTTGTGCGTGTGCTCAATCAGCAGCGTGTGCTAGTGGCAATCAACCGTGGCGAAGCGTGTGAAGTGGTGCTACCCGCATCGCCGTTGCTTAATGTCGCGCAATGGCAATGCAAAGAAGGGAACGGACAACGGGTTGATGGGATCCTGGCGTTGCCCGCGATATCAGCCACGGTGTGGATGAATTAATACCTTACAACGCTTTGCGTGACGCCTGCTCCATCATCCGCGGATAAAATTGCCAGAAGCGGGTTTCAAGGGCGTCGTAATGGGTGTCTAAATCGTACCAGGAGTCACGCAGAGCATCCAGACGTGGGCGACGGCTTGCCATGCCGTTTAACACGCTCTGGATGAAATCCATATCGCGATAGCGCACCAGCCATTGCTCTGACCATAAGTAATTATTCAGATTGATAAAGCGCGGCGGTGAGTCCGGCAAAATCGTCATCACTTGTTCGCGGGCATAACAGACAAATTCCTGTAGCGGAAAGTCCGGCGACAGCTGCGACCAGTGGCGGGAAAGAAAGTGATCCCACATCACATCCAGCGTAATAGGCGCAACGCGGCGAGTTTCGTTGCGAAACCACTCCCGCGCTTCGCGGACTTCCGGCAGATTGTCGGTTAACACATCGATACGCCGATGCATATGAATACCTGCAACCACGTCGGGCGGAAAACTTTCGTCAGGATTTCCGCGAACAAAATCAGCCAGTAAATTGCCGGAAAGCGAACTTTCAGCGAGATGGGCTAAATGCAGGTGAGCTAAAAAATTCATCGATTATATTCTATCCAAAGGGGGGTAAAGGTTGCAGGGAGAGCGCCCCGGCACTAGACTACCCGCCTCTTATTTTAGTCTGAGTCAGTGTCATGCGCGTTACCGATTTCTCCTTTGAATTGCCCGAATCCCTGATTGCCCACTATCCCATGCCTGAACGCAGTAGCTGTCGTTTACTGTCGCTGGACGGGCCGACGGGCGCGCTGACGCACGGTACTTTCACCGATTTACTCGACAAGCTCAACCCCGGCGATCTTCTGGTTTTTAATAATACCCGCGTGATCCCGGCGCGCCTGTTTGGGCGAAAATCCAGCGGCGGTAAAATTGAAGTGCTGGTTGAGCGGATGCTCGACGACAAACGCATTCTCGCGCATATTCGCGCCTCGAAAGCGCCAAAACCGGGCGCTGAACTGCTGCTGGGCGATGACGAAAGCATCAAAGCAACAATGACCGCTCGTCACGGCGCGCTGTTTGAAGTCGAATTTAACGATGAGCGCTCGGTGCTGGATATTCTCAACAGCATCGGCCATATGCCACTGCCGCCGTACATCGACCGTCCGGACGAAGATGCAGACCGCGAACTTTATCAAACGGTTTATAGCGAAAAACCAGGCGCGGTAGCAGCACCGACCGCCGGACTGCACTTTGACGAACCGCTGCTGGAAAAATTACGCGCCAAAGGCGTGGAGATGGCATTCGTGACTCTGCATGTGGGGGCGGGTACCTTCCAGCCGGTACGCGTCGACACCATTGAAGACCACATCATGCACTCGGAATATGCAGAAGTGCCGCAGGATGTGGTTGACGCAGTGCTGGCTGCGAAAGCGCGTGGTAACCGGGTGATTGCGGTTGGCACCACCTCTGTTCGCTCGCTTGAGAGCGCGGCCCAGGCGGCGAAAAACGATCTGATTGAACCGTTTTTCGATGATACACAAATCTTTATCTATCCCGGCTTCCAGTACAAAGTGGTCGATGCGCTGGTGACTAACTTCCACCTGCCGGAGTCAACGCTGATTATGCTGGTTTCCGCATTTGCCGGTTATCAACACACCATGAACGCCTATAAAGCGGCAGTAGAAGAGAAATATCGCTTTTTTAGTTACGGTGATGCGATGTTTATCACGTACAATCCGCAGGCAATTAATGAGCGCGTCGGGGAGTAATTCCGCGGCGCTGGTTTAAACGTTGGACTGTTTTTCTGACGTAGTGGAGAAAAAATGAAATTTGAACTGGACACCACCGACGGTCGCGCACGCCGTGGCCGCCTGGTCTTCGATCGTGGCGTAGTGGAAACGCCTTGTTTTATGCCTGTTGGCACCTACGGCACCGTAAAAGGGATGACGCCGGAAGAAGTTGAAGCCACTGGCGCGCAAATTATTCTGGGTAACACTTTCCACCTGTGGCTACGCCCGGGTCAGGAAATCATGAAACTGCATGGCGATCTGCACGATTTTATGCAGTGGAAAGGCCCGATCCTTACCGACTCCGGCGGCTTCCAGGTCTTCAGTCTCGGCGATATCCGTAAAATCACCGAACAGGGCGTGCACTTCCGTAACCCCATTAACGGCGACCCGATTTTCCTCGATCCCGAAAAATCGATGGAGATTCAATACGATCTTGGCTCAGACATCGTCATGATTTTTGACGAGTGTACGCCGTATCCTGCTGACTGGGATTACGCGAAGCGCTCTATGGAGATGTCGCTGCGTTGGGCGAAGCGTAGCCGCGAGCGTTTTGACAGCCTCGGCAACAAAAATGCGCTCTTTGGTATCATTCAGGGCAGCGTTTACGAAGATTTACGTGATATCTCTGTTAAAGGTCTGGTAGATATCGGTTTTGATGGCTACGCTGTCGGCGGTCTGGCTGTGGGTGAGCCTAAAGCAGATATGCACCGTATCCTGGAGCATGTGTGCCCGCAAATTCCGGCAGACAAACCACGTTACCTGATGGGCGTTGGTAAACCGGAAGACCTGGTTGAAGGCGTGCGCCGCGGTATCGATATGTTTGACTGCGTAATGCCAACACGTAATGCGCGTAACGGTCATCTGTTCGTGACCGATGGCGTGGTGAAAATCCGTAATGCGAAGTATAAGAGCGACACTGGCCCGCTCGATCCTGAGTGTGATTGCTACACCTGTCGCAATTATTCACGTGCCTACTTGCATCATCTCGACCGTTGCAACGAAATATTAGGCGCGCGACTCAACACCATTCATAACCTTCGTTACTACCAGCGTTTGATGGCGGGTTTACGCAAGGCTATTGAAGAGGGTAAATTAGAGAGCTTCGTAGCTGATTTTTACCAGCGTCAGGGGCGAGAAGTACCACCTTTGAACGTTGATTAATATTAATAATGAGGGAAATTTAATGAGCTTTTTTATTTCTGATGCGGTAGCGGCAACGGGTGCTCCGGCACAAGGTAGCCCGATGTCTTTGATTTTGATGCTGGTGGTATTCGGTCTGATTTTCTATTTCATGATCCTGCGCCCACAGCAGAAGCGCACCAAAGAACACAAAAAGCTGATGGACTCCATCGCGAAAGGTGATGAAGTGCTGACGAACGGTGGCCTGGTCGGTCGCGTAACCAAAGTAGCAGAAAACGGCTACATTGCTATCGCGCTGAATGACACCACTGAAGTAGTTATTAAACGTGACTTCGTAGCCGCCGTTCTGCCGAAAGGCACCATGAAGGCGCTGTAATTAAAATTTTTCCCTAAGGGAATTGCCGTGTTAAACCGTTATCCTTTGTGGAAGTACGTCATGCTGATCGTGGTGATTGTCATCGGTCTGCTGTATGCGCTTCCCAACCTGTTTGGTGAGGATCCGGCTGTTCAGATCACTGGCGCGCGCGGAGTCGCCGCCAGTGAGCAAACGCTGATCCAGGTCCAGAAAACGTTACAAGAAGAAAAAATAACTGCTAAGTCTGTGGCACTGGAAGAGGGCGCTATTCTTGCGCGCTTCGACTCCACTGACACCCAGCTACGCGCTCGTGAAGCATTAATGGGCATTCTGGGTGACAAATATGTCGTGGCGCTTAACCTTGCCCCGGCTACGCCGCGCTGGCTGGCAGCTATTCACGCTGAGCCGATGAAGCTCGGCCTTGACTTGCGTGGCGGCGTTCACTTCCTGATGGAAGTGGATATGGACACTGCGCTTGGCAAACTTCAGGAACAAAATATCGATAGCCTGCGCAGCGATCTGCGTGAAAAAGGCATCCCGTATACCACTGTTCGTAAAGAAAATAATTACGGTCTGAGCATCACTTTCCGCGATGGCAACGCCCGTGATGAAGCCATTGCATATCTGAGCAAGCGTCATCCTGATCTGGTGATTAGCAGCCAGGGTAGCAACCAACTGCGTGCGGTCATGAGCGATGCGCGTCTCAGTGAAGCGCGTGAATATGCGGTGCAGCAGAACATTAACATCCTGCGTAACCGTGTAAACCAGCTTGGTGTGGCGGAGCCTGTAGTACAACGTCAGGGCGCAGACCGCATTGTCGTAGAGCTGCCAGGTATTCAGGATACCGCTCGCGCGAAAGAGATTCTTGGCGCGACCGCGACGCTGGAGTTCCGTCTGGTAAACACCAACGTTGACCAGGCCGCTGCTGCATCTGGCCGCGTACCGGGCGACTCTGAAGTGAAACAGACCCGCGAAGGTCAGCCGGTTGTGCTGTACAAACGCGTAATTCTGACCGGTGACCATATCACCGACTCCACTTCCAGCCAGGACGAATACAACCAGCCGCAGGTTAACATCTCGCTCGATAGCGCTGGTGGCAACATCATGTCTAACTTCACTAAGGACAACATCGGCAAACCGATGGCGACCCTGTTTGTGGAGTACAAAGACAGCGGTAAGAAAGATGCTAACGGTCGTGCGGTTCTGGTGAAACAGGAAGAGGTGATTAACATCGCGAATATCCAGTCTCGTCTGGGTAACAGCTTCCGTATCACTGGTATCAACAACCCGAACGAAGCGCGTCAGCTGTCGCTGCTGCTGCGTGCCGGTGCGTTGATCGCGCCGATTCAGATTGTTGAAGAACGTACCATTGGCCCGACTCTGGGTATGCAGAACATTGAACAGGGGCTGGAAGCGTGTCTGGCTGGCCTGCTGGTTTCTATTCTGTTCATGATCCTCTTCTATAAGAAGTTTGGTCTGATTGCGACCAGTGCTCTGATTGCGAACTTGATCTTGATTGTCGGCATTATGTCGCTGTTGCCAGGCGCAACGCTGAGTATGCCGGGTATCGCGGGTATCGTCTTAACCCTTGCGGTAGCGGTCGATGCTAACGTACTGATCAACGAACGTATTAAAGAAGAGTTAAGCAACGGGCGTACTGTTCAGCAGGCAATTGATGAAGGTTATCGTGGCGCGTTCAGTTCCATCTTCGATGCGAACATCACCACGCTGATTAAAGTCATCATCCTGTACGCGGTGGGTACCGGGGCAATTAAAGGGTTCGCGATTACTACCGGTATCGGTGTGGCGACGTCGATGTTTACCGCGATTGTCGGTACGCGTGCCATCGTAAACCTGCTATATGGCGGCAAGCGCGTCAAGAAGCTGTCAATCTGAGGAGTGCGATGTGGCACAGGAATATACTGTTGAACAACTAAACCACGGCCGTAAAGTCTACGACTTTATGCGCTGGGACTACTGGGCTTTCGGCATCTCTGGTCTACTGTTAATCGCCGCGATCGTCATTATGGGCGTGCGCGGCTTTAACTGGGGGCTGGATTTCACCGGTGGTACGGTTATTGAAATTACGCTCGAAAAACCGGCTGAAATTGATGTAATGCGTGATGCATTGCAGAAAGCGGGCTTTGATGAGCCGATGCTGCAAAACTTCGGTAGCAGCCACGACATCATGGTCCGCATGCCGCCAGCTGAAGGTGAAACCGGTGGTCAGGTGCTGGGCAGCAAAGTTCTGAAGGTGATTAACGAAGCTACCAATCAGAACGCAGCGGTGAAGCGTATTGAGTTCGTCGGCCCGAGCGTAGGGGCAGACCTTGCGCAAACCGGTGCGATGGCGTTGATGGCAGCGCTGCTGTCTATCCTTGTATACGTTGGTTTCCGCTTTGAGTGGCGACTGGCTGCAGGGGTAGTAATCGCGCTGGCGCACGACGTTATCATTACGCTGGGTATTTTGTCGTTATTCCATATCGAGATTGACCTGACCATTGTGGCATCGTTGATGTCGGTTATCGGTTACTCGCTTAACGACAGTATCGTGGTATCGGACCGTATTCGTGAAAACTTCCGCAAGATCCGTCGCGGTACGCCTTACGAAATCTTTAACGTGTCCTTGACCCAGACGCTGCACCGTACCTTGATCACATCCGGTACCACCTTGATGGTTATCCTGATGCTGTATCTCTTCGGTGGCCCGGTGCTGGAAGGCTTCTCGCTGACCATGCTGATTGGTGTGACTATCGGTACTGCATCTTCCATCTATGTAGCATCGGCGCTGGCCCTGAAACTGGGTATGAAGCGCGAACACATGCTGCAGCAGAAAGTGGAAAAAGAAGGGGCGGACCAGCCGTCAATTCTGCCTTAATCAAGTTCCCGTTGATGTTGAAAATCCCGGTCAGAAGATCGGGATTTTTTTTGATGTATGGAGATTGCGAAAATCCCCGCATCTTGGGAAACTGCGCGTAACCCTACATTTCATCCAGGTAACTTTTCATGGCTATCATCCCAAAAAACTATGCGCGGTTAGAAAGCGGCTATCGCGAAAAAGCATTAAAACTCTATCCGTGGGTCTGCGGTCGCTGCTCCCGCGAGTTTGTTTATTCCAACCTGCGTGAGCTTACCGTTCACCACATTGATCACGACCATACCAATAACCCGGAAGATGGCAGTAACTGGGAATTACTTTGTCTCTATTGCCACGATCATGAGCATTCGAAATATACCGAAGCGGATCAGTATGGTACGACCGTTATCGCAGGGGAAGATGCGCAGAAAGATGTCGGTGAAGCGAAGTACAACCCGTTTGCTGATTTAAAAGCGATGATGAATAAGAAGAAGTAATAAAAAATGCCGGATACAAAATTCGTTATTTGAGCTTTGTGACAAACGAAAAATTGCCTGATGCGCTACGCTTATCAGGCCTACGTAATATCAGCAATGTATTGAATTCACGTGCTTTTGTAGACCAGATAAGGCGTTTACGCCGCATCCGGCATGAACAAAGCGCACGTTGTCGACAATCTGAAATGCCGGGAATAAATCCCGGCATTTTCATAATCAGAAGTTGTAACCTACCACCAGGTAACCACCCCAGCCGGTAGAGCGAACGTTGAAGTTGCCGTTGCCGAAGTTCAGTTCTGCATCGTCGTTCCACTGACCACCGTCGTGCCAGTAACGAGCTACGACAGAGTAGTGCCAGTGATCGTAGTTCAGAGCCAGAATATGGCTGGAAGCGATGGAGTTATTGCTGCGTGTCTTAATACCGTTGATTGCGTTACCGCTGTCATCACCCAAATCGGAACCCCAGTCGAAGTTGGTGAAACCGATGTAGCTTAACTGACCGCCCCACAGATCGGTAATCGGCACAAAGTATTTAATTTTGAAACGGTAACCGTCCCACTCGTTTTCGTTCGCTGCGCCGTAGTTCTGCCACTGGTATTTCGCATACACGTTCATGGACAGGCTCATCGGCAGGCCAGTGTCGATGTCAGTACCCAGACCCATATACCAGGTGCTCTGGCGACCATCTTTGTTACGGCCCATGTCGTAAATGTAGTTGTTCGCGAAGTACCACTCTTTGAACGGACCGAAGCTAAGGTCAGTATTGGTCAGCTTATCGATGGAGAAACGCGGTTCGATTTCCATAAACAGCGGAGAGCCGTGGTTCCAGATACCTTTTGCATCGGAGTTACCGCCGAAGAATACCGGCGCATCCGCGTAACCATAGAAGTCGAACCAGTCTTTTTTAGCGAATGCTTCATACTCCAGGTAAGTATCGTTACGGATCTGCGGTCCGAAACGAGTGTGATAGCTACCAACTACGTTAACGCTCTGGTGCCACCAGTCGGAAAGGTACTGCGGTTTATCGTTTTCAGCTGCGTTGACAGTAAAAGACGAAGAGAGCGCCAGTACCGCACCGGCTGCCAGTAATGTTTTTTTCATATGTATGCCACTGTTTGAAAATCCCTTACGGGAGTGAAAAAGGCGCAAATTGCGTTTCTAAATATTTCCTATACAGAGGAGCCTATTATAAAAATCATTGCTCACAAAAATATGTTTCGTTTCACAGTTCTATCATTTACGTAATCGATTGCGTTCACGTTTACACATATTCGGGCGGGGATTGTACTGACTTTCACCCTTGTTGCAAACTTTTACTATCAATCTGGGTGATGTAAGCGGAGTAACAAAATGACGGGGGAGGATGTTGCGGGACGCACAAAACGCCCCGCGATACGTTTACTGCACAACAGGTTGAATGTCGTGTATACGTACAAAACCTAACTGATCCACAGAAATACCCTTTAACTGTAACGGAATATCAACATCGCTCGGAGCGAGGACGCTGGCAGGTGCATTAATCAATTGATTCTGCACATTGATTTCCTGAAAGTTGTCGATTGTTCCCTGAATTTGCCCATATTCAACGGTTCCGCTGAAAGCGGGTAAAGGATCATTGGACTCGCCCTGAATCCGTAACGTCAGAGTGGTGCCATCTGCATTTGGCGTAATATTCACCAGCGACATACGTAAAGTGCCAATTTGGCTTTCCAGCCGTGCCGGTGTATTTGCACCAGGTAACAGGTAAACCCCACTGCTGGATTTTGCGTTCAGCGTATTTTGCTGGGTGATTTTGACAGTTTCTTTGTTGAGCTGAGTCATCTCTTTATTCAACGTGTTGACGCTGTGTTTCATCTGGCGTACTTCGCTTTGCTGCACGCAGGCGCTCAGGCTGAACAGGCTTCCCAGCAGGAGTAGTCGAAAACATACTTTAATGTTCATAGGTAGTCCTTTCTCGTCACAATTATCCTAATGGTAGAGGCTTAAAGCCGTGAAAGCATCGATCCTTTATCTCAAAAGCGTTGCGCCTTTGTTGTATCGCCAGTTCAGGGTAAAATAGATTTCTATTAACCACCTGGTCAGGACGCCGTATGCATTGCCCATTCTGTTTCGCCGTGGACACTAAGGTAATTGACTCTCGTCTCGTGAGCGAGGGTTCTTCCGTACGCCGCCGTCGGCAGTGTCTGGTGTGTAATGAACGTTTCACTACTTTTGAAGTGGCAGAACTGGTTATGCCGCGTGTCGTGAAAAGCAACGACGTGCGCGAACCGTTTAATGAAGAAAAATTGCGTAGCGGAATGCTGCGGGCGCTGGAAAAACGTCCGGTGAGTTCCGATGACGTCGAAATGGCGATCAACCATATTAAATCGCAACTCCGCGCCACCGGTGAGCGCGAAGTGCCGAGCAAAATGATTGGCAATCTGGTGATGGAGCAATTGAAAAAGCTCGACAAAGTCGCCTATATCCGTTTTGCCTCTGTCTATCGCAGTTTCGAAGATATCAAAGAATTTGGCGAAGAGATCGCGCGCCTGGAGGATTAAACCGTGCAGGACGAGTTATACATGGCGCGGGCGCTAAAGCTGGCGCAACGAGGGCGCTTCACCACTCACCCTAACCCGAATGTCGGTTGCGTCATTGTGAAAGATGGCGAAATTGTCGGTGAAGGTTACCATCACCGCGCGGGCGAACCGCATGCCGAGGTACACGCGTTGCGCATGGCAGGTGAAAAAGCCAAAGGCGCAACGGCGTATGTGACACTCGAACCTTGTAGCCATCATGGTCGTACGCCACCGTGTTGTGACGCATTAATTGCTGCTGGCGTGGCGCGCGTGGTGGCTGCGATGCAGGACCCTAATCCGCAGGTCGCTGGGCGTGGACTTTACCGTTTGCAACAAGCTGGCATTGACGTCAGCCACGGCCTGATGATGAGCGAATCCGAGCAATTGAATAAAGGCTTCCTCAAGCGCATGCGCACCGGCTTTCCTTATATACAGTTGAAACTCGGCGCGTCGCTAGATGGTCGCACGGCGATGGCCAGCGGTGAAAGCCAGTGGATCACTTCACCTCAGGCTCGACGCGATGTTCAGCGTCTGCGCGCGCAAAGTCATGCTATTTTAACCAGCAGCGCCACGGTGCTGGCGGACGATCCAGCCTTAACGGTGCGTTGGTCTGAACTGGATGAACAAACTCAGGCGCTCTATCCGCAACAAAATCTCCGTCAGCCGGTACGTATTGTGATTGATAGCCAAAATCGCGTGACGCCGGAACATCGCATTGTGCAGCAGCCCGGCGAAACCTGGTTCGCGCGTACGCAGGAAGATTCTCGTGAATGGCCGGAAACGGTGCGTACTTTGCTGATTCCAGAGCATAAAGGTCATCTGGATCTGGTTGTTCTGATGATGCAACTGGGTAAACAGCAGATTAACAGCATCTGGGTGGAAGCGGGGCCAACGCTCGCTGGCGCATTGCTACAGGCGGGTTTAGTCGATGAGCTGATTGTCTATATCGCACCTAAACTATTAGGCAGCGACGCCCGCGGATTATGTACGCTGCCGGGGCTTGAGAAATTAGCCGACGCGCCCCAATTTAAATTCAAAGAGATACGTCATGTAGGCCCGGATGTTTGCCTGCATTTAGTGGGTGCATGATCTCCCGGCTCGAAAGGGAAGCAGCGCACGAAATATTATGCTAAAATCCGCCCCCCTGCGGGGCCATACTAGAACCCGAAGGAAGAAAATGAACATTATTGAAGCTAACGTTGCTACCCCGGACGCTCGCGTCGCCATCACCATTGCGCGTTTCAACAACTTTATCAATGACAGCCTGCTGGAAGGTGCAATTGACGCACTGAAACGTATCGGTCAGGTAAAAGATGAAAACATTACCGTTGTTTGGGTGCCAGGTGCCTATGAGCTGCCGCTGGCGGCGGGTGCACTGGCTAAAACCGGTAAATACGACGCGGTGATTGCGCTGGGTACGGTTATTCGTGGTGGCACTGCCCACTTTGAATATGTCGCTGGTGGTGCAAGCAACGGCCTGGCGCATGTTG
This sequence comes from Escherichia sp. E4930, assembly GCF_005845405.1. Taxonomy (NCBI): domain Bacteria; kingdom Pseudomonadati; phylum Pseudomonadota; class Gammaproteobacteria; order Enterobacterales; family Enterobacteriaceae; genus Escherichia; species Escherichia sp. E4930. The sequence goes on along the minus strand of NZ_VCDZ01000021.1, from coordinate 120,269 downwards.
CCCAGGACAGCGAAATTCCGGTTGCTTTTGGGGTTCTGACCACTGAAAGCATTGAACAAGCGATTGAACGTGCTGGCACCAAAGCTGGTAACAAAGGTGCAGAAGCTGCACTGACCGCGCTTGAAATGATTAATGTATTGAAAGCCATCAAGGCCTGAAATTAGTAAGGGGAAATCCGTGAAACCTGCTGCTCGTCGCCGCGCTCGTGAGTGTGCCGTCCAGGCGCTCTACTCCTGGCAGTTGTCCCAGAACGACATCGCTGATGTTGAATACCAGTTCCTGGCTGAACAGGATGTAAAAGACGTTGACATCCTGTACTTCCGTGAGCTGCTGGCCGGGGTGGCGACTAACACCGCATACCTCGACGGACTGATGAAGCCATATCTGTCTCGCCTGCTGGAAGAGCTGGGCCAGGTAGAAAAAGCGGTACTGCGCATTGCGCTGTACGAGCTGTCTAAACGTAGCGATGTGCCGTACAAAGTGGCCATTAACGAAGCGATCGAACTGGCGAAATCGTTCGGCGCAGAAGACAGCCATAAGTTCGTCAATGGCGTACTGGATAAAGCAGCACCTGTGATTCGCCCTAACAAAAAGTGATATCCAGGCCGGCAGAGTAACGGAAAAACAGTTCCGCACTCGCCGGCCTTTTCTTTTTTACCTGCTGAGGCATAACGTATGGCATGTGGCGAGTTCTCCCTGATTGCCCGTTATTTTGACCGTGTAAGAAGCTCTCGTCTTGATGTCGAACTTGGCATTGGCGACGATTGCGCACTTCTCAATATCCCCGAGAAACAGACCCTGGCGATCAGCACTGATACGCTGGTGGAGGGCAACCATTTCCTCCCTGATATCGATCCTGCGGATCTGGCATATAAAGCACTGGCGGTAAACCTAAGCGATCTGGCAGCGATGGGCGCCGATCCGGCCTGGCTGACGCTGGCATTAACCTTACCGGACGTAGACGAATCGTGGCTTGAGTCTTTCAGCGACAGTTTGTTTGATCTTCTCAATTATTACGATATGCAACTCATTGGCGGCGACACCACGCGTGGGCCATTATCAATGACGTTGGGTATCCACGGCTTTGTTCCGATGGGACGAGCCTTAACGCGCTCTGGAGCGAAACCGGGTGACTGGATTTATGTGACCGGTACGCCGGGCGATAGCGCCGCCGGGCTGGCGATTTTGCAAAACCGTTTGCGGGTTGCCGATGCTAAAGATGCGGACTACTTGATCAAACGTCACCTCCGTCCGTCGCCGCGTATTTTACAGGGACAGGCATTGCGCGATCTGGCAAATTCAGCCATCGATCTCTCTGACGGTCTGATTTCCGATCTCGGGCATATCGTGAAAGCCAGCGACTGCGGCGCACGCATTGACCTGGCGTTGTTACCATTCTCTGACGCACTTTCACGTCATGTTGAACCGGAACAGGCGCTGCGCTGGGCGCTCTCTGGTGGCGAAGATTACGAGTTGTGTTTCACTGTGCCGGAACTGAACCGTGGCGCGTTGGATGTCGCTTTGGGACATCTGGGCGTACCATTTACCTGTATCGGGCAAATGACCGCCGATATCGAAGGGCTCTGTTTTGTTCGTGACGGCGAACCTGTCACGTTAGACTGGAAAGGATATGACCATTTTGCCACGCCATAAAGATGTCGCGAAAAGTCGCCTGAAGATGAGTAATCCGTGGCATTTGCTTGCTGTCGGATTCGGAAGTGGATTAAGCCCGATTGTTCCTGGCACGATGGGATCGCTGGCGGCGATTCCGTTCTGGTATCTGATGACCTTTTTACCCTGGCAGCTTTATTCGCTGGTAGTCATGCTGGGGATCTGTATTGGCGTTTATCTTTGTCATCAGACCGCGAAAGATATGGGCGTGCACGATCATGGCAGCATTGTCTGGGACGAATTTATCGGCATGTGGATCACTCTGATGGCGCTGCCGACCAATGACTGGCAGTGGGTCGCCGCCGGGTTTGTGATTTTCCGTATTCTGGATATGTGGAAACCGTGGCCGATCCGCTGGTTTGATCGCAATGTACATGGCGGCATGGGGATCATGATCGACGATATTGTCGCCGGGGTGATTTCCGCAGGCATCCTGTACTTTATTGGACATCACTGGCCGCTGGGTATTCTGTTGTAGTTGTGCACCGATGCCTGATGTGACACTTGTCACGTCTCATCAGGCCTGCATACCTATTTAAATCCTACGACCGGATGCGGTTTATACGGCGTTTCCAGCTCGGCGATCTGTTCCGGCTTCAAGGTGATATCCACCGCGTTCAGTAGTTCATCAAGTTGTTCTTCCCGCGATGTACCAATAATGGGTGCAGCAATACCTGGTTTGCTCAATAACCAGGCCAGCGCAACTTGTGCTCGTGTCGCGCCCAGTTCTTCACTGACGCCCGTTAAGCGTTCTGCAATTTGCGCGTCATTTTCATCGCTTTCTTTGTAGAGATTTTTCCCCACTTCATCAGACACCAGGCGTGCAGTAGTTTCTCCCCACGGACGTGTCAGACGTCCCCGTGCCAGCGGGCTCCACGGAATCACCGCCACGCCCTCCTGATAACACAGCGGCAGCATCTCACGCTCTTCTTCGCGATAAATCAGATTGTAGTGATCCTGCATACTGACAAACTGCGCCCAGCCGTGCTGTTTTTGCAGTTCCAGCGCCTGAGCAAACTGCGAGGCGTGCATTGATGACGCGCCGATATAACGTGCTTTCCCGGCTTTTACCACGTCGTTCAGGGCTTCCAGCGTCTCTTCGATCGGCGTGTTGTAATCCCAGCGATGAATTTGCAGGATATCGACATAATCCATGCCGAGACGGCGCAGGCTGTCGTCGATAGAGCGTAAAATTTGCGCACGGGATAATCCTTCCGGTAAATCACCAACGCGATGGAACACTTTGGTGGCAACGACCACGTCTTCACGACGGGCGAAATCCCGCAGTGCGCGACCGACGATCTCTTCGCTGCTGCCGTCAGAATAACTGTTGGCGGTATCAAAGAAATTTATGCCGCCTTCCAGCGCGCGTTTAATGATGGGACGGCTGCTCTCTTCCGGCAGTGTCCATGCGTGATTACCGCGATCTGGCTCGCCAAAGGTCATACAGCCGAGGCAAAGTCGGGAAACGCGAAGGTCGGTTTTTCCTAAGGGGTTGTATTGCATGCTGCCACTCCCGCTATACTCGTCATACTTCAAGTTGCATGTGCTGCGGCGGCATTCGTTCACCCCAGTCACTTACTTATGTAAGCTCCTGGGGCTTCACTCGTTTGCCGCCTTCCTGCAACTCGAATTATTTAGAGTCTATGAATAATTTCTTAAGCATAGCAGGAGTGGAGTAGGGATTATGCCAGCCAGGCCTTGATTTTGGCTTCCATACCACCGGCATCGAGGCCGAGTTCGGCGCGCATTTCTTCCTGAGTTCCTTGCGGAATAAAGAAGTCCGGCAGACCAATGTTCAGCACGGGTACTGGTTTACGATGGGCCATCAGCACTTCGTTCACGCCGCTGCCTGCGCCGCCCATAATGGCGTTTTCTTCTATGGTGACCAGCGCTTCATGGCTGGCGGCCATTTCCAAAATTAACGCTTCATCAAGCGGTTTCACAAAACGCATATCGACCAGCGTAGCGTTCAGCGATTCAGCGACTTTCGCCGCTTCTGGCATCAGCGTACCAAAGTTAAGGATCGCCAGTTTCTCGCCACGACGCTTCACAATGCCTTTGCCAATTGGCAGTTTTTCCAGCGGCGTCAACTCCACGCCTACCGCGTTGCCACGCGGGTAGCGCACCGCTGACGGGCCATCGTTATAGTGATAGCCGGTATAGAGCATCTGGCGACATTCGTTTTCATCGCTCGGGGTCATAATGACCATTTCCGGTATGCAGCGCAGGTAAGAGAGATCAAAAGCACCCTGATGGGTTTGACCGTCAGCACCAACAATGCCCGCGCGGTCGATGGCGAACAGGACCGGGAGCTTTTGAATCGCCACATCATGCAGCACCTGATCATAGGCGCGTTGCAGGAAAGTGGAGTAAATCGCGACAATGGGTTTGTACCCACCAATCGCCAGACCCGCAGCAAAGGTCACGGCGTGTTGCTCGGCAATTGCCACGTCAAAGTAGCGATCCGGGAATTTACGTGAAAACTCGACCATGCCGGAACCTTCACGCATCGCCGGAGTAATCGCCATCAGCTTGTTGTCTTTCGCTGCCGTTTCGCACAACCAGTCGCCAAAGATTTTTGAATAGCTCGGCAAACCGCCGCTACTTTTCGGCAGACAACCGCTGGAGGGATCAAATTTAGGCACGGCGTGGAAGGTGATTGGGTCTTTTTCTGCCGGTTCATAACCACGGCCTTTTTTAGTCATGATATGCAGGAACTGCGGGCCTTTCAGGTCGCGCATGTTCTTTAGCGTGGTGATAAGCCCCAGCACATCGTGACCGTCAACCGGGCCGATGTAGTTAAAGCCCAGCTCTTCAAACAACGTGCCAGGCACCACCATGCCTTTAATATGTTCTTCGGTACGTTTGAGCAGCTCTTTAATGGGCGGCACGCCAGAGAAAACTTTTTTCCCGCCTTCGCGCAGCGAAGAGTAAAGCTTACCGGAAAGCAGCTGCGCCAGATGGTTGTTGAGCGCGCCAACATTTTCGGAAATCGACATTTCATTGTCGTTGAGGACCACCAGCATATCAGGACGAATATCGCCCGCGTGATTCATCGCTTCAAACGCCATGCCTGCGGTAATCGCACCATCGCCGATTACACAGACGGTGCGGCGATTTTTGCCTTCTTTCTCGGCAGCAACCGCAATACCAATTCCGGCACTGATGGAGGTTGATGAATGCCCGACGCTTAATACGTCATATTCGCTTTCGCCGCGCCACGGGAATGGGTGCAGGCCACCTTTCTGACGGATGGTGCCGATTTTGTCGCGGCGTCCGGTCAAAATTTTATGCGGATAAGCCTGATGCCCCACATCCCAAATCAATTGGTCAAACGGGGTGTTGTAGACATAGTGCAGCGCCACGGTCAGTTCGACCGTGCCCAGCCCGGAGGCGAAGTGCCCGCTGGAACGGCTCACGCTGTCGAGTAAATAGCGGCGCAGTTCGTCGCAGAGTTTCGGTAAACTCTCTTTCGGCAACAGTCGTAACTCCTGGGTGGAGTCGACCAGTGCCAGGGTCGGGTATTTGGCAATATCAAAACTCATCAGGGGCCTATTAATACTTATTGTTTATTTATTACGCTGGATGATGTAGTCCGCTAGCGCTTCCAGTGCCGAGGTATCGAGTGACTGTTCAGCCAGTTGTTTCAGCGACTGACGGGCATCGTCGATTAGATCCCGGGCTTTCTTCCGGGCTTGCTCAAGACCCAGAAGTGCAGGGTAGGTACTTTTACCAAGTTGCTGGTCGGCACCCTGGCGTTTTCCCAACGTTGCAGTATCTCCCACCACATCCAGGATGTCATCCTGAACCTGGAAGGCAAGGCCGATGCTCTCTGCGTACTTGTCGAGTACTGGCAGAGCACGACGCCCTTTATCTCCGGCGCTTAATGCACCAAGGCGAACGGCGGCGCGAATCAATGCGCCGGTTTTATGACGATGAATACGCTCGAGTGCGTCCAGAGGTACGTGTTTGCCTTCCGCATCTAAATCTAATGCCTGACCACCGCACATTCCGGCAATACCGCTGGCGCTCGCCAGTTCTGAAATCATCGAAATTCTGTCGCGGTCCGACACTTCCGGCATATCGGCATCGCTTAGAATCGAGAACGCCAGCGTTTGTAAAGCGTCGCCAGCGAGAATCGCGTTCGCTTCGCCAAACTTCACATGGCAGGTCGGCAAGCCGCGACGCAGATCGTCATCATCCATTGCCGGTAAATCATCATGAATTAATGAGTAAGCGTGGATACACTCTACGGCGGCGGCGGGTGCGTCCAGAGTATTCAGACTTACGCCGAGCATTTGACCGGTGGCATAAACCAGGAAAGGCCGCAGGCGCTTACCACCTAATAATGCGCCATACTGCATGGTTTCTACCACGGGAGTGTTCTGAAAGGGCAGTGGGGCGATAAAACGGCTCAGCGCCTGGTTGGCCTGCTTAACGCAGGCTTCGAGTTGCTGCGGAAAGTCCATTACTCATTGTCCGGTGTAAAAGGGGTTAGAGAGGCGTCTTCATTGTCAGACAGCAGAATTTGTACGCGCTGTTCGGCTTGTTGTAATTTGGCCTGCCCCTGACGTGCCAGCTGCACGCCGCGTTCGAACTCGTTCAGCGCCTCTTCCAGCGGCAGGTCGCCACTTTCCAGACGGGTTACAATCTGTTCCAGCTCGCTCAGCGCCTTTTCAAAGCTGGCGGGCGCCTCATTTTTCTTCGGCATAATGAATGTCTGACTCTCAATATTTTTCGCCCCGTCATGGTAACGGACTCAGGGCAAATAGCAAATAACGCGCAATGGTAAGGTGATGTGCGCAGCAAAGCGATGTTAGTGGTATACTTCCGCGCCTGGATGCAGCCGCAGGTGTGGGCTGCTGTATTTTTCCCTATACAAGTCGCTTAAGACTTGCCAACGAACCATTGCCGCCATGAAGTTTATCATTAAATTGTTCCCGGAAATCACCATCAAAAGCCAATCTGTGCGCTTGCGCTTTATAAAAATCCTTACCGGGAACATTCGTAACGTTTTAAAGCACTATGATGAGACGCTCGCTGTCGTCCGCCACTGGGATAACATCGAAGTTCGCGCGAAAGATGAAAACCAGCGTCTGGCCATTCGCGACGCCCTGACCCGTATTCCGGGTATCCACCATATTCTCGAAGTTGAAGACGTGCCGTTTACTGACATGCACGATATTTTTGAGAAAGCGTTGGTTCAGTATCGCGATCAGTTGGAAGGCAAAACCTTCTGCGTGCGCGTGAAGCGCCGCGGTAAGCATGATTTTAGCTCGATTGATGTGGAACGTTACGTCGGCGGTGGTTTAAATCAGCATATTGAATCCGCGCGCGTGAAGCTGACGAATCCGGAAGTGACTGTCCATCTGGAAGTGGAAGACGATCGTCTGCTGCTGATCAAAGGTCGCTACGAAGGTATTGGCGGTTTCCCGATCGGCACCCAGGAAGATGTACTGTCGCTCATTTCCGGCGGTTTCGACTCCGGTGTATCCAGCTATATGTTGATGCGTCGCGGCTGCCGCGTGCATTACTGCTTCTTTAACCTCGGCGGCGCGGCGCATGAAATCGGCGTTCGCCAGGTGGCGCATTATCTGTGGAACCGCTTTGGCAGCTCCCACCGTGTGCGATTTGTCGCTATTAATTTCGAACCGGTCGTCGGGGAAATTCTCGAGAAAATCGACGACGGTCAGATGGGCGTTATCCTCAAACGTATGATGGTGCGTGCCGCATCTAAAGTGGCTGAACGTTACGGCGTACAGGCGCTGGTCACCGGCGAAGCACTGGGTCAGGTGTCCAGCCAGACGCTGACCAACCTGCGCCTGATTGATAACGTCTCCGATACGCTGATCCTGCGTCCGCTGATCTCTTACGACAAAGAGCACATCATCAACCTGGCTCGCCAGATTGGCACCGAAGACTTTGCCCGCACGATGCCGGAATATTGCGGTGTGATCTCCAAAAGCCCGACGGTGAAAGCGGTTAAATCGAAGATTGAAGCGGAAGAAGAGAAGTTCGACTTCAGCATTCTCGATAAAGTGGTTGAGGAAGCGAATAACGTTGATATCCGCGAAATCGCCCAGCAGACCGAGCAGGAAGTGGTGGAAGTGGAAACCGTCAATGGCTTCGGCCCGAACGACGTGATCCTCGATATCCGTTCTATCGATGAACAGGAAGATAAGCCACTGAAAGTTGAAGGGATTGATGTGGTTTCTCTGCCGTTCTATAAACTGAGCACCAAATTTGGCGATCTCGACCAGAGCAAAACCTGGCTGTTGTGGTGTGAGCGCGGGGTGATGAGCCGCCTGCAGGCGCTCTATCTGCGCGAGCAGGGCTTTAACAATGTGAAGGTATATCGCCCGTAATTTGTGGTTTTTACGTCGCATCTGGTCAGATGCGGCGTTTGCCGCATCCGACACTACTCATAATAATTATAAATCCCTGCCGCCATCACCAGTTGTGATGCCACTTCATGGGCTTTTTCACGCCCAACCAACAGGTCGATAATTTTCAGACCAAAGTCGATAGCTGTACCCGGCCCCTGGCTGGTCAGCAATTTTACCCGTGCATCCCAGACGACGCGCTTGTCCTGCCATTGTTCGGCGGGAATTTTGTCTTTCAGCGTCGGGAAGCCGGTCATATTGCCAATCGGGAAGATATCGTGCGGCACCAGCACGGTGGCTGGCGCGGCGCAAATAGCGGCAACGATACGCCCGGAACGGTGGAACTGTTTAACAGTTTCAACCAGCAGGGTGCTATCGCGAAAACATTCCGCGCCTTTAATGCCACCAGGCAGCACGATCGCGTCATATTCGCCATCAGCCACTTCGACCAGCGGCGCATCCGCCAGCAGCTTCACGCCGCGCGAGCAGGTAATCGCCAGGTTACCATCGCTGGCGACGCTGGCAGTGGTGACTTTGATTCCGCCGCGAACCAGCAGATCGATAGTGGTGACGGCTTCAGTCTCTTCACTACCAGGGGCGAGGCAAACCAGTGCCGATGCGCTCATATTCACTCTCCTTTCTTTTTACCATTTCAAACAGGCGGGTGTTTTCCGGTACGGCAATCCCATGCGCGCGGGCGCGGCGTAAGAGAAAACCATTGATATAGTCGATTTCAGTGTGGCGCAGCGCGCGGATATCCTGCAACATCGACGAGATATTTTCCGCTGTTGCATCAATCACCTGCATCACGTAATCACGCAAATCTTCTGCTGAAGTATGATGTCCTTCGCGTTCGATCACTGCCGCGACTTCTTCGCATATCTGCATAATTTCTTGCGGATGATGACGTAATTCACCGTTCGGGCAATTCCAGATAGCGGTCAGTGGATTAATCACACAGTTGACTGCCAGCTTGCGCCACAGCTCGGCGCGAATATTGTTATGCCATGCGACATCAGGTAACACGGTTTGCAAAATATCCGCCAGATAACTGTAATCGCCGTCCTGTTGCCGTGCCGGGCCAATATGCGTGATACCGTTTGCCACATGAATAATGACATTGCCGTCGCGGCGCGCCGCATGGGTGGTAGTGCCCATCAGTAAAGGCTGCGCAATGTTTTGCAACTCTTCAATGGTGCCCATGCCGTTGTGGATCAGCAAAATTGGTGTGGTCACAGGTAGTGTGGACGCCAGACTTTTGACGGCATCGGAAACCTGCCATGCTTTCAGCGTCACCAGTAACAGATCGCTGGTGGCCAGAAAATCGGGATCGTTAGCGGTCAGCGATTCGTTAAATATCGAACCGTCAGTCTCAACCAGATTCACGCTACAATAAGGTTGCGGTACGCGCAGCCAGCCCTGAACTTCGTGACCCTGTTTGCAAAGTGCTGTAAGCCATAATTGCCCTAAGGCACCGCATCCCAATACGGTAATTTTCATTGTTCCTCCTCACCCGCAACCACTCCGGGTGTTCAATAAGGCTATCCCTTAATTGTGCATGCTGTTGCGACTATGCACAATTAAGGGATACGTCCTGGTGCAGGACTGTTGGTTATTTAACTTTGCAGGTATTATGCTTCGCATCAAAAATGAAGGGAGAGGAAAAGATGCCATCTTTCGATATTGTCTCTGAAGTTGATCTTCAGGAAGCACGTAACGCGGTCGATAACGCGAGCCGCGAAGTGGAGTCCCGTTTTGACTTCCGTAACGTTGAAGCCTCATTTGAGCTGAACGACGCCAGCAAAACCATTAAAGTGTTGAGCGAGTCCGATTTCCAGGTCAATCAGTTGCTGGATATTCTGCGTGCCAAGCTGCTGAAGCGCGGCATTGAAGGCAGTTCACTGGATGTACCGGAAAATATCGTTCATAGCGGTAAAACCTGGTTTGTGGAAGCGAAACTGAAACAGGGCATTGAGAGCGCGACCCAGAAGAAAATCGTCAAGATGATCAAAGACAGCAAACTGAAAGTGCAGGCGCAAATTCAGGGCGATGAGATCCGCGTGACTGGCAAATCTCGTGATGATTTGCAGGCTGTCATGGCGATGGTGCGCGGTGGCGATCTCGGTCAGCCGTTCCAGTTCAAAAACTTCCGCGATTAATCGCGACAATGTGCGTTTTGTTCATGCCGAATGCGGCATGAACGCCTAATTCGGCCTACAAAGGCTTGTAACTCAGGAACTTTGTAGGCCTGGTAAGCGCAGCAGGCAATTCGCCTCGTTTTTTATGCCTGACGAATTGCCTGTTCAACCTCAAAGCGATTCGTCACTTTGCTATCGATTTTCACGTAAGCTGAATGTTCTTCTTCTGCAATCAACACTTCTTTGACGCCTTCAGTTTCCAGCAAACGCACTTTTAACGCCTCGTTTGCGGCAATGTCCGCCGGGATTTCAATGCGCAAGCTGCTGACATACGGTGGCTCTTTCATGGTACTGGCGACTGCCAGCCACAATGCTGCCAGCATTGCGCCAGCGAGAAATACGCCCTGACCGTCAAACATGCCGTCAATCCAGCCGCCCAGCGAACCACCAATCGCCACGCCAATAAACTGGCTGGTGGAGTAAACGCCCATCGCCGTACCTTTGTAACCAGCTGGAGACTCTTTACTGATAAGCGAAGGCAGAAGGGCTTCCATCAAATTAAACGCCACAAAGAAAAGCTGCACGCCGACCACCAGTTGCCAGAACTGCGTTTGTGCGTTCCACAACACGATTTCCGCAACCACGATCAGCCCGACGCAGAAGACAAAGACTTGTTTCATTTTACGCTTAACTTCAGCGTAGATAATGAAAGGTACGACAGAGCCAAAGGCGATTAACATCGTTGCCAGATAGACCTTCCAGTGTTCAGCCGCCGGGAAACCCGCATCAGCCAGTTGCCCTGGCAGGGCAACAAACGTCGACATCAGCAGCATGTGCAGACACATAATGCCGAAGTTGAGTTTCAGCAGCCGTGGTTCCGCCAGCACTTTACTGAAACTGCCTTTCACCATCCCGGACTCACGATTAAGTACGTGCGTGCTGCTGTTGGGTACAACCCAAATGGTCAACGCAATGCCGATCGTTGCCAGAATAGCGATCATCCAGAACAGCGCGTGCAGCCCAAGTTTGTGAGTAATGATCGGGCCAAGCACCATCGCAATGGCGAAGGTAATGCCGAAGCTCACGCCGATAAACGCCATCGCTTTGGTGCGGTTTTGTTCGCGAGTGAGATCGGAAAGCAACGCCATAACGGCTGCGGCTATGGCGCCGGAGCCTTGTAGCGCCCGGCCCAGAATAATTCCCCAGATGGAGTCAGAGAGTGCAGCAATAACGCTACCGGCAGCAAACACCGCCAGTCCGCCGACAATTAATGGTTTGCGACCAATACGGTCGGAAAGCAGGCCAAACGGAATCTGAAAAACGGCCTGGGTCAGACCATAAATACCAATGGCAATACCGATTAATGCTTCGCTGGCGCCTTGCAGTGCCATACCGTACGTAGTCAGAACCGGCAGTACCATAAACATGCCCAGCATGCGCAATGAAAATACGGTCCCTAAACCCCAGGTCGCGCGCCGCTCACCTGGCGTCATTTTATAATCGTTCATTACCACCTCTTAAAAAATTGCCCACATAGTGTAGTGCGGAGCGCATGTTAGGTAAACAGAGTGTTAATGAGTAAATATTACATAAGAGAGTGATTTTTACGTCAGGTATGAGCTTCTCTCATATTCTTGCCATTAATACATCATGCGTTAAATATAACAAATGAAAAGCTCAAATGATTTTATCCTGCAACTAATGACATTATTTTCGGGTTTATTGATGGGCGTGTAATTTTTTATCAAAGGATGGTGTTATTTTATCGCAATAAATAGACGCGTTGGAGGCACTGGTTATGCTGTTTCAGCTTAAATGTTTACTTATTACCTGGGCCGTTATGGCAGCGTATTTATTCATGAGGTGGATGTTTGGTGGTTGAATATATCAAGGAGGAATGTATGTGGTCTGGTAAAGTTATTTTATTATCATTGGGTTTATCTCTGGCTTCTTTTTGTCATGCTTCAACAGATATTGATCAACTGTATGAACGTATTGTCAATAAAGATCAGACGGCGTTAAAAGAACTGCAAAAATTAGCTGATACCAATAACACGCAGGCGCTAGTGCTACTGGGATTTGTTTATGAACACGGAGTGACAGTATCTGTTGACATCCCAAAGGCGATTCAGTGGTATGAGAAAGCCTGTAACCAGGGGGGCGAATACGGTTGTTATAATGCACGTTATTTCTTTCAATATGGTAAAGGCATAACCCTGGATGTGACACGAGCACAGATGTATGCCAGTAAGTCGAAAACTGACGATCTTAATATTCCGCCTGATTTGATGAATAAAATAATTAATCAGGCCTATGAATTGAAATCCGGGGCCGAGACAGACAAAACGAAACGGGCGAGTTTAATTGAATTTGTCAGTCGTTATGTCGGTCAGGCACCCGAGAATGATTTGCTTTTTTGGGGGCGAATTGGTTTCAGTAAACCGGAAATTCTGCGTCTGGCGACTCTATGGGCGCAGGAAGGCGACCCCAAAATGGATTATATTGTCGGAAATCTTTATCTCGATGATTTTTCACCTTCTGATGATAGACGTTCTTTAGACACCATAAAGAAAGCACTGCAATGGTTTCGCTCTGCGGCAGAAAAAGGTTATCCGATGGCGCAGTATACCATGGGCGATGCCTACGAAAATGGCAGTGCTGGTTTAAAAATTGATGCTGTCGAAGCCAAAAAATGGTACGAATTAGCTGCAAATAAGAATGACGAAAAAGCATTAGTGGCCCTGGGGAATATTTACTATTCTGGGTTGACCGGTGAGGTTGATTATTCTAAAGCGAGCGTGCTTTTTGACAAGGCTGAACAGAAAGGGGCAAAAAAAGCCGCATTGTGGTTAAGTTGGATGTATTACAACGGATTAGGTGAAGCGCTTGATTGTAATAAGGCATGGGATTATTACGAAAAAGGTGCGGGGAAATATTCAATGAAATTCAATAAGGATGAATATTTAATCCGTTGTAATCAAGATCAGAAAACCCGAGAAACACAGGGTGATATTTTACCTTATCTCACGTTAAAACATTACGGGACCTATGGTTTTAACGCAAATGAAAAACCAAAAATATGCGATGTCAGTATTGAAATTAATGCAGATAAAATTAGTGGTATAACTAATTTGCAGTTGACGCTTGAGCTAAAGGGGAGTGAGAGAATGAGTAAAGAATATACCCTTTCTGTCCCTCCTTTTAGTTTGAATACGCTCGGTGTGGATATGTATAATAATTTCAGTCATATAAGAAAAAGCTATATAGACATCCCAATGTATAATCGTAATTTATGCGATTTTCATGATTTGACTTATTCTATTAAATCTGCGACGGCGATACTGAATGGAAAACAACGTGATTTATTAAAAGAAGCGCATATTCAGGTGCAAGATAAATAAGGGATATTTTATGTTGCCTAAAAGAATATTATTTTCTTTAATGCTGATAGTTTCACCAGGCGTGGTGGCAAGTGAGAAAGCGCATGAATTGTATGACAGCATATACGATGGTAAACCTGCGCCCGATGTTATAAGTACACTGCATAAAATGGCTGAATCGGGGGATGTCGACGCGCAGAGCCTGTTAGGCTGGGAATATTATCAGCCCCGCTATGATACGAAACCCAACGTGCAGGAAGCGATTAAATGGTTCGAGTTAGCCGCCAGGCAAGATCATGGAGATGCTTTGCTGGCACTGGGAGATATTTACTATTCCGGTACACTTATACGGGTGGATTATGCCAAAGCGTATGCGTTATTTAATCAGGCTACGCAACGCGGTGTGAATTTAGCCTGGTCCAGGTTGGGCATGATGTACGCCAATGGTCAGTATGTCGAGGTAGATTGTAAGAAAGCGAAGGAATATCTTGATAAGGGTGTCCACATTTATGGTGGCCCGCAGAACTTTCTTGCCGCCTGTCGAAAAGACATGATTGACAGAAAAACGGTCGATGATATGTTGCCAGCCATCACAATTACCCATTCTGGAATGCGGGATAATTTTTTAGATGAGAGCTTTTCCTGTATGGATAGCCTCTTTGCAGAAACCAATAAATTAGGCGAAGTGGCCAATCTTCGTGTTACGTACAACATTAAGAGTCCGTCTGGTAAAGAAATTATCCAAACGGTTGGTTTCGAGCCTTTCGGCTTAAACCGGCTGAATATTAACTTTACTGATTACATAATCGGTTCGTTTAGCAGCAATTCATTGCTCCTTCTTTATAGATCCGATTTTGAGTCGAAAATGTGTTCACAGGTGAAGACTCGCATTATTGCCGCAACGGCAACGATAAAGGGTAAAGAAGTGGATCTGCTAAAAGTGGGGGCAATAAAAAACCCGCCAGAGTAAGCGGGTTTTTTGATGACGATAAGATTTACCACACAGACGCCAGCAGCGTATGCGAGTCCGGCACCATAAAATCAATGGACATCATTACCGAGAGGGCAGTGATGGCGATGATAGAGAAGCCGAACAGCTTGCGCGCCCAGATTCTGTCATCAGCAACTTTATAACCGCGCAGGGCCATACCTAACCACCAGACGCTCACCGCCGCGGCGACCACCAGATATTTATACCCAGCGTAACCGCCAAGAGAGAGCATCAGCGTGGCAACGGCAAAGGCGATGATATACAGCGTGATGTGATTCTTCGCCACCGAAATGCCTTTTACCACTGGCAGTACCGGAATGTTTGCCGCCTGATAATCCTTAAAGCGGAAAATGGCGATGGCATAGGAGTGAGGCATCTGCCACAGGCTGAAGATAGCCAGCAGAATCGCTGCGCCGCTATCGAACTCGCCCGTTACCGCACAGTAGCCGATCACCGGCGGCGCTGCACCGGAGAGCGAACCAATCAATGTGCCGTAGACCGAGTGGCGTTTCATGTACAGGCTATAAACGCCGACATAAACCACAAAGCCCATCACCCCCAGCCAGCAGGCCAGCGGATTCGCGCCAAACCACAGCAGCATAAAGCCAGCAATACCCAGCAAGGTGGCGTACACCAGCGAGACAGCAGGAGAGATCAGGCCTTTAACCAGCACCCGATTCTTCGTCCTTTCCATCTTTCTGTCGATATCCCTGTCGATGTAGTTGTTAAACACACAACCCGACGCCACAACCAGTGACACCCCAACCAGCGTGTAGATAAACAGGGGATAATCAATGCTGCCTTTTGAGGCTAACAGGAATCCCCCAATCACCGAGATCAGGTTGCCAAAGATGATGCCTGGTTTCGTTACTTGCAGGTATTGCTTAAACATCATAACCGCCGCTCTTAGTGCATCATCATGTTGTAGTTGAGGTTCCACATAATCCAGATGGAGCCTACAACCAGGATAGCGATGATTAGCACGGTGAAGACAAACGCCGTCATGTTCCAGCCTTCATCTGATTTGGTATTCATGTGCAGGAAGCACACCAGATGCACCAGAACCTGTACCACTGCCATTGCCAGGATTGTTCCCAGAATTACGGCCGGAGAGGCAGAACCTGTCATTACCATCCAGAACGGGATCACCGTCAGGATTACCGACAGGATAAAGCCTGTCATGTAGGTTTTTACGCTGCCATGGGATGCGCCGCTATGTTCGTTAGAATGACTCATTACATCGCCCCCATCAGATAAACAACAGTGAACACACAGATCCAAACCACATCCAGGAAGTGCCAGAACAAGCTCAGGCACATGATGCGGGTACGGTTAGTGCTGGTCAGGCCGCGACGGGCGATTTGCACCATCAGCACCGCCATCCAGATAAGACCGGAAGTGACGTGCAGACCGTGCGTGCCGACCAGCGCAAAGAACGCTGACAGGAAGCCGCTGCGATCCGGGCCCATGCCGTTAACAATCAGGTGATGGAATTCATAGATTTCCATCCCGATAAATCCGGCACCAAACAACCAGGTCAACGCCAGCCAGGAGATAACCTGGCTTTTGTTGTTTTTGTACATGGCGATAGCCGCCATGCCGTAGGTGATGGAGCTGAACAACAGCAAGAAAGTTTCAACCAGAACGAACGGCAGTTCGAAAATGTCCTTACCTGTCGGGCCGCCTGCGGTGCCGTTCACCAGAACGGCATAGGTAGCAAACAAGATAGAGAACAGAATGCAGTCGCTCATCAGGTAGATCCAAAATCCGAAGATTTTGGTTCCGCCTGCATCGTGGTGCCCGTGTTCGTGCGCGTGGGCAGTCGCGTGCGTCAAAGTATCAGTTGCCATTTTTCAGCCCTGCCTTAGTAATCTCATCGAAATGCTGGTTTTCCAGTTTTTCGATTTCTGCCACCGGCACGTAGTAATCCACGTCCTCGTCGAAGCTTTTCACGATCCAGGTGATGATCATGCCTGCGAAGCCAACAATCGCCAGCCACCAGATATGCCAGATCATGGCGAAACCGAAGATGGTGGAGAAAGCCGCAATGACGATACCGGCGCCGCTGTTTTTCGGCATATGAATTTCTTCATAGTGGTCAGGCTTTTTGTACGCTTCGCCTTTCTCTTTCATTTCCCAGAATGCATCACGTTCGTGAACGTGCGGCACAATGGCAAAGTTATAGAACGGAGGCGGGGAAGAGGTTGCCCACTCCAGCGTACGGCCACCCCACGGGTCGCCAGTCAGGTCACGGTTCTGGTCGCGGTCGCGAATAGAAACGTACATCTGAATAACGAGGCAGAGGATACCCAGCGCAATCAGTACCGCACCGCTGGCTGCAATCATCAGCATGGTGTGGAACTGCGGGTCAATCTGCTGGCTCAAGCGACGAGTCATACCCATGAAGCCCAGCGCGTACAGTGGCATAAAGGCAACGAAGAAGCCGATGATCCAGAACCAGAACGCGCGTTTACCCCAGGTTTCGTTCAGTTTGAAACCGAACGCTTTAGGCCACCAGTAGGTCATCCCTGCGAAGCAGCCGAAGACCACGCCGCCGATGATAACGTTATGGAAGTGCGCAATCAGGAACAGGCTGTTATGCAGAACGAAGTCCGCGCCCGGTACTGCCAGCAGCACACCAGTCATACCACCCACCGAGAAGGTGACGATAAAGCCGATGGTCCACAGCATCGCAGAATGGAACACGATGCGGCCCTGATACATGGTGAACAGCCAGTTGAAGATCTTCACCCCGGTCGGGATGGCGATAATCATGGTGGTGATACCAAAGAAGGCGTTTACGTTCGCGCCCGCACCCATCGTAAAGAAGTGGTGCAGCCAGACGATGAACGACAGCACGGTGATACAGACGGTTGCCCATACCAGCGAGGTATAACCAAACAGGCGTTTACGCGAGAAGGTTGCCGCAATTTCGGAGAACACACCGAAAACAGGCAGGATCAGGATGTAAACTTCCGGGTGGCCCCAAGCCCAAATCAGGTTGATGTACATCATCATGTTGCCACCCATATCGTTGGTAAAGAAATGGGTGCCCAGATAGCGATCCAGGGTCAACAACGCGACGGTAACCGTCAGAATTGGGAAGGAAGCAATAATCAGAATGTTTGCGCACAGTGATGCCCAGGTAAATACTGGCATCTTAAACATGGTCATGCCCGGTGCACGCATCTTCAGAATGGTAACGAAGAAGTTGATACCGGTTAGCGTCGTACCTATACCGGATAGCTGGAGACTCCATATCCAGTAATCGACACCGACTCCTGGACTGTACTCTATTCCCGATAACGGTGGATAGGCCAGCCAGCCGGTCTGCGCAAATTCGCCCACGCCGAGAGAAACGTTAACCAGAATCACACCAACAACGGTAAACCAGAAGCTTAAGTTGTTGAGGAACGGGAACGCAACGTCACGCGCGCCGATCTGCAGCGGAACCACCAGGTTCATCAGACCGATAACGAAAGGCATCGCCACGAAGAAGATCATAATCACGCCGTGCGCGGTGAAGATCTGATCGTAGTGGTGAGGTGGCAGGAAGCCCGCTTCACCCGCCGAGGCAAGGGCCTGCTGGCTACGCATCATAATGGCGTCAGCAAAACCACGCAGCAACATCACAATCGCCACGATGATATACATGATACCGAGGCGTTTATGGTCGACGGAGGTCAGCCACTCTTTCCACAGGTAGGTCCACTTACCGAAGTAAGTGATCAGGCCAACGAGAGCCAGACCTCCCAAAATAATGCCAGCGATCGTAACCATGACGATAGGTTCATGGTACGGGACTGCATCAAGTGATAATTTTCCGAACATCTTTATTCTTCCTCAACCCCTTTAATGGGCGGATTCCGCGTGGCTCATGTCCATGCCTTCCATACCTTCGTGTGCGCTGTGCTCACCTTCTGGCTGGGTCATGTCCATGCTCTTACCGTGAGCCATAAACTTATTAATCACATCGGCAAACAAGTCTGGTTTCACGTTGGAGAAATATTCCACCTGGTTGTATTCGCTAGGCGCGGCCAGTTTTTCGAACGCTGCCATGTCAGACATGCTGTTCGGCGACTGTTTCGCTTTTGCGACCCACTGGTCGAATTCGGCGCGATCCGGCGTTGCGATAGCTTTGAACTTCATGCCTGAGAAGCCCGGACCGCTGTAGCTGGCGGAGATACCGTCATAAGTACCGGGTTCGTTGGCGATCAGATGCAGGCGAGTCTGCATACCGGCCATGGCATAAATCTGGCTACCCAGACGCGGAATGAAGAAGGAGTTCATCACGGAGTTGGAGGTCACTTTGAAGTACACCGGAGTGTTCGCCGGGAAAGCGATTTCATTCACGGTAGCAATTCCCTGTTCCGGGTAGATGAAGAACCATTTCCAGTCCATGGAAACCACTTCGATGGTAATGGGCTTCTCGTCGTGTGCCAGCGGCTTGCTAGGCTCAAGTGCGTGAGTGGTTTTCCAGGTCAGTACCGCAAGGAAGATGATGATTAAGATAGGTACCGTCCAGACCACAGCTTCCACTTTATTGGAGTGTGACCAGTTCGGGCTGTACTTAGCATCTTTATTGCTCGCACGGTACTTCCAGGCGAAACCAACAGCCATCAAGATTGCGGGAATAACGACAATCAACATCAGGCCAAATGCCGTCAGTATCAGTGAACGTTGCTCCAGACCAATCTGTCCTTTGGGATCTAACAGCGCAGAATTACAACCACTGAGCAATACAGTGCCTGCAAATAATGACAACCATCCCAAACTTTTATTGTATTTCCTGAGTCTCATTTAACGACCTCAATTCCACGGGATCTGGTGGCGTTTAAAGTGTGTGGGCATTTTACGGGAAGGTTACATTACTGTAAACATGATTAAATTCCTGTTACTTGGATTTGGCTGTCAGGTCACATATGTTGCAAAACATATCAAGTTGGTTTTAAGAAGCTGTTGCAAAAGGGCGTTATAACGAAAGGGGCGCGCGGAAGGGGGGTAGCAGGGCAATTGGTATAACCAATCTCAAAATAAAACAATTATTTAACAAATAATTATCATTGAAGTGACAATTCAGGTGAGGGGAAATAAAGTGTCATTAGCTGAATCGTGTAAGAAAAATAGAATCTATAAATGGCGTCAATAATTTTAGAAATCTAAGCCGCACAAAAGAACAAATATTATTAAGCGATGCTGATGTTTATTTAGCCGTAATAATTACGCCGGGTGATTACTACAGCTAAATAATATTCACAGATTACGTCAGATGTGTTTTTCGTAGTGCCAGATAATCCAGCAAACCACCAAGCACGACTCCGCCCAGGGCGATTAAAACGCCGACTTCCAGCAGAGCAGGCAGGAAAGAGAAGTGGGTCAAATCCAGCGCGTCCATCGTCAATAGCAGTAACCACACGGCTAACAGACTGACGCCCGTTGCCAGCGTCGACATGGCAAAGGCATAACCTGCCGGATACCCGGTACGAGGGATAAAGTCGTTATTGACCCATGTGTACTCCAGCGTGCGGCGGCAAACCAGCAGCAAAATAAGTCCAGGTACGGCGGCAGCAACAGAGAACAGATAGAACGTCGGCCAGCCGTGAGCTTCAACAAACCAACCTGCTACTGGTCCTACATAAACCCGTCCTACAGCAGAAAGCGCCGAGAGCAGGGCGAACTGGGTAGCGGAAAATGACTTATTACACAGGGTCATTAATAGCGCCACAAATGCTGATGTTCCCATCCCGCCACACAGATTTTCGAAAAAGACAGCCGCGCCCATGCTGTAGAGATGCTTATCAGTCACGGAAAGTAGCCAGTAACCGGCGTTGGACGCACCTTGTAAAAGGCCGAAAATCATGAGCGCACGGAACAATGACAGGCGCTGCATTAAAATTCCGCCGAACAATGCGCCGACGATGGTCGCCAGTAGACCGAGCGTTTTGTTAACTACACCCACTTCGCCGGCATCAAATCCGACACCGCGAATCAAAAACGTGGTTGTCAGGCTCATGGCGAAAGCATCGCCCAGTTTGTACAGTACGATTAAAAGCAGAATCAGCCATGCGTTATTGCGGCCAAAGAAATCACGCAATGGTGCTACAACGGCCCGTTCCAGCGTTTTGGGTACAGGAATGGTGTCGGTTGGTTCTGGTGCAAGCAGTGTCGCGATAATACAGGGGATCAGCAGCGCCGCCATCAACCAGTACATGCCTTGCCAGCCCAGCCATTTATCCGCCAGCCATAAAGCCAGGCCGCCGGATACCAGCATCCCCAGGCGATACCCCAGCACGCTGATTGCCGCACCTGCGCCGCGTTCTTCCGCTGGAAGCACATCCGTTTTCCAGGCATCAAAGACGATATCCTGGGAGGCGGAGCAAAAAGCGATCACCACCGCCAGAGCTGCCATCCAGCGTAATTGGGTGCCAGGTTCGAGAAAACCCATCGCCGCAATGGACAGTAACAATAGAGTTTGTGTAGCGAGCAGCCAACCGCGCCGACGTCCGAGGAACGGTGGGGTGTAGCGGTCCATCAGCGGGGACCAGAGAAATTTAAATACATAAGCCTGGCCTACCAGAGAGAAGAAACCGATGGTTTTAAGATCGATATTCTCAACGGTCATCCACGCCTGTAACGTGCCGGATGTCAGGGCTAGCGGTAGCCCGGATGCAAAACCCAGGATCAGCAAAATGGCTGAACGCGGCTGTTGGAAAATACGTAAATATTGACTGGACATGGGCGTCTACAGGCCCGGTTTGCACCGGGCCAGAGGGCAGAAATTAACGCGCGTTCTGCTTGATGAATTCGTGAATGCTGGTGTCCTGAGACATGTCAGCAATGGTGTCGGTCAGCACACTGTTAACCGCATCGGCGATATTTTTGTTGGAAGCCTGAAAAGCGCCTTCAACGTTGTAGCTGGCACGATAGTTTTTGGTCATCTTGTTGCCATTCTGCGCGGTGGCGATGATGGCGATATCTGCTTTAGTGGCGATGTTGTAACGCACGTTACCCTGGGACACGTCAGCATACAGTTGGCTAACGATGATTTGCAGATTAACCGGACCATTTGGGCCGACCATGTAACCACGCGCGGTCATTTGTTTTTCCAGCACTTCTTGCAGCAGGAAACGCAAATCGCGAGAGGCGGTCAGGGTGACAATCTGATTATCGCGGGTCACTTTCGCCAGCGCCTGATCGGTACGTTGATCGGCACCATTAATGCTAACGGTGACGCCCATCAGGCTTGGATCCTGCTGCGGCAGCGTCATCGTTGGGGAAACGTCAATCGTCGTTGGTGGTGTTGCGCATCCTGCAAGCATAAACAGAGCAACTAATGGGAAGAGGATTTTTTGAACATGTTCTGGCTCTCAGAGACTGGTAAGCGTGTTTGGTAAAAATTCTCGCCATCATAACATTGCCAACGACGAGGGGAAGTGGGTAAGGCATGTAAATTCATCGTGTTGACGAAATAATCACCGTGAGTAAAAGAATCACTCGTGCGCAGCCTGTGAATTAATCTTTAAATCAGTAAACTTCATACGGTTGACTGAAAAACTGGGACGAAAGCTAAATATTTGTTGCTAAGCTGTAATGGTAACGGTAAAAGCGGCTAGTATTTAAAGGGATGGGTGACATCTCAGCGTTGTCGGAGGAGATATTTCATGATGATACGTGAGCGGATAGAAGAAAAATTAAGGGCGTCGTTCCAACCCGTATTCCTCGAAGTTGTGGATGAAAGCTATCGTCACAATGTCCCAGCCGGCTCTGAAAGCCATTTTAAAGTTGTGCTGGTCAGCGATCGTTTTACGGGTGAACGTTTTCTGAATCGTCATCGAATGATTTACAGTACTTTAGCGGAGGAACTCTCTACTACCGTTCATGCGCTGGCTCTGCATACTTACACTATTAAGGAATGGGAAGGGTTGCAGGATACCATTTTTGCCTCTCCTCCCTGTCGTGGAGCAGGAAGCATCGCGTAAAAACGCATTTGCAACCGCCAGCGCTTTTCCAGTATTTTGCTAAAGATTTTATGAAAAACGGCCTGCGGGCCGTTTTGTTTTGTCTGGATTTTGTGCTTTTTGCCCAGCATTCAGACGAAAATTCCCCGGGAATTGTGAAAAAATACGCGGTAGCGCGCAATAACCGTTCTCGACTCATAAAAGTGATGCCGCTATAATGCCGCGTCCTATTTGAATGCTTTCGGGATGATTCTGGTAACAGGGAATGTGATTGATTATAAGAACATCCCGGTACCGCGAAGCCAACAACCTGTGCTTGCGGGGTAAGAGTTGACCGAGCACTGTGATTTTTTGAGGTAACAAGATGCAAGTTTCAGTTGAAACCACTCAAGGCCTTGGCCGCCGTGTAACGATTACTATCGCTGCTGACAGCATCGAAACCGCTGTTAAAAGCGAGCTGGTCAACGTTGCGAAAAAAGTACGTATTGACGGCTTCCGTAAAGGCAAAGTGCCAATGAATATCGTTGCTCAGCGTTATGGCGCGTCTGTACGCCAGGACGTTCTGGGCGACCTGATGAGCCGTAACTTCATTGACGCCATCATTAAAGAAAAAATCAATCCGGCTGGCGCACCGACCTATGTTCCGGGCGAATACAAGCTGGGTGAAGACTTCACCTACTCTGTAGAGTTTGAAGTTTATCCGGAAGTTGAACTGCAGGGTCTGGAAGCGATCGAAGTTGAAAAACCGATCGTGGAAGTGACCGACGCTGACGTTGACGGCATGCTGGATACTCTGCGTAAACAGCAGGCTACCTGGAAAGAAAAAGACGGCGCTGTTGAAGCAGAAGACCGCGTAACCATCGACTTCACCGGTTCAGTTGACGGCGAAGAGTTCGAAGGCGGTAAAGCGTCTGATTTCGTACTGGCGATGGGTCAGGGTCGCATGATCCCGGGCTTTGAAGACGGTATCAAAGGCCACAAAGCTGGCGAAGAGTTCACCATCGACGTGACCTTCCCGGAAGAATACCACGCAGAAAACCTGAAGGGTAAAGCAGCGAAATTCGCTATCAACCTGAAGAAAGTTGAAGAGCGTGAACTGCCGGAACTGACTGCAGAATTCATCAAACGTTTCGGCGTTGAAGATGGTTCCGTAGAAGGTCTGCGCGCTGAAGTGCGTAAAAACATGGAGCGCGAGCTGAAGAGCGCCATCCGTAACCGCGTTAAGTCTCAGGCGATCGAAGGTCTGGTAAAAGCTAACGACATCGACGTACCGGCTGCGCTGATCGACAGCGAAATCGACGTTCTGCGTCGTCAGGCTGCACAGCGTTTCGGTGGCAACGAGAAACAAGCGCTGGAACTGCCGCGTGAACTGTTCGAAGAACAAGCTAAACGCCGCGTAGTTGTTGGCCTGCTGCTGGGCGAAGTTATCCGCACCAACGAGCTGAAAGCTGACGAAGAGCGCGTGAAAGGCTTGATCGAAGAGATGGCTTCTGCGTACGAAGATCCGAAAGAAGTTATCGAGTTCTATAGCAAAAACAAAGAACTGATGGACAACATGCGCAATGTTGCTCTGGAAGAACAGGCTGTAGAAGCTGTACTGGCGAAAGCGAAAGTGACTGAAAAAGAAACCACTTTCAACGAGCTGATGAACCAGCAGGCGTAATTTACGCAGCATAACGCGCTAAATTCGCACAAAGGCCCGTCACCGCCAGGTGGTGGGCTTTTTTTTGTCATGAATTTTGCATGGAACCGTGCGAAAACGCTCTTTCGGTGTTAGCGTAACAACAAAAGATTGTTATGCTTGAAATATGGTGATGCCGTACCCATAACACAGGGACTAGCTGATAATCCGTCCATAAGGTTACAATCGGTACAGCAGGTTTTTTCAATTTTATCCAGGAGACGGAAATGTCATACAGCGGCGAACGAGATAACTTTGCACCCCATATGGCGCTGGTGCCGATGGTCATTGAACAGACCTCACGCGGTGAGCGCTCTTTTGATATCTATTCTCGTCTACTTAAGGAACGCGTCATTTTTCTGACTGGCCAGGTTGAAGACCACATGGCTAACCTGATTGTGGCGCAGATGCTGTTCCTGGAAGCGGAAAACCCAGAAAAAGATATCTATCTGTACATTAACTCCCCAGGCGGAGTGATCACTGCCGGGATGTCTATCTATGACACCATGCAGTTTATCAAGCCTGATGTCAGCACCATCTGTATGGGCCAGGCGGCCTCGATGGGCGCCTTCCTGCTGACCGCAGGGGCAAAAGGTAAACGTTTCTGCCTGCCGAACTCGCGTGTGATGATTCACCAGCCGCTGGGCGGCTATCAGGGCCAGGCGACCGATATCGAAATTCATGCCCGTGAGATTCTGAAAGTTAAAGGGCGCATGAATGAACTTATGGCGCTCCATACGGGTCAATCATTAGAACAGATTGAACGAGATACCGAGCGCGATCGCTTCCTTTCCGCCCCTGAAGCGGTGGAATACGGTCTGGTCGATTCGATTCTGACCCATCGTAATTGATGCCAGAGGCGCAACTGTGCCGCTATACTTATCCAGGGCGGCACAACGCTATAAGCGACTTGCGCCTGAGAATGGCATTTGCGTCGTCGTGTGCGGCACAAAGAACAAAGAAGAGGTTTTGACCCATGACAGATAAACGCAAAGATGGCTCAGGCAAACTGTTGTACTGCTCTTTTTGCGGCAAAAGCCAGCATGAAGTGCGCAAGCTGATTGCCGGACCATCCGTGTATATCTGCGACGAATGTGTTGATTTATGTAACGACATCATTCGCGAAGAGATTAAAGAAGTTGCACCGCATCGTGAACGCAGTGCGCTACCGACGCCGCATGAAATTCGCAACCATCTGGACGATTACGTAATCGGTCAGGAACAGGCGAAAAAAGTGCTGGCGGTCGCGGTATACAACCACTACAAACGTCTGCGCAATGGCGATACCAGCAATGGCGTCGAGTTGGGCAAAAGTAACATTCTGCTGATCGGTCCGACCGGTTCCGGTAAAACGCTGCTGGCTGAAACGCTGGCACGCCTGCTGGATGTTCCGTTCACTATGGCCGATGCGACTACACTGACCGAAGCCGGTTATGTGGGCGAAGACGTTGAAAACATCATTCAGAAGCTGTTGCAGAAGTGCGACTACGACGTACAGAAAGCGCAGCGCGGTATTGTCTACATCGATGAAATTGACAAGATTTCACGTAAGTCTGACAACCCGTCTATTACCCGTGACGTTTCCGGTGAAGGCGTACAGCAGGCACTGTTGAAACTGATTGAAGGTACAGTTGCAGCTGTTCCACCGCAGGGCGGGCGTAAGCATCCGCAGCAGGAGTTCTTGCAGGTAGACACCTCTAAGATACTGTTTATCTGTGGTGGTGCGTTTGCTGGTCTGGATAAAGTGATTTCCCATCGTGTAGAAACCGGCTCCGGCATTGGTTTTGGCGCGACGGTAAAAGCGAAGTCCGACAAAGCAAGTGAAGGCGAACTGCTGGCGCAGGTAGAACCGGAAGATCTGATCAAATTTGGTCTGATCCCTGAGTTTATCGGTCGTCTGCCAGTTGTAGCAACGCTGAATGAACTGAGCGAAGAAGCCCTGATTCAGATCCTTAAAGAGCCGAAAAATGCCCTGACCAAGCAATATCAGGCGTTGTTTAATCTTGAGGGTGTTGATCTGGAGTTCCGTGACGAGGCGCTGGATGCTATCGCTAAGAAAGCGATGGCGCGTAAAACCGGTGCACGTGGTCTGCGCTCCATCGTAGAAGCCGCACTGCTCGATACCATGTACGATCTGCCGTCCATGGAAGATGTCGAAAAAGTGGTTATCGACGAATCGGTAATTGATGGCCAGAGCAAACCGCTGCTGATTTATGGTAAGCCGGAAGCGCAACAGGCATCTGGTGAATAATTAACCATTCGCATACAGTCAGTTAACCAAAAAGGGGGGATTTTATCTCCCCTTTCATTTTTCCTCTATTCTCGACGTTGAATGTGGGGGAAACATCCCCATATACTGACGTACATGTTAATAGATGGCGTGAAGCACAGTCGTGTCATCTGATTACCTGGCGGAAATTAAACTAAGAGAGAGCTCTATGAATCCTGAGCGTTCTGAACGCATTGAAATCCCCGTATTGCCGCTGCGCGATGTGGTGGTTTATCCGCACATGGTCATCCCCTTATTTGTCGGGCGGGAAAAATCTATCCGTTGTCTGGAAGCGGCGATGGACCATGATAAAAAAATTATGCTGGTCGCGCAGAAAGAAGCTTCAACGGATGAGCCGGGTGTAAACGATCTTTTCACCGTCGGGACCGTGGCCTCTATATTGCAGATGCTGAAGCTGCCTGACGGCACCGTCAAAGTGCTGGTCGAGGGGTTACAGCGCGCGCGTATTTCTGCGCTCTCTGACAATGGCGAACACTTTTCTGCGAAGGCGGAGTATCTGGAATCGCCGACCATTGAGGAGCGGGAACAGGAAGTGCTGGTGCGTACTGCAATCAGCCAGTTCGAAGGCTACATCAAGCTGAATAAGAAAATCCCACCAGAAGTGCTGACGTCGCTTAACAGCATCGACGACCCGGCGCGTCTGGCAGATACCATTGCCGCGCATATGCCGCTGAAACTGGCTGATAAACAGTCTGTTCTTGAGATGTCCGACGTTAACGAGCGTCTGGAATATCTGATGGCGATGATGGAATCGGAAATCGATCTGCTGCAGGTTGAGAAACGTATTCGTAACCGCGTGAAAAAGCAGATGGAGAAATCCCAGCGTGAGTACTATCTGAACGAGCAGATGAAAGCCATTCAGAAAGAACTCGGCGAAATGGACGACGCGCCGGATGAAAACGAAGCCCTGAAGCGCAAAATCGACGCGGCGAAAATGCCGAAAGAGGCAAAAGAAAAAGCGGAAGCAGAACTGCAGAAGCTGAAAATGATGTCTCCGATGTCGGCAGAAGCAACCGTGGTGCGTGGTTATATCGACTGGATGGTACAGGTGCCGTGGAATGCGCGTAGCAAGGTCAAAAAAGACCTGCGTCAGGCGCAAGAAATCCTCGATACCGATCATTATGGTCTGGAGCGCGTGAAAGATCGTATCCTTGAGTACCTCGCGGTTCAAAGCCGTGTAAACAAAATCAAGGGGCCGATCCTCTGCCTGGTAGGGCCGCCGGGGGTAGGTAAAACGTCCCTGGGTCAGTCCATAGCCAAAGCCACAGGACGTAAATATGTCCGTATGGCACTGGGCGGCGTGCGTGATGAAGCGGAAATCCGTGGTCACCGCCGTACTTACATCGGTTCTATGCCGGGTAAATTGATCCAGAAAATGGCGAAAGTGGGCGTGAAAAACCCGCTGTTCCTGCTCGATGAGATCGACAAAATGTCTTCTGACATGCGTGGCGATCCGGCTTCTGCACTGCTTGAAGTGTTGGATCCAGAGCAGAACGTGGCGTTCAGCGACCATTACCTGGAAGTGGATTACGACCTGAGTGACGTGATGTTTGTAGCGACGTCGAACTCCATGAACATTCCGGCACCGCTGCTGGATCGTATGGAAGTGATTCGTCTCTCCGGTTACACCGAAGATGAAAAACTGAATATCGCCAAACGTCACCTGCTGCCGAAGCAGATTGAACGTAATGCGCTGAAAAAAGGTGAGCTGACCGTCGACGATAGCGCCATTATCGGCATTATTCGTTACTACACCCGTGAGGCAGGCGTGCGTGGTCTGGAGCGTGAAATCTCCAAACTGTGCCGTAAAGCGGTTAAGCAGTTACTTCTCGATAAGTCATTAAAACATATCGAAATTAACGGCGATAACCTGCATGACTACCTCGGCGTACAACGTTTCGACTATGGTCGCGCGGATAACGAAAACCGCGTCGGTCAGGTAACGGGTCTGGCGTGGACAGAAGTCGGCGGCGACTTACTGACCATCGAAACTGCGTGTGTACCAGGCAAAGGTAAACTCACTTATACCGGTTCGCTGGGCGAAGTGATGCAAGAGTCCATTCAGGCAGCGTTAACGGTGGTTCGTGCGCGTGCGGAAAAACTGGGGATCAATCCAGATTTTTACGAAAAACGCGACATCCACGTGCACGTACCGGAAGGTGCGACGCCGAAAGATGGTCCGAGCGCTGGTATTGCCATGTGCACTGCGCTGGTTTCTTGCCTGACCGGTAACCCGGTTCGCGCCGATGTGGCGATGACGGGCGAGATAACCTTGCGTGGCCAAGTGTTACCAATCGGCGGTTTGAAAGAAAAACTGCTGGCGGCGCATCGTGGTGGAATTAAAACTGTGTTAATTCCGCACGAAAATAAACGCGATCTGGAAGAGATTCCAGACAATGTTATTGCCGATCTGGACATTCATCCGGTGAAACGTATTGAGGAAGTTCTGACTCTCGCGTTGCAAAATGAGCCGTCTGGCATGCAGGTTGTAACCGCAAAATAGTGACCTCGCGCAAAATGCACTAATAAAAAAAGGGCTGGCAGGTAAATTCGGACTTGCCAGCCTTTTTTTGTCTCGTTAAGTTAGAGGGCGGATTAGGCTTGCCCTTATTAAGGGGTGTTGTAAGGGGATGGCTGGCCTGATATAACTGCTGCGCGTTCGCACCTTGAAGGATTCAAGTGCGAGATAAATTATAAAGAGGAAGAGAAGAGTGAATAAATCTCAATTGATTGACAAGATTGCTGCAGGGGCTGATATCTCTAAAGCTGCGGCTGGCCGTGCGTTAGATGCTATTATTGCTTCCGTAACTGAATCCCTGAAAGAAGGGGATGATGTAGCACTGGTAGGTTTTGGTACTTTTGCCGTTAAAGAGCGTGCTGCCCGTACTGGTCGCAACCCGCAGACCGGTAAAGAGATCACCATCGCTGCAGCTAAAGTACCGAGCTTCCGTGCAGGTAAAGCACTGAAAGACGCGGTAAACTAAGTGTTGTCCCCATTGGGGATGTGACGAAGTTCAAGGGCGCATCTACTGATGTGCCTTTTTTATTTGTATTCCGTGACTTTCTGCGCATTGTGGGCTGACAATTGCCCCCGTTTCTTGTCACAATAGGCCTTTGCGCGCAGCGATAAGTTGCGTGAGGTATACAGTCATCTACAGCGGAGTGTTGTTACACCATGATGGACAGCTTACGCACGGCTGCAAACAGTCTCGTGCTCAAGATTATTTTCGGTATCATTATCGTGTCGTTCATATTGACCGGCGTGAGTGGTTACCTGATTGGCGGAGGCAATAACTACGCCGCAAAAGTGAATGACCAGGAAATCAGCCGTGGGCAGTTCGAGAACGCCTTCAACAGCGAGCGTAATCGCATGCAGCAACAGCTGGGCGATCAATACTCCGAGTTGGCGGCGAACGAAGGCTATATGAAAACCCTGCGTCAACAGGTGCTGAATCGTCTTATCGACGAGGCTCTACTGGATCAGTACGCTCGCGAACTGAAACTGGGTATCAGCGATGAGCAGGTCAAGCAGGCGATTTTCGCGACCCCGGCTTTCCAGGTGGACGGCAAGTTCGATAACAGCCGCTACAACGATATCCTCAACCGAATGGGAATGAGTGCCGATCAGTACGCGCAGGCGCTGCGTAACCAGCTCACCACCCAACAGCTGATTAATGGCGTTGCCGGCACCGACTTTATGCTGAAAGGTGAAACTGACGAACTGGCCGCGCTGGTCGCTCAACAACGTGTAGTGCGTGAAGCGACTATCGACGTTAATGCGCTGGCGGCTAAGCAAGCTGTGACCGAAGCAGAAATCGCCAGCTACTACGAGCAAAACAAAAACAATTTCATGACTCCGGAACAGTTCCGCGTGAGCTACATCAAGCTGGATGCTGCCACGATGCAGCAATCGGTTAGCGATGCGGATATCCAGAGCTACTACGATCAGCATCAGGATCAATTCACCCAGCCGCAGCGCACGCGCTACAGCATCATCCAGACCAAAACTGAAGATGAAGCGAAAGCCGTACTTGATGCGCTGAACAAAGGCGGTGATTTTGCCGCGTTAGCAAAAGAAAAATCTGCTGATATTATCTCTGCCCGTAACGGCGGTGATATGGGTTGGTTAGAAGACGCCACCACTCCGGACGAGCTGAAAAATGCCGGTCTGAAAGAAAAAGGTCAGCTTTCTGGCGTGATCAAATCCTCGGTAGGTTTCTTGATCGTTCGTCTGGATGACATTCAGCCAGCAAAAGTGAAGTCGTTAGACGAAGTGCGTGACGAAATCGCAGCGAAAGTGAAACACGAAAAAGCGCTGGATGCATACTACGCGCTGCAACAGAAAATAAGCGATGCAGCAAGCAACGACACTGAATCTCTGGCAGGTGCAGAGCAGGCAGCGGGCGTTAAAGCTACTCAGACTGGCTGGTTCAGCAAAGATAAGCTGCCGGAAGAGTTAAACTTCAAACCGGTTGCGGACGCTATCTTTAACGGCGGTCTGGTTGGTGAAAACGGCGCACCGGGCATCAACTCTGACATCATCACCGTAGACGGCGATCGTGCATTCGTTCTGCGTATCAGTGAGCATAAACCGGAAGCGGTTAAACCGCTGGCAGATGTTCAGGAACAGGTTAAAGCAATGGTTCAGCACAACAAAGCTGAACAGCAAGCGAAAATCGATGCTGAAAAACTGCTGGTTGATCTGAAAGCGGGCAAAGGTGCGGAAGCTATGCAGGCTGCCGGTGTGAAATTTGGTGAGCCGAAAACCTTAAGCCGTTCTGGTCGTGACCCGATTAGCCTGGCGGCATTTGCACTGCCTCTGCCAGCGAAAGACAAACCGAGCTACGGTATGGCGACCGATATGCAGGGCAATGTCGTTCTGCTGGCGCTGGACGAAGTGAAACAAGGTTCAATGCCGGAAGAGCAGAAAAAAGCGATGGTGCAGGGCATTACCCAAAACAACGCACAAATCGTCTTTGAAGCTCTGATGAGTAACCTGCGCAAAGAGGCGAAAATCAAAATTGGCGATGCGCTGGAACAGCAATAATCCTGAAGCCGCCTCGCAAAAAAATGCTTTGCAGCTGTAACAAGAAAAGGTCGCTTTCGCGGCCTTTTCCATTTCTGAACATTGCCATTTGTTTACTGTTTTCACTGCCGTTAAGGTGATTCCACTGTTAACAAACAAGGAGAAAACAGTATGAAACACGGAATCAAAGCACTGCTCATTACCCTGTCCCTGGCCTGTGCCGGAATGTCTCACTGTGCGCTGGCGGCAGCTCCTGCAGCGAAACCGGCGGCGGTCGAAACCAAAGCGGAAGCCCCTGCGGCACAAAGCAAAGCGGCAGTACCGGCGAAAGCCAGTGATGAAGAAGGCACCAGAGTCAGCATTAATAATGCCAGCGCGGAAGAGCTAGCCCGCGCGATGAATGGCGTTGGCCTGAAGAAAGCGCAGGCGATTGTCAGTTATCGCGAAGAGTATGGCCCGTTTAAAACGGTGGAGGATCTGAAGCAGGTGCCGGGGATGGGTAATTCGCTGGTGGAGCGTAATCTGGCGATATTAACCCTGTAATTAATTTGCATAGTGGCAATTTTTTGCCAGACTGAAGAGGTCATACCAGTTATGGCCTCTGTACTTATAACAACAACGTAAGGTTATTGCGCTATGCAAACACAAATCAAAGTTCGTGGATATCATCTCGACGTCTACCAGCACGTAAACAACGCCCGCTACCTTGAGTTTCTCGAAGAAGCCCGCTGGGATGGACTGGAAAACAGCGACAGTTTTCAATGGATGACCGCCCATAACATCGCTTTCGTGGTGGTGAATATCAATATCAACTATCGCCGCCCGGCGGTATTAAGCGACCTGTTAACCATTACGAGCCAGTTACAGCAATTAAACGGTAAAAGCGGCATCTTAAGCCAGGTTATTACTCTGGAGCCGGAAGGGCAGGTGGTCGCGGATGCGCTTATCACGTTTGTTTGTATCGATCTTAAAACGCAGAAGGCTTTAGCTCTGGAAGGGGAGCTGCGCGAAAAGCTGGAGCAGATGGTTAAGTAAACGTTTTGTTGTGCCGGATGCGGCTTGAGCATCCGGCAACACCCGGAATAATTACTTCAACCCGGTCTTCTGCTTCATCGCCGTCATCACAACTGGTTTATCGGCCAGATAATGATTCAACCCATTACTACGCAGATTACATGCAGCACAATGACCGCAACCATCGCCTTTGATGCCGTTATAGCAGGTCAGTGTTTCGTTACGCACTAAATCCAGCTTGCCGTAATAATCCGCCAGCGCCCAGGTTTCCGCTTTATCAATCCACATCAGCGGCGTTTCAAAACGAATCTCTTTCGCCATGCCCAAACTGACGGCATGGTTTAGTGCTTTCACAAATTCATCGCGGCAATCCGGGTAGCCGGAGAAATCTGTTTCGCAGACGCCGGTGATCACCGCTTCGGCTTTCACCTGATATGCGTAAATCGCCGCGAGCGTCAGGAACAAAATATTACGCCCTGGAACAAACGTATTCGGGATGCCATCGGCTTCAGGTTCATAATCTGGCACTGGAATGCTGTCACGCGTTAGACTGCTGACTGCCAGCTCGTTAAGCAGGGTGACATCCAGCACCTTATGCGCGCGTGCGCCCAGTTTCAGCGCCAGATCGCGCGCAACGTCGATCTCTGCGCGATGGCGCTGACCGTAATCAAACGTCACGCAATGGACTTCATCATATTGTTGCAATGCCTGCACCAGACAGGTTGTAGAGTCCTGGCCCCCACTGAATACAACGACAGCACGTTTCATAAATCATCCTGCTAAATCGATAAAACGTTATGGTAACGCCTGCGGTTAACCCGGGCCAGCTCTTCATTGCGACGGAGCGGGTAGCCAGGCCTCGGTAAATTCAAACCAGCCGCGCGGTGTCAGTCGCACACCGTTCACGCCTGGCGGCGCACTAATGCGATAGTGATAGTTGAATAGCGGCGTCAGCGTCGCATCTGCCATTAACTGGCTAAACACTGTTTTCAGGGCATTAAATCGGCTTTCTTCGTCAGGCATTATTTGCACGGCATCCAGTGTCGATTGTAGATGTGCGTATGTACTGGCAGTAAAAACATGTGGCCACAGCGGATCGCAGCGCAGCCACTGTTCAAGGGTATATTCCGGCGCTTCGCCAATTAATCTGTCGCCCATCATGAGGTCTGCTTGCGCCAGTGGCGTGGCTCCATCCCAGTTTTTCGCGTTATGAAAAATAATCTTTAGCTCGCAACCTTCTGCTGCCAGCGTCGTTCGTAACTGTTCTGCCATCACATGAAGTTCCACCGGCAGGTGATAAACCAGCGTCAGCGTTTCAGGTAGTTTGACTTCCTCCGGTACCTTCCATTGTGGAATAGTCCAGCCTGGCAGCAATGCATGACTGGCGGTGATCAGATTTTCTCCGACTTCTAACGTTTGTAGTAAACCGGATTGATGAATAATGGTGATCACTTTTCGTGCCTGCCAGAGAGTCAGTCGGGGGCTTTTGCGCAACGTTAAATAGCAAAAACCTAAACTGATGCCGCTACTGACCTGACTGACCCGTGGCAATTCCTCTGGTTTGCCGATGGTGATTTGGACGGGATGCCGACAACTCGTACCCAAATCTTTTTCAAAAAGCGGCGGGGTTATCCAGTACTCAACCGCTTTTAGTAGCGGATGACGTAAATGGTAATAATCATGGCTTTCGAGGCGCACCAGCTCCGGTGTGAATTGTGTTAAGCGGAAAGGTCCGGTTCCTACCAGTGGTAATTGCGGATGCGCCAGATGGCAGCAATAGCTCGCCAGTCGGTGTGCCAGCCAGTAATCGGGACGATTTAAAAAGAAGGTCAGACACTGCGTGTGGGTGACTTCAATACGCTGCACGCTAATAAATAACTGCCTCAGGGCAGGCAACTGTAGCAGCATCAGCAAGCGTTGATGTAGCTGTGTTGCTTTTACTGCATCACCGTTATGCCAGTGTAGGGTTGAGCGAAGATAAAAATCCCAGCGTAACCCGTCAGCAGATGTTTCCCAGTGATGCGCTAAATCGCCAATTGGGCGTTGGGAGTTATTGTCGAAACGGCTCAGGCCGGAAAAAATTTGCCCGGCGAGATGCTGTTCGGCTCGTCCGGCTAAAAAACCCGGTTGCAGTGGTTCGAGCGGGCGATAATAAGGAATACGCAATGTCGGAGTATCGTTTTGCCATTGCCCGCCCATAAACGGTTGTAACATGGTACGCAGTTCGCCAGGCGCTAGCTGCGCGAGTTCCAGTACATCCTGTTGTTTTCCACTTTCCAGCGCCTGTTCCATCATCGTATTGCGCAAGGATTCCGGCGTCACCAGAAAGCGCAGTTGCCCGCGTTTTCCGCGCCCGGATTGCGCCTGCCACTCCAGCCATCCCGCATCCTGCGCCTGACGTAACAATGTGCGTACATGGCGTTCGCTGCAAAAGCAACGTTCTGCCAGCTCGCTGACGGTAACGGATTGTGGTGCTCCGGCGGAAGGCTGCCACAAACGTTGATACTGGTTAAGACGATTAAGCAGTCGCATATAAACCCGGAACAATATTTTTTATCTATTCACTATTACTTCCGTATATATCAAGTGATACTCAATCACCATTAACCGTGTCACAGAGTGGAGAAAGAAATGGCTCGTTTGGCAGCATTTGATATGGACGGCACTTTATTGATGCCTGACCATCATTTAGGTGAGAAAACTCTCTCTACTCTGGCGCGCCTGCGTGAACGCGATATTACCCTTACATTTGCTACGGGGCGTCATGCGTTGGAGATGCAGCATATTCTCGGGGCGCTATCGCTGGATGCGTATTTAATTACCGGCAACGGCACGCGTGTGCACTCTCTGGAAGGCGAACTTTTACATCGTGATGATTTACCTGCGGGTGTGGCGGAGCTGGTGCTGTATCAGCAATGGGATACCCGAGCCAGCATGCATATCTTCAATGACGATGGTTGGTTTACCGGGAAAGAGATCCCTGCGCTGTTGCAGGCATTTGTCTATAGCGGTTTTCGTTATCAGATAATCGATGTCAAAAAAATGCCACTCGGCAGTGTCACCAAGATCTGTTTCTGTGGCGATCACGACGATCTTGCACGCTTGCAGATCCAACTACACGAAGCTTTAGGTGAGCATGCACATTTGTGTTTTTCCGCGACTGATTGCCTGGAAGTGCTGCCGGTGGGCTGCAATAAAGGCGCTGCGTTGACTATGCTGACCCAACATTTAGGTTTTTCGCTGCGTGACTGTATGGCCTTCGGTGACGCGATGAATGATTGCGAAATGTTAGGCAGCGTCGGTATGGGCTTCATTATGGGTAATGCGATGCCGCAATTGCGCGCGGAACTCCCTCATTTACCGGTGATTGGACACTGCCGTAATCAGGCTGTCTCTCACTTTTTGACGCACTGGCTGGATAATCCACATCTACCTTATTCCCCCGAATAACGAGATCCCTTCCAGCACCGGGCAACTGCCCGGTTTTTTTTGCCCCGAATTTGTCATTTTGTGCATTCTCTGTGAAATCGCACGGAATAAATTGTCGCTATTTGGCCTTTAAAATAGAATCAAAAGAGAAAATAATTCTCTGTGGATTGGCTATGTTAGATAAAATTGACCGTAAGCTGCTGGCCTTATTACAGCAGGATTGCACCCTTTCTTTGCAGGCACTGGCAGAAGCCGTTAATCTGACAACCACGCCTTGCTGGAAGCGTCTGAAACGGTTGGAAGATGACGGTATTCTTATCGGCAAAGTCGCGTTGCTGGATCCGGAAAAAATTGGCCTGGGTCTGACTGCTTTTGTGCTGATTAAAACGCAACATCACAGCAGTGAATGGTATTGTCGCTTTGTTACGGTCGTCACGGAAATGCCGGAAGTTCTCGGTTTTTGGCGCATGGCCGGTGAATACGATTATCTGATGCGGGTCCAGGTTGCTGATATGAAGCGCTACGATGAGTTTTATAAGCGTCTGGTTAACAGTGTGCCAGGGCTTTCGGACGTCACTTCCAGCTTCGCGATGGAACAGATTAAGTACACTACCTCGTTACCTATCGAATAATTATCCAGGATCAGGTCAGGACATAACGCGTGCGATTATTTGCTCAACTAAGCTGGTATTTCCGCCGGGAATGGCGCCGCTATCTCGGGGCTGTCGCCTTGCTTGTCATTATTGCGATTCTGCAACTGATCCCGCCAAAAGTCGTTGGTATTGTTGTCGATGGCGTGACAGAAAAACACTTTACTACCGGGCAGATCCTGATGTGGATCGCCACCATGGTGTTGATTGCAGTCGTGGTTTATCTCCTGCGCTACGTCTGGCGCGTACTACTATTCGGCGCGTCTTATCAACTGGCTGTTGAACTGCGTGAAGACTATTACCGTCAGCTAAGCCGCCAGCATCCAGAGTTTTATCTGCGTCATCGCACGGGCGACCTTATGGCCCGTGCGACAAATGACGTCGATCGTGTGGTATTTGCCGCCGGTGAAGGGGTGCTAACGCTGGTGGATTCGCTGGTGATGGGTTGCGCAGTGCTGATAATGATGTCAACGCAGATTAGCTGGCAGTTAACTTTAATAGCGCTGTTGCCGATGCCAGTGATGGCAATCATGATTAAACGCAACGGCGACGCCTTGCATGAACGCTTTAAGCTGGCACAAGCCGCCTTTTCCAGCCTTAACGATCGTACCCAGGAGAGTCTGACCAGTATTCGCATGATTAAATCCTTTGGTCTGGAGGATCGCCAGTCTGCACTGTTCGCCGCAGATGCCGAAGATACTGGTAAGAAAAACATGCGAGTAGCGCGCATTGATGCTCGTTTCGATCCGACCATTTATATCGCGATTGGCATGGCGAATTTACTGGCGATTGGCGGTGGTAGTTGGATGGTCGTGCAGGGCAGCTTAACGTTGGGCCAGCTCACCAGTTTTATGATGTACCTTGGTTTGATGATTTGGCCGATGCTGGCGCTGGCGTGGATGTTTAACATTGTGGAGCGCGGCAGCGCGGCGTATAGCCGAATTCGTACCATGCTGGCCGAAGCGCCAGTCGTTATTGATGGTAAAGATAAGGTGCCAGAAGGTCGTGGTGAACTGGATGTGAATATTCGCCAGTTTACGTATCCTCAAACTCATCATCCTGCGCTCGAGAACATCAGTTTTGCGCTGAAACCGGGTCAGATGCTGGGAATTTGCGGGCCGACCGGCTCCGGCAAAAGTACTGTGCTGTCATTAATTCAACGTCATTTTGATGTTACCGAGGGTGATATCCGTTTTCATGATATACCTTTGACGCAGTTGCAACTCGACAGCTGGCGTAGTCGCCTGGCGGTAGTTAGCCAGACACCGTTCCTTTTTTCTGACACGGTTGCTAATAACATCGCGCTGGGTTGCCCGAATGCCACCCAGCAAGAGATTGAACACGTAGCGCGGTTAGCCTGCGTGCATGACGATATTTTGCGTCTGCCGCAAGGTTACGACACAGAAGTGGGCGAGCGCGGCGTGATGCTTTCCGGTGGGCAAAAACAGCGAATCTCCATTGCCAGGGCATTGCTGGTGAATGCGGAAATCCTCATTCTTGACGATGCTCTATCGGCGGTAGATGGTCGCACGGAATACCAGATTCTCCATAACCTGCGCCAGTGGGGGCAGGGGAGAACGGTGATTATCAGCGCCCATCGCCTTTCTGCCCTGACCGAAGCAAGTGAAAGTATTGTGATGCAGCATGGGCATATTGCCCAGCGCGGCGCTCATGATGTGCTGGCGCAGCAAAGCGGCTGGTATCGCGATATGTATCGTTACCAACAACTGGAAGCGGCGCTCAACGATGCTCCGGAAAATCACGAGGAGGCTGTTGATGCGTAGTTTTAGCCAACTCTGGCCGACTCTGAAGCGCCTGTTAGCTTACGGTTCACCGTGGCGTAAACCGCTGGGTATCGCAGTGTTGATGATGTGGGTGGCAGCGGCGGCAGAAGTGAGCTGCCCGCTGCTCGTCAGTTACTTTATCGACAATATGGTGGCGAAAAATAATTTACCGCTGAAAATGGTTGTCGGGCTGGCGGCGGCATATGTCGTACTGCAACTGTTTGCCGCCGGGCTACATTACGCGCAGTCGCTGTTGTTTAACCGTGCGGCAGTAGGCGTTGTACAACAGTTACGTACCGATGTGATGGATGCAGCACTGCGCCAACCGTTGAGTGAGTTTGATACTCAGCCGGTCGGGCAGGTGATTTCCCGCGTTACCAATGATACTGAAGTTATCCGCGATCTCTACGTTACCGTGGTCGCGACCGTTTTGCGTAGTGCCGCCCTGGTAGGGGCGATGCTGGTAGCGATGTTCAGTCTCGACTGGCGAATGGCGCTGGTAGCGATAATGATATTCCCGGTTGTGCTGGTGGTGATGGTGATATACCAGCGTTACAGTACGCCGATTGTCCGCCGTGTACGCGCCTATCTGGCGGATATCAACGACGGCTTTAACGAAGTTATTAACGGCATGAGCGTCATCCAGCAGTTCCGCCAGCAGGCGCGATTTGGCGAACGTATGGGCGAAGCCAGCCGTTCACACTATATGGCGCGAATGCAAACGCTACGGCTGGACGGCTTTTTACTGCGTCCCCTGCTGAGTCTGTTTTCATCGCTCATTCTTTGTGGCTTGTTGATGCTGTTTGGCTTCTCCGCCAGCGGCACCATTGAAGTGGGCGTGTTGTATGCGTTTATCAGCTATCTTGGGCGACTTAACGAACCCTTAATCGAACTGACCACGCAGCAGGCGATGCTGCAACAGGCTGTTGTTGCTGGCGAGCGTGTGTTTGAACTGATGGACGGACCGCGCCAGCAATATGGCAATGATGATCGCCCGTTACAGAGTGGCACCATTGAAGTCGATAACGTGTCGTTTGCTTATCGCGATGACAATCTGGTGCTGAAAAATATTAATCTTGCCGTTCCTTCGCGCAGCTTTGTGGCGTTGGTGGGGCATACCGGTAGCGGCAAAAGTACCCTCGCCAGTTTATTGATGGGCTATTACCCACTAACAGAAGGTGAGATTCGCCTTGATGGACGTCCGTTAAGTTCGCTCAGTCACAGCGCGCTGCGTCAGGGCGTGGCGATGGTGCAGCAAGATCCGGTGGTGCTGGCGGATACTTTCCTTGCCAATGTGACGCTGGGACGTGATATCTCCGAAGAGCGCGTCTGGCAGGCGCTGGAAACGGTACAACTGGCGGAACTCGCGCGTAGCATGAGCGACGGTATTAATACGCCGCTGGGCGAGCAGGGGAATAATCTCTCAGTCGGGCAAAAGCAACTGCTGGCACTGGCTCGCGTGCTGGTGGAGACGCCGCAAATCCTGATCCTTGATGAGGCAACCGCCAGCATTGACTCCGGTACTGAACAGGCGATTCAACATGCTCTGGCGGCGGTGCGTGAACATACTACGCTTGTGGTGATTGCTCACCGCTTATCGACTATTGTTGATGCTGATACCATTCTGGTGCTTCATCGTGGTCAGGCTGTGGAACAGGGGACTCACCAGCAACTGCTGGCCGCCCAGGGGCGCTACTGGCAGATGTATCAACTGCAACTTGCGGGCGAAGAGCTGGCAGCCAGCGTGCGTGAAGATGAATCTCTGAGCGCCTGATTAGCGCAAAATTTCATCGGTGGTGCAAAAATGTAACGCACTGTGCACTGTCATAGTGCGTTTTTATTTTCAATCTTCTTAACTTCCTGCTCTCTTTCTCGTTTTTCATTTCTGGCACACCGCTTGCAGTACCTTCTTCGTGTAGCAGAACCATTACCGAATTCTGACCGGAGGGGATCTATGAAGCTGGTGACCGTGATAATCAAACCATTCAAGCTGGAAGACGTTCGTGAAGCGTTATCTTCCATTGGTATTCAGGGCCTGACCGTCACCGAAGTGAAAGGTTTCGGGCGTCAGAAGGGCCATGCTGAGCTGTACAGGGGCGCGGAATACAGCGTCAATTTCCTGCCAAAAGTAAAAATTGATGTGGCGATTGCTGATGATCAACTCGATGAAGTGATCGATATCGTCAGTAAGGCGGCTTACACCGGAAAAATTGGCGATGGCAAAATCTTCGTCGCTGAATTGCAACGCGTCATTCGTATTCGTACCGGCGAAGCCGACGAAGCGGCGCTGTAATCTCTGGCACACAGCAACAGGAACGAAAAATGAAGATAGCGACGATAAAAACTGGGCTTGCTTCACTGGCGATGCTGCCGGGACTGGTCATGGCTGCACCTGCGGTAGCCGATAAAGCCGACAATGCGTTTATGATGATTTGTACTGCGCTGGTGCTGTTTATGACTATTCCGGGGATTGCCCTGTTTTACGGCGGGTTGATTCGCGGCAAAAACGTGCTGTCGATGCTAACGCAGGTGACCGTGACGTTTGCACTGGTCTGTATTCTCTGGGTGGTTTACGGTTACTCGCTGGCGTTTGGTGAGGGCAACAACTTCTTTGGCAACATTAACTGGTTGATGCTGAAAAACATCGAACTGACGGCGGTGATGGGCAGCATTTATCAGTATATCCACGTGGCGTTTCAGGGATCGTTTGCCTGTATTACCGTCGGCTTGATAGTCGGGGCGCTGGCGGAACGGATCCGCTTCTCGGCTGTGCTGATCTTCGTAGTGGTGTGGCTGACGCTCTCCTACATACCGATTGCGCATATGGTCTGGGGCGGCGGCTTGCTGGCTTCTCACGGTGCGCTGGATTTCGCGGGTGGCACGGTGGTGCACATTAACGCCGCAATTGCCGGTCTGGTGGGCGCGTATCTGATAGGCAAACGCGTGGGCTTTGGCAAAGAGGCGTTTAAACCGCACAACCTGCCGATGGTCTTTACCGGGACTGCCATTCTCTATATCGGTTGGTTTGGCTTTAACGCCGGGTCAGCGGGTACGGCGAATGAAATCGCAGCACTGGCATTTGTGAATACTGTGGTGGCAACGGCGGCGGCGATTCTTGGCTGGATCTTCGGTGAATGGGCGCTGCGTGGTAAGCCTTCACTGCTGGGGGCGTGTTCTGGCGCGATTGCCGGTCTGGTCGGCGTGACGCCAGCCTGTGGCTACATTGGGGTTGGCGGCGCGTTGATTATTGGCGTGGTAGCGGGTCTGGCGGGCTTGTGGGGCGTTACTATGCTCAAACGCCTGTTGCGGGTCGATGATCCCTGCGATGTCTTCGGTGTGCACGGCGTTTGTGGCATTGTCGGCTGTATCATGACCGGGATTTTTGCCGCCAGCTCACTGGGCGGCGTGGGCTTCGCTGAAGGTGTGACGATGGGCCATCAGTTGCTGGTACAGCTTGAAAGCATCGCCATTACGATCGTCTGGTCCGGTGTGGTGGCATTTATTGGCTACAAACTGGCGGATCTGACGGTTGGCCTGCGTGTGCCGGAAGAACAGGAGCGAGAAGGGCTGGACGTCAACAGCCACGGCGAAAATGCCTATAACGCGTAACAAGCAATCAAATGCAATTTCGCCTGATGCGCTGCGCTTATCAGGCCTACAATAAAAAACACAATTTGTTGAATTTACGATAATTTGTTGACCGGATAAGGCGTTTACGCCGCATCCGGCATCAACAAAAGCATGTTACCAACTATCTGGCAGCCGGACGGTTTTCACCTCCGGCTGTTTTTTTAATTGTGATTACGCATTACCCCTTCCTGAACGGTCGAGGCAACCAGCACGCCGTCCTGGGTATAAAACTCACCGCGCACAAAGCCGCGTGCGCTGGACGCTGACGTGCTCTCCACGCTATACAGCAGCCATTCGTTTAAATTAAATGGTCGATGGAACCACATGGAATGGTCAATAGTGGCTATCTGAATCCCCGGTTCGAGAAAACCGATGCCGTGCGGCTGTAGAGCTACCGGCAGGAAGTTAAGATCAGAAGCGTACCCCAGCAGATACTGATGAACGCGCAGATCATCCGGTACGCTACCATTTGCGCGGATCCACACCTGACGATGCGGCGCGGCGACGTGACCTTTCAGTGGGTTATGAAATTCCACCGGACGCACTTCCAGCGGACGATCGCAGATGAATTTATCTTTCAGCACTGGCGGCAGCAGGTGCGCCAGCGACTGGGCGATCTGTGTTTCCGAGGGCAAACCATCAGGCGCTGGGGCCGGAGGCATCTCTTTTTGGTGTTCGAATCCAACTTCTGGCGCCTGGAAAGACGCTGTCATATAAAAAATGGGTTTGCCGTTCTGAATCGCTGCCACACGGCGAGCACTGAAACTGTTGCCGTCGCGCAGTGTTTCGACATCATAAATAATCGGCTTCTTGCTATCACCAGGGCGGAGAAAGTAGCTGTGGAATGAATGCACCAGACGCTCTTCGGGTACTGTCTCCTTTGCGGCATACAGGGCCTGACCCACGACCTGGCCGCCAAACACCTGGCGTAAACCTAAATCTTCACTCTGGCCGCGAAAGAGTCCTTCCTCAATTTTTTCCAGATTCAACAATGTCAGTAAATTTTTTAAGGCCTGACTCATATTAACTCTCCAGTAACAAAGCTGCCGCAGCAAGCCAAAGTGAGTTGAGTATAACGCAATTTTGTCACTGGTCCGATGGGTGCAATGGTCTGAATTACGGGCTAAATGCAGGCGTAAATACGTGATTTGTGCCACACTTATTGACGTTACGATTTTGTTAACCACTCTTCCGGCGAGGAAAGTTAGCCCGCTGGTGCATTGATAATAAGGAGACGTGAATGAAACTCGTGCACATGGCCAGTGGTTTAGCGGTTGCGATTGCGTTGGCGGCTTGCGCTGATAAAAGCGCGGATATCCAGACGCCAGCACCTGCTGCAAATACCTCTATTGCGGCGACACAACAACCTGCTATACAGCAACCTAATGTCTCCGGTACGGTCTGGATCCGTCAGAAAGTCGCACTGCCTCCCGATGCTGTGCTGACCGTGACACTTTCTGACGCGTCGTTAGCCGATGCGCCGTCTAAAGTACTGGCGCAAAAAGCGGTGCGTACCGAAGGTAAACAGTCACCATTCAGCTTTGTTCTGCCATTTAACCCGGCAGACGTTCAGCCGAACGCGCGTATTCTGTTAAGTGCGGCGATTACCGTAAATGACAAATTGGTGTTTATTACCGATACCGTTCAGCCGGTGATCAACCAGGGCGGAACTAAAGCCGACCTGACATTGGTGCCGGTTCAGCAAACCGCCGTGCCGGTTCAGGCCAGCGGTGGCGCAATGACCACCGTACCTTCGACTTCACCAACTCAGGTGAATCCGTCTTCGGCAGTTCCAGCTCCAACGCAATATTAAGCGAAGTTAACCCTCTCCGCCCGGAGAGGGTTAGTAGTTCCAGCGATAACGCTGTAAGTCGATTTGTCCGTTTCCCGATACCATCACGCCTTCTGCCAGTAATGCCTGCCGCTGACGCTGTAAATCTGGTCCGGTTAATGAGATTGTGCCGTGGCGGTTAACCACCCGATGCCAGGGCAAAGTGCTGCCTTCGGGCAGGCGCTTTAACACACCGCCCACCTGGCGCGCGGCACGGGGCGATCCTGCCAGTTTCGCGACATCGCCGTAAGTAGTGACATACCCTTCGGGAATAGCGGCTACGATTTGCCACACGCGTTGGGGAAATGAATCTTCTTTTTCCATCTTTCCTTCCTGAGGTAATTTCTCAGCATAATCTGGAAAAACGTCCGAGTGAAGCCGCATTGCGCAAGAAACCAGCATCCGGCACGCAATGGGTTGCAATTAGCCGGGGCAGCAGTGATAATGCGCCTGCGCGTTGGTTCTCAACGCTCTCAATGGGGGCTCTGTTGGTTCTCCCGCAACGCTACTCTGTTTACCAGGTCAGGTCCGGAAGGAAGCAGCCAAGGCAGATGACGCGTGTGCCGGGATGTAGCTGGCAGGGCCCCCACCCATTTCTGCCTCCCCACCGTTTCGTCAAAAAATCCCAATATGGCTAAACTTTAATCACGACTGATGCCGCAAGAATTTTCTGGCTGCGCAGTACGCTTCGGAGGTATGTCTGATGAAGTATGTTGATGGTTTTGTGGTTGCTGTTCCTGCCGACAAAAAGGATGCCTATCGTGAAATGGCCGCAAAGGCCGCGCCGCTGTTTAAAGAGTTTGGCGCCCTGCGCATTGTTGAATGCTGGGCCAGCGATGTACCGAATGGCAAAGTGACCGATTTTCGTATGGCGGTCAAAGCGGAAGAGAATGAGG
Source organism: Escherichia sp. E4930 (assembly GCF_005845405.1). Classification (NCBI taxonomy): domain Bacteria; kingdom Pseudomonadati; phylum Pseudomonadota; class Gammaproteobacteria; order Enterobacterales; family Enterobacteriaceae; genus Escherichia; species Escherichia sp. E4930. The sequence goes on along the minus strand of NZ_VCDZ01000021.1, from coordinate 75,514 downwards.
AAGTGGTTTTTAGCTGGATTGAATACCCTTCAAAAGAGGTCCGCGACGCTGCCAATCAGAAGATGATGTCGGACCCACGGATGAAGGAGTTCGGCGAGTCCATGCCGTTTGATGGTAAACGAATGATCTACGGTGGGTTCGAGTCAATCATCGACGAGTAGCGTGACGGGCTGTGCGGCGTGCCGCCAGCCCCAAAATTCACAGATGGTGTTCTGCCCAGCGTAAAAACTCCTCTTTCGGTAATGCTTTGCTGTACAACCACCCCTGGCCGTAATGCACGCCATGCTGGCGTAGCCACTCTTCCTGTTTGCTGGTTTCGATCCCTTCCGCCACCATTTTAAGTTTCAGTGTTTTTGCCATTTCGATGATATGCGGTGTGACATTTTTATATTCCAGCGCATCAACGAAGGATTTATCGATCTTCAGAATATCGACATCCAGATCCTGCAAATAACTTAAGCTCGAATAACCGGTACCAAAATCATCAAGATAAATTTCATGACCAACCTGTCGATATCGGGAGATTACCGGGGCGCTGATTTTTGGATCGGCAAACTCGCGTTCAGTGAGTTCAAGAGCGATCTGTCTGGGATTGACCTGGTAGTGATTGATCATTTCACGCAGCAATTGCGGGATTTTTTCCGAGGTGAGCACGGTGGATTCAAGATTGATCGAAATATGTTGCTGCGGATGCTGACGCAGCCAGTCGCCCATATCTTCAAAGACCGTTTTGATAATAAGCAGAGTCAGAGATTCTGACAGGCCCGTTTGTTGCGCCAGCGGGATAAAACTATCCGGTGACAACCAGCTACCGTCTGTCTGCGGCCAGCGCGCCAGCGCTTCGGCTCCGACAATCTTTCCATTCGATAAGGAGATAATAGGCTGATAGTGCACGCAAATATCGCGGTTTTCGATAGCATCCTGCAGGCGATGATGCGGTGACTGGATACGGCGTAAAATCCGCAAGACGAACATTGCCGCCAGTAGGCCAATTAACAATCCGACAGGCAACCAGATAAAGACCTGCCGATACCAATCTTTTTGTAACGTTTTTGTCGAAGACCAGGTGATTATGGAAATGTTCATCGCGGGGAGAGGCAGGATATCGTAAATGATTCCATTCTTTTCGATGTGTTCACCCGGTGTTTTTTGCAGCTGGGTAATAATTCCCTGGGCTATTTCGTCACTGCTGGTAATGATAATGTTATGCGCATTGCCAATAATCGCGGCATCAATTTGCCACGAGCTATAAGGAATCACATCTATAAATGAGGCGGGGTCAATCATCACTATGTAATGTGCAGTTCCCATAGCGACCATGTAGCGGGTAATACCTAAATCGTTGTGCGAGGTTAACCATACCCGATAACCATCGTTCGATATTTTACCTGGCTCGGGGAAGGTATCTGGCGGGCTTTCATGTTCCAGAGAAGAGCACTGAGGAACGTTGTTATCGACATAGAGCACTTCCTGAATATAGCGATAACTATAAGATACCCGGCGCATTTCCATTAGATGAGCCTCGCTACAGGCTGCGCCTTGCCATTTTTCCAGTTTTTGTAGTGCATCTTTCCCTTGCGACGCCACTTTGTTGGCGCGAATAGCGACGCGGGATGAGTAGGTATGTAGCTCCTCAACAAATGACGTTTCTACCTGTTGATGAGCCAGCCAGATGCTTAAGCCCACTGGCAGAAGTACGGAAAGGATCAGTACTCCTGAAATTAGGCTGACCAGATGTCGTGTTCTCACCAGCATGTCCTTATTTACGCAGTGTAGGGAAAGTATATCCGATAGCGAATAAGGGCATGCAAAAGATAAGTGATGCGGGGGAGTTTCGTTAAATGCGTTGTGGCAACGATTGTTGTCAATTCACCAGGCGCGGAGGTTTACGCCTGGTGAGGGCGATACAACTTATGGTGTCGCTTCGGTGCGGGCGAGAGTGAAAATATCGTAAAAGGACAACTCACCTTTACGAGCGATCATTTTCTGCAACTGTTCTTTGTGGATGTTCGCGACACGCGGCGAGTTCAGAATAGCGTCGACCAATGCAGTTGGAACAAAGCGTGTATTGTACCATTCGCCGTTGTAGCAAACCCGGAAATCCAGAACGTCGATATCTTCGTAATGGTAACGCGGATAAACGTCAAAAAAGAAGAAACCGTTAAGCAGGATGAACAATACCACCAGGAGCCAGACTGAACCAACCAGCGTTTCAGACTGTAACATCACAGCCAGAGTGGCAAAAAAAGCGACATACATACCGATAAACAGCCCCGGATGTTTACGGATAAAACTGATACTAAAGCGAGGTTTATTATCGCGTTTTTCGTGTGCATTTAGTGCATCAATTGTTTCGGTCAGCAGGCGTTGTATTTCAGTCATCTTTTGCCTTTGTGGTATCTGCAACTTTTCAGGGAACACCCTATTTTAACGTGGGAGTCATATGATGAAAGTAACAGATTAACCACAATTTTGCATAACAGTTGCAACTATGGTTACAGTTTTTTAATGACAGTTGCCGGGTTACCGCCCACGACAACGTTAGCCGGAACATCTTTTGTGACGACGGCGCCAGAGGCCACCACGACGTTATCGCCAATGGTTACACCAGGGTTGATGACAGCACGTCCGCCAATCCAGACGTTATTACCGATAGTCACAGGTTTCCCCAGTTCAGCGCCACTATTACGGGCTACCGGGTCGACAGGGTGCGTTGCGGTATAAATGTGAACACCTGGTGCCAACATGCAATTATCACCGATACGAATTGGGCAGACATCGAGCATCACGCAATCGAAGTTGGCGTAAAATCCTTTGCCCAAAAAAATGTTATAGCCATAGTCGCAGCGAAAAGAGGGTTCAATATAAGCATCTGCTACCTGACCGAATAAATCGGTGAGAATTTTCTGGCGTAATGTTTGTTCTTCCGGTGCGGAATGATTGTATTGGTGAATAAGCTGACGAGCGCGCAGGCGATCGCGAGATAACTCCTCATCTGCCGAGCGATACAACTCACCAGCAATCATCTTTTCTTTTTCTGTGCTCATTACTGACCTCTCGTTGCTGAAAATGCGGCAACACGGTAATGCGAAAAGTCAGTTAAGAGAACGTTCCCGTTTCCCGAGTGTGATGAATGTCACATGCAGTATGCTTTCATTGCGAATAATATAATAATGTTAATAAACAGTCGGTTACATCTTCGAATGTCTGCTATTTAATTACCGAATAAATTTCCATACAGAGGAGGGGATCTTGTCGTACAGTTTATTCATGGTCAATTCTGCGAGGCGGTGATCTGCGGCTGAGTAAAATACCGCCAGTTCATTATCTGATAATTCGTATTTATTTTTCTCGATAACACGCTCAAGCGTGTCAATTGTTTGGCAACGACGCAGACGCATCAAATAATCGGTTTTCGTTAAAGGTTTATCGGACATACTTCTACCCATGGTTGTAATAATTCTAACAAGATAAACTCGCAGGATTCTCTTTAGTGGCATTCACAAAACAACGGAACAGTCGGTTACCTGACTTCCGCCATTTCTGGAGATCCTGCATATTAATACCATAACTACTGAACAACATAAAGGTGTCGTCCAGATATTCATCTATCTGCTCAATGAGCTTATTGTCTTCATTATACTTAATTTTGTAATTAAGTGCGAAGGTTGCTATATGCTCAATGAGTTCATTAAGCTGCAGATTGATGGCCGAGGTAGGGTCGTTAACCCAACCATGGTTACTTTCTTCAAGATTTGCAAGACAGTCATGATACAAGGTTTCGCAGAGAAATTTAAGCTGCGCGATATCATGTCTTTTTGGTGAGTATTCATCCATAACGCGTCCCCCTTCTTAGCGGTTGAACTAACGGACACCTTTTGGGATGGAAAACTTACAGACCTGGCCTTGCTCTCTCACTTGTTAGATTAACTATAAGCTACTCTTTGGCGGTTTTCATCGTATTATTACGAAAAATTACAATTAGGAGGAGGGGAGGGAAAAGACCCTCTTCCTCATTCCAGCGCCGACGACGTAATGGCTAAAGCACTTTGTCTGATGCTATTCATAACATAATGTAATCAGGATGTTTGAGAGTGATAAAAGGGTCTGACGATTTGTCACACTAATACCCAGGATTACTCTGATTATGATGTAATTGACATGAACAAATAAAGAATTGCCGCAAATAATTAAGAATAGCCTCTAGATGCCTGGGGGTTATTAAATCCATCAGTACGACTTAATATAAATTAACTAACAATAAGTATTTTTTATGAATTTTATGCGGCGTTAAAACTAACTTACGTTTGAAATCATTAACTATAAACATTTCAACATTAAGATTACGCGTATAAAAAAGGCCGCTTGCGCGGCCTTAGTGATTACGATGTTAATCAGTGATGATCGACTGTATGGTTATGTTCGATATCTTCATTTTTGCGGCTAAAGCGGCGGCGAACCACCACGAAGAACACCGGAACGAAGAAGATCGCCAGTACCGTTGCGGTCACCATCCCGCCCATTACACCAGTACCTACTGCGTTCTGCGCGCCGGAACCAGCACCGGTGCTGATAACCAGCGGCATAACACCGAGGATAAATGCCAGTGAAGTCATCAGGATTGGGCGTAAACGCATCCGCACCGCATCCAGAGTTGCTTCAATCAGACCTTTACCTTCTTTATCCATCAAGTCTTTGGCGAATTCGACGATAAGTATCGCGTTCTTCGCCGACAACCCAATGGTTGTGAGCAGGCCTACCTGGAAGTAAACGTCGTTGGTCAGGCCGCGGAAGGTGGCTGCCAGCAACGCACCGATAACCCCCAGCGGAACGACCAGCATAACGGAGAACGGAATCGACCAGCTCTCGTACAATGCCGCCAGACACAGGAACACGACAATCAACGAAATCGCATACAGCGACGGCGCCTGGTTGCCGGAGAGACGTTCCTGATAGGACATCCCCGTCCAGTCGTAGCCAACACCGGTAGGCAGTTTGCTCGCCAGTTGTTCCATCAGCGCCATTGCTTCACCGGTACTCTTACCTGGTGCTGCCTGGCCTAAGATCTCCATGGATGGCAGGCCGTTGTAACGTTCCAGACGCGGCGAACCGTACTCCCAACGCGAAGAGGAGAATGCCGAGAACGGCACCATCTGGCCATCAGCAGCACGCACATACCAGTTACCGATATCTTCCGGCAGCATGCGGTATTTTGCTTCTGACATGACGTAAACTTTCTTCACACGACCGCGGTCGATAAAGTCGTTCACGTAGCTGCCGCCCCATGCAGCGCCCAGGGTAGTGTTAATATCGTTAATAGAAACACCCAGAGCCTGAGCTTTCTCCTGGTCGATATCAATCTTGAACTGCGGAGTATCTTCCAGACCGTTCGGACGCACGCTGGTCAACAGATCAGGATGTTTCGCCGCTTCGCCCAGCAGCTGGTTACGCGCTTGAGTCAGTTTTTCGTGACCGAGGCCAGCCTGGTCAATCAGCTCAAAGTCGAAGCCGGTTGCCGTACCCAGTTCCACAATCGCAGGCAGGTTAAAGGCGAAGACCATCGCATCTTTAATTTGCGAGAAGGCGCGCGTCGCACGCATGGTAATCGCTTCAACTTTGTTTTCATCACCCGGACGGTCAGCCCAGTCCTTCAACGAAACGAACGCAATACCAGTGTTCTGACCACGTCCCGCAAAGCCGAAGCCGTTAACGGCGAATACCGACTCAACGTTGTTCTTCTCTTTGGTCAGATAGTAATCCGTCACCTCATTGAGCACTTTCTGCGTACGTTCCTGCGTCGCACCCGCTGGCAGTTGGACCATGGTCATAAATACACCCTGGTCTTCATCTGGCAAGAAGGAACTTGGCAGACGTACAAACAGATAAGCCATGCCGACCACAATGATCAGATACAGCACCAGATAACGCCCCGTACTGCGCAGAATGCCGCCTACGCTGTCGGTGTAGTGGTGCGTGCTCTTCTCGAACATGCGGTTAAACCAGCCGAAGAAGCCTTTTTTGCCTTCGCCGTGATCGCCTTTAGCGATAGGTTTCAGCATAGTGGCACAAAGTGCCGGAGTCAGGATCAACGCCACCAGCACTGACAGCGCCATTGCCGAAACAATGGTAATGGAGAACTGACGATAGATTGCACCAGTAGAGCCGCCGAAGAAGGCCATCGGGATAAATACAGCCGACAGCACCATCGCGATACCCACCAGTGCGCCCTGAATCTGCCCCATCGACTTACGTGTGGCTTCTTTCGGCGGCAGACCTTCTTCCGCCATCACACGCTCAACGTTTTCTACTACGACGATGGCGTCATCCACCAACAGGCCGATGGCGAGCACCATCCCGAACATCGTTAGCGTGTTTATCGAGAAGCCAAAGGCGGCAAGGACGGCAAAGGTCCCCAGCAATACCACCGGTACGGCAATGGTCGGAATCAACGTCGCGCGGAAGTTCTGCAGGAACAGATACATAACCAGGAACACGAGGATGATCGCTTCGACCAGCGTTTTAACCACTTCGTGAATAGAGATTTTCACGAACGGCGTCGTGTCGTACGGGTAAACGATTTTCAGACCTGACGGGAAGAATGGCTCCATCTTCGCCAGTTCAGCACGGATTGCCGCAGCAGTTTCCAGCGCGTTCGCACCGGTTGCCAGCTTGATACCCAGACCCGAAGCCGGTTGTCCGTTAAATTCCGCGATGATGTCGTAGTTCTCACCACCCAGCTCAATCTTCGCCACATCACGCAGCAGCACGCGGGAACCATCCTGATTCACTTTCAGCAGAATTTTGCCGAACTCTTCAGTAGAGGTCAGACGCGTCTGAGCAATAATAGAGGCGTTAAGCTGCTGGCCTTTCACCGGCGGTGTACCGCCGAGCTGACCGGCTGCGACCTGGGCGTTCTGTGCTTTGATAGCGGTAATGACATCAACCGGCGTTAGCTGGTATTTGTTCAACTCATTCGGGTTCATCCAGATACGCATCGCGTACTGTGAACCGAACAGCTGAACGTCACCAACGCCCGACGTACGGCTAATGGCATCTTTCATATTTGCCGCTACGTAGTCAGAGATATCTTCCTGCGTCATGGTGCCGTCAGTGTTGATAACGCCGACAACCATCAGGAAGCTACTGGAAGATTTCTCAACGCTCACCCCTTGCTGCTGTACTTCTTGCGGCAGCAACGGCATCGCCAACTGCAGTTTGTTCTGCACCTGAACCTGCGCGATATCCGCATCAGTACCAGACTCAAAGGTCAGGGTGATCTGCACAGTACCTGTGGAGTCACTGTTAGAGGACATATACATCAGGTTATCGATACCGTTCATATTCTGTTCGATAACCTGTGTCACCGTGTCCTGCACTGTTTTCGCATCAGCGCCGGGGTAGGAGGCGGAGATCGTGACCGCCGGCGGTGCAATCGTAGGATATTGCGCCACCGGCAGTTTGAGGATCGCCAGCCCCCCTGCCAACATGATAATGATGGCGATCACCCACGCAAAAATCGGGCGATCGATAAAGAAATTAGGCATGTCTTAACGGCTCCTGTTTAAGTTAAGACTTGGACTGTTCAGGCTGAGCACCGCTTGCGGCTTGCTGGTTATTATCAGCGGTAACTTCTTGTGCTTTTACCTGGACACCAGGACGCACTTTCTGCAGCCCACTTATTACTACGCGGTCGCCTGCTTTCAGACCTTCTGTCACCAGCCACTTATCGCCAATAGCCTGGCTTGCGACGATTGGGCGGGTTTCCACTTTGTCATCTGCGCCAACCACCAGAACGGTAGCCTCACCGCGTGGTGTACGAGTTACACCCTGCTGCGGAACTAAAATGGCGTTAGGATTAAGCCCTTCTTCCAGACGAGCGCGTACGAACATGCCCGGCAGCAGAGTGTGATCCGGGTTCGGGAAGATAGCGCGTAAAGTGATAGAACCGGTGGTCTGATCGACAGTCACGTCAGAGAACTCCAGCGTACCGTCCTGCGGGAACTTAATGCCGTCGCTGGTGATCAGCGAGACTTTGGCCTTGCCGTTCTCTTGCTTCAGCGTGCCATTTGCCAGTTCCTGTTTCAGACGCAGGAAGTCGTTGCTGGACTGGGTAACATCCACATAGATAGGATCAAGTTGCTGCACGGTTGCCAGCGCAGTCGCCTGACCGTTTTGCACCAGGGCGCCTTCCGTCACGTTCGATTTACCAATACGGCCAGTAATCGGAGAGGTGACTTTGGTGTAAGCCAGATTGATGCGCGCGGTTTCAACAGCCGCTTTTGCCGCAGTGACAGCCGCATTTGCCTGTTGCGCATCAGCCAGCGCCTGATCGTACTCTTGCTTACTGATGTACTGAGTACCCAGCAGTTTCTGGTAACGATTAACAGTCAGTTGCGCGATATTGGCTGCCGCCTGCGCTTTCGCCAGATCGCCTTTTGCACTGTCGTACGCCGCCTGGTAGGTAGCAGGATCAATCTGATAAAGAGAGACACCTGCTTCGATGTCGCTACCCTCTTTGAAATTACGCTTCAGGATAATCCCGCTAACTTGAGGACGAACTTCTGCGATCCGGTAAGCACTGGTGCGGCCCGGAAGCTCGGTTGTGATCTGCAGAGGTTCAGTTTTGACTGTTACTACCCCAACGGCGGGCATCTGCTGGCCACCTTGTTGGGCCTGTTTGTCGTCACATCCTGTAAGCGCTAAGCTGCCTGAGAGCATCAGAACGATCGCCAGAGGCGTAAACCCTCTGTTTTTGTTCATATGTAAACCTCGAGTGTCCGATTTCAAATTGGTCAATGGTCAAAAGTCGATAAACCCATTGCTGCGTTTATATTATCGTCGTGCTATGGTACATACATTCATAAATGTATGTAAATCTAACGCCTGTAAATTCACTAACATATGGCACGAAAAACCAAACAAGAAGCGCAAGAAACGCGTCAACACATCCTCGATGTGGCGCTACGTCTTTTCTCACAGCAGGGGGTATCATCCACCTCACTGGGAGAGATTGCAAAAGCGGCAGGCGTTACGCGCGGTGCAATCTACTGGCATTTTAAAGACAAGTCGGATTTGTTCAGTGAGATCTGGGAGCTGTCAGAGTCCAATATTGGTGAACTAGAGCTTGAGTATCAGGCAAAATTCCCTGACGATCCACTCTCAGTTTTAAGAGAAATACTAATTCATGTGCTTGAATCGACGGTGACAGAAGAACGGCGTCGATTATTGATGGAGATTATTTTCCACAAATGCGAGTTTGTCGGAGAAATGGCGGTTGTCCAACAGGCACAACGAAATCTCTGTCTGGAAAGTTATGAACGTATAGAGCAAACGTTAAGACATTGTATTGAAAAGAAATTATTACCAACCAATTTAATGACGCGCCGTGCGGCGATAATTATGCGCGGTTATATTTCCGGCCTGATGGAAAACTGGCTGTTTGCACCGCAATCTTTTGACCTAAAAAAAGAAGCCCGCGATTACGTAGCCATCTTGTTGGAAATGTATCTTCTTTGCCCGACCCTTCGTACTCCCGCCGCCAACGAAAAATCCTGAATCAGACTCCAGGATTTATCCTGGACATTTTCGCTGTTGCTATTCTGGTTCTCTACACCGTGATATTCTAGCCACCCGACTAGTTCAGGTCGTTCTTCAGGTTCAGAAACCTTCATTCATCATGACTATGTTCCAGTATTACAAACGATCACGGCATTTTGTTTTTTCAGCATTTATTGCTTTTGTTCTTGTCTTGTTATGCCAGAACACGGCGTTTGCGCGGGCGTCATCGAATGGTGATCTACCGACGAAAGCAGACCTGCAGGCACAACTTGACTCACTTAATAAACAAAAAGATCTTTCTGCCCAGGACAAGCTGGTGCAGCAAGATATTACTGACACATTAGCCACCCTCGAGAAAATCGATCGCGTAAAAGACGAAACCGTGCAATTACGGCAAAAAGTTGCCGAAGCGCCAGAGAAAATGCGCCAGGCGACTGCAGCGTTAACTGCGCTCAACGATGTGGATAACGACGAAGAAACCCGCAAAATTCTGAGTACGCTATCGTTGCGTCAGTTGGAGTTACGTGTCTCCCAGGCGTTGGACGATTTGCAGAATGCACAAAATGATCTGGCTTCTTATAACAGCCAGTTAGTTTCGTTACAGACGCAGCCTGAACGCGTGCAAAATGCGATGTATACCGCCTCGCAGCAATTGCAACAAATTCGCAGTCGCCTGGATGGAACCGAGGTCGGCGAAGCCGCCTTACGTCCCAGCCAGAAAGTGTTAATGCAGGCACAGCAGGCTTTGCTGAATGCCGAGATTGACCAACAGCGTAAAAGCCTGGAAGGGAACACTGTCTTACAGGACACCCTGCAAAAGCAGCGTGATTACGTGACGGCGAACAGTACGCGACTTGAACATCAGCTACAACTGTTGCAGGAGGCGGTGAACAGCAAGCGCCTGACATTAACCGAAAAAACGGCGCAGGAAGCCGTTACCCCGGATGAAGCTGCGCGTATTCAGGCTAATCCGCTGGTGAAGCAGGAGCTGGAAATAAACCAGCAATTAAGCCAGCGTCTGATTACCGCTACCGAAAACGGTAATGTCCTGATGCAGCAAAACATCAAAGTCAAAAACTGGCTGGAGCGGGCGCTGCAATCGGAACGTAACATCAAAGAGCAGATTTCTGTCCTGAAAGGCAGTCTGCTGCTTTCACGCATTCTTTATCAGCAACAACAAACGCTGCCCTCGGCGGATGAACTGGAAAATATGACCAACCGCATCGCGGACTTGCGTCTCGAACAGTTTGAAGTCAACCAGCAACGTGACGCGCTGTTCCAGAGCGATGCGTTCGTCAGCAAGCTGGAAGAAGGTCACGCCAACGAAGTCAACAGCGAAGTTCACGATGCGTTATTGCAAGTGGTTGATATGCGTCGCGAACTGTTGGATCAGCTTAACAAACAGTTGGGTAACCAGCTGATGATGGCCATTAACCTGCAAATCAACCAGCAGCAGTTAATGAGCGTATCGAAAAACCTGAAATCCATCCTGACTCAGCAAATTTTTTGGGTGAACAGTAACCGTCCAATGGACTGGGACTGGATCAAAGCGTTCCCGCAAACCCTGAAAGATGAGTTTAAATCGATGAAAATTACGGTGAACTGGGAAAAAGCCTGGCCCGCCGTATTTATCGCTTTCCTTGCCGGTTTGCCGCTGCTGTTGATTGCCGGGCTGATTCACTGGCGTTTAGGCTGGCTGAAAGCATATCAACAAAAACTGGCTTCGGCGGTAGGTTCCCTGCGTAACGATAGCCAGCTCAATACGCCAAAAGCGATTCTTATTGACCTGATCCGCGCACTGCCGGTGTGCCTGATTATTCTCGCTGTCGGCCTGATTCTGCTGACTATGCAGCTCAACATCAGCGAATTATTGTGGTCGTTCAGCAAAAAACTGGCGATTTTCTGGCTGGTGTTTGGCCTGTGCTGGAAAGTGCTGGAGAAAAACGGTGTTGCCGTGCGTCACTTTGGTATGCCGGAACAGCAGACCAGCCACTGGCGTCGGCAAATTGTCCGCATCAGCCTCGCGTTGCTGCCGATCCATTTCTGGTCTGTGGTGGCAGAACTCTCCCCGCTGCATCTGATGGATGATGTGCTGGGGCAGGCGATGATTTTCTTCAACCTGCTGCTGATTGCCTTCCTGGTGTGGCCGATGTGCCGCGAAAGCTGGCGTGATAAAGAGTCGCACACCATGCGACTGGTCACCATTACCGTGCTGTCGATTATCCCGATTGCACTGATGGTGCTGACCGCTACAGGCTATTTCTACACCACGCTGCGCCTCTCCGGGCGTTGGATTGAAACCGTTTATCTGGTGATCATCTGGAACTTGCTCTACCAGACGGTGTTGCGCGGCTTAAGCGTAGCGGCGCGACGTATCGCCTGGCGTCGTGCGCTGGCGCGTCGGCAGAATCTGGTGAAAGAGGGCGCTGAAGGTGCCGAACCGCCGGAAGAACCCACCATCGCGCTGGAGCAGGTTAACCAGCAGACGCTGCGTATTACCATGTTGCTGATGTTTGCGCTGTTCGGTGTCATGTTCTGGGCAATTTGGTCCGATTTGATCACCGTGTTCAGCTATCTCGACAGCATCACGCTCTGGCATTACAACGGCACTGAAGCTGGCGCTGCGGTGGTGAAAAACGTCACCATGGGCAGTCTGTTGTTTGCGATTATTGCCTCAATGGTGGCCTGGGCGTTGATTCGCAACCTGCCTGGTTTGCTGGAAGTGCTGGTGCTGTCGCGCCTGAACATGCGCCAGGGGGCATCGTATGCCATCACCACTATCCTTAACTACATCATCATTGCCGTTGGTGCGATGACGGTGTTCGGATCGCTGGGCGTCTCGTGGGATAAACTCCAGTGGCTGGCAGCAGCATTATCCGTAGGTCTTGGTTTTGGCTTACAGGAGATCTTCGGTAACTTCGTCTCCGGTTTGATCATCCTGTTCGAACGTCCGGTGCGCATTGGCGATACGGTAACCATTGGTACCTACTCTGGGACGGTCAGTAAGATCCGTATTCGTGCGACAACGATTACCGATTTCGATCGCAAAGAAGTGATCATCCCGAACAAAGCGTTTGTTACCGAGCGTCTGATCAACTGGTCGTTGACTGACACCACCACGCGTCTGGTGATCCGCCTGGGCGTGGCCTATGGCTCCGATCTGGAAAAAGTCCGCAGAGTTCTGCTCCAGGCAGCGACTGAGCATCCAAGGGTGATGCACGAGCCAATGCCAGAAGTCTTCTTTACGGCATTTGGCGCCAGCACGCTGGATCACGAACTGCGCTTGTATGTTCGTGAACTGCGCGACCGTAGCCGCACCGTCGATGAACTGAACCGTACTATCGATCAGTTATGCCGTGAAAACGACATCAACATTGCCTTTAACCAGCTTGAAGTGCATTTGCATAACGAGAAGGGCGATGAAGTGACGGAAGTGAAACGTGACTACAAAGGTGACGATCCGACGCCTGCGGTAGGATAATAACGAAAGGGGCGGCATTTAGTTGCCCCCGAGATTGCTGACAAAGTGCGCGTTGTTCATGCCGGATGCGGCGTGACCGCCTTATCCGGCCTACGAAACCGCGAAAATTCAATATATTGCAGGAGCGGTGTAGGCCTGATAAGCGTAGCGCATCAGGCAGTTTTGCGTTTGCCCGCAATCTTAGGGGACATTTAGCGGCCCCATTTATTTATCACTTTGCGCCTCATCACCGCGCGTTAATTTCTTTTCATAATCACGCTTTACAATATCCAGCGCGCGCAGCACGGTACTGGCAGGGATTTGATTTTCTTCCAGTAGCACAATTAAATCGACGGCCAGTTTGACATCGTCAGGGGCATTTTCCAGTGACATACTTTCTCCATTGTTAGCGGGTTAAACGCGCTAACCTGTTTTCGATTTTTTCCAACGCATGACGGCAACGCGCCAGGCGCGCTTCATAGGCTTCCACTTCACGATGTAGCGTCTGCTGTTCCACGAGATCGGTCGCCCGCACCAGACGGGCTTTACGCTCGGCAACCATTTCACGTAGCCGTCGTTCAAACTCCTGATGCTGAATACGTTTACGCTGCCAGCGGGCAATTTTTGGTGGTGCGCTATCCCACTCGCGTAGCGACCAGGCTGCGGCTTCACGCGCGATGGCTTCCAGTTGTGCCGCCAGATGTTCTGCCAGCCAGGCGACTTGCGGCAGTTGATGTTGCTCAACCGCATGGCGAAGCGCTGACAAATTATCTCCCGCTTCTTCCAGGTACGCCTGTAACGTTGTCGCACGGGTCTGAAAAAGGTGCCTGTCGAAACGGGCGCTTAACGTGGCGAACTGCGCCACCGGGGCACAACGCTGGCGCAGCGTGGCGAGCTGACCTTCCAGTTTTTCCAGCAGCAGGGCAGTTTTCACGATAAGACCTCAATGAAAATGATAATTGTTATGCTAAAGTAGCCACTCTGTATGCTGACTACACATAATATGCAACGAATCATTTTAATCATCATTGGCTGGCTGGCGGTAGTGTTGGGTACGCTGGGCGTGGTATTACCGGTATTGCCGACGACGCCATTTATCCTACTGGCCGCCTGGTGCTTTGCCCGTTCATCGCCGCGCTTCCACGCCTGGTTGCTGTACCGCTCATGGTTTGGCAGCTATTTACGCTTCTGGCAGAAATATCATGCGATGCCACGCGGTGCAAAGCCTCGGGCGATATTCATTATTTTAGTGACTTTTGCGATTTCACTTTGGTTCGTACATATGACGTGGGTGCGGATTCTGTTATTGGTGATCCTCGGCAGTTTGCTGATTTTTATGTGGCGAATCCCAGTGATTGATGAAAAGCAATAAAAACGGCAAAGCACAACAATCGCTGTTGCAATTATCGCCCACAGCCAGTACATTCTGGCGTTTTCGAGCACAGGCGCAGGCGGTCAAAGGTTAAACAACTGTTACTTTTGACTCGTTTAAAACGCGCCGTGAGTACCACCGTAACAAGCAGGCATACACTTATGACCGCGACTGCACAGCAGCTTGAGTATCTCAAAAATAGCATCAAAAGCATTCAGGACTACCCGAAACCCGGCATTCTTTTCCGCGATGTCACCAGCTTACTGGAAGACCCGAAAGCTTACGCTCTCAGCATCGATTTACTGGTTGAGCGTTACAAAAATGCGGGCATTACCAAAGTTGTCGGCACTGAAGCTCGTGGCTTCTTGTTCGGCGCTCCGGTAGCACTGGGTCTGGGCGTTGGTTTTGTGCCGGTACGTAAACCAGGCAAACTGCCGCGCGAAACTATCAACGAATCTTACGAACTGGAATACGGCACCGATAAGCTGGAAATCCACGTTGATGCCATTAAACCTGGCGACAAAGTGCTGGTGGTTGATGATTTGCTGGCAACAGGCGGCACCATTGAAGCGACGGTTAAACTGATCCGCCGTTTAGGTGGTGAAGTTACTGACGCTGCGTTCATCATTAATTTGTTCGATCTTGGCGGCGAACAGCGCCTCGAAAAGCAGGGCATTACCTGTTATAGCCTTGTCCCGTTCCCGGGCCATTAATTTTCGCCAGCCCATGCCATGGGCAGCACAAGTTGTACATTCAGCCTCGCCGTTCTGACGGGGCTGTGTTAGCATTACCCCTTCGTGAATCCACCTTCCAGCGTTTCAGAGCCTGCCAATGAGTTATCAGGTCTTAGCCCGAAAATGGCGCCCACAAACCTTTGCTGACGTCGTCGGCCAGGAACATGTGCTGACCGCACTGGCGAACGGCTTGTCGTTAGGGCGTATTCATCATGCTTATCTTTTTTCCGGCACCCGTGGCGTCGGAAAAACCTCTATCGCCCGACTGCTGGCGAAGGGGCTAAACTGCGAAACCGGCATTACCGCGACGCCGTGCGGCGTATGCGATAACTGCCGTGAAATCGAGCAGGGGCGCTTTGTCGATTTGATTGAAATCGACGCCGCCTCGCGCACTAAAGTTGAAGATACCCGCGACCTGCTGGATAACGTTCAGTACGCTCCGGCGCGTGGTCGTTTCAAAGTCTATCTGATCGACGAAGTGCATATGCTGTCGCGTCACAGCTTTAACGCACTGTTAAAAACCCTTGAAGAGCCGCCAGAGCACGTTAAGTTTCTGCTGGCGACGACCGATCCGCAGAAATTGCCGGTGACGATTTTGTCACGCTGTCTGCAATTCCATCTCAAGGCGCTGGATGTCGAGCAAATTCGCCATCAGCTTGAGCACATCCTCAACGAAGAACATATCGCCCACGAGCCACGTGCGTTGCAACTGCTGGCGCGCGCCGCTGAAGGCAGCCTGCGAGACGCCTTAAGTCTGACCGACCAGGCCATTGCCAGCGGTGACGGCCAGGTTTCAACCCCGGCGGTCAGTGCGATGCTGGGTACGCTTGACGACGATCAGGCGCTGTCGCTGGTTGAAGCGATGGTCGAGGCCAACGGCGAGCGCGTAATGGCGCTGATTAATGAAGCCGCTGCCCGTGGTATCGAGTGGGAAGCGTTGCTGGTGGAAATGCTCGGTCTGTTGCATCGTATTGCGATGGTACAACTTTCGCCTGCTGCACTTGGCAACGACATGGCCGCCATCGAGCTGCGGATGCGTGAACTGGCGCGCACCATACCGCCGACGGATATTCAGCTTTACTATCAGACGCTGTTGATTGGTCGCAAAGAATTACCGTATGCGCCGGACCGCCGCATGGGCGTTGAGATGACGCTGCTGCGCGCGCTGGCGTTCCATCCGCGTATGCCGCTGCCTGAGCCAGAAGTGCCACGCCAGTCCTTTGCGCCCGTCGCGCCAACGGCGGTAATGACGCCAACCCAGGTGCCGCCACAACCGCAATCAGCGCCGCAGCAGGCACCGACTGTACCGCTCTCAGAAACCACCAGCCAGGTGCTGGCGGCGCGTCAGCAACTGCAGCGCGCTCAGGGAGCAACCAAAGCAAAAAAGAGTGAACCGGCAGCCGCTACCCGCGCGCGGCCGGTGAATAACGCTGCGCTGGAAAGACTGGCTTCGGTCACCGATCGCGTTCAGTCGCGTCCGGTGCCATCGGCGCTGGAAAAAGCGCCAGCCAAAAAAGAAGCGTATCGCTGGAAAGCGACTACCCCAGTGATGCAGCAAAAAGAAGTGGTCGCCACGCCGAAGGCGCTGAAAAAAGCGCTGGAGCATGAAAAAACGCCGGAACTGGCGGCGAAGCTGGCGGCAGAAGCCATTGAGCGCGACCCGTGGGCGGCACAGGTGAGCCAACTTTCGCTACCCAAACTGGTCGAGCAGGTGGCGTTAAATGCCTGGAAAGAGGAGAGCGACAACGCAGTATGCCTGCATTTGCGCTCCTCTCAGCGGCATTTGAATAACCGCGGCGCACAACAAAAACTGGCTGAAGCGTTGAGCACGTTAAAAGGTTCAACGGTTGAACTGACTATCGTTGAAGATGATAATCCCGCGGTGCGCACGCCGCTGGAGTGGCGTCAGGCGATATACGAAGAAAAACTTGCGCAGGCGCGCGAGTCCATTATTGCGGATAATAATATTCAGACCCTGCGTCGATTCTTTGATGCGGAGCTGGATGAAGAAAGTATCCGCCCCATTTGATCGTAAGCACTGCTTACGATCGTCATCCTTAACGTGATTGAGAGAGAAACCTATGTTTGGTAAAGGCGGTCTGGGCAACCTGATGAAGCAAGCCCAGCAGATGCAAGAAAAAATGCAGCAGATGCAGGAAGAAATCGCGAAGCTGGAAGTGACTGGCGAATCCGGTGCTGGTCTGGTGAAAGTGACCATCAATGGCGCTCACAACTGCCGTCGCGTAGAGATCGACCCTAGCCTGCTGGAAGACGACAAAGAGATGCTGGAAGATTTGGTCGCTGCGGCATTCAACGACGCAGCGCGCCGCATCGAAGAAACCCAGAAAGAAAAAATGGCCTCTGTTTCCTCCGGAATGCAGCTGCCGCCAGGCTTTAAGATGCCGTTCTGATGCAAACCAGCCCGCTGTTAACACAGCTTATGGAAGCACTGCGCTGTCTGCCGGGCGTTGGCCCGAAGTCGGCGCAGCGTATGGCGTTCACGCTGCTTCAGCGCGATCGTAGCGGCGGGATGCGTCTGGCGCAGGCGCTCACCCGGGCGATGTCGGAAATCGGCCACTGCGCCGATTGTCGGACCTTCACCGAACAGGAAGTCTGTAACATCTGTTCAAATCCGCGTCGTCAGGAAAACGGTCAAATCTGCGTGGTAGAGAGTCCAGCGGACATCTACGCCATTGAGCAGACTGGGCAGTTTTCCGGTCGTTATTTTGTGTTGATGGGGCATCTGTCACCGCTGGACGGTATTGGCCCGGATGATATCGGACTTGATCGCCTGGAACAGCGTCTGGCGGCAGAAAAAATCACCGAAGTGATCCTCGCCACCAACCCGACGGTCGAAGGTGAAGCCACCGCTAACTACATTGCCGAGCTTTGCGCGCAATATGACGTGGAAGCCAGCCGTATCGCTCATGGCGTACCGGTTGGCGGCGAACTGGAAATGGTCGATGGCACCACGTTGTCACATTCCCTTGCCGGGCGTCATAAGATTCGTTTTTAAGCAAACGAGAGCAGGATCACCTGCTCTCGCTTGAAATTATCCTTCCTTGTCCCCATTTACCCCTCATCCTGTTTTTAACCTTAAAATGGCATTATTGAGGTAGACCTACATGAAAGGACAAGAAACTCGTGGTTTTCAGTCAGAAGTGAAACAGCTTCTGCACCTGATGATCCATTCTCTCTATTCCAATAAAGAAATCTTCCTGCGTGAGCTTATCTCTAACGCCTCCGATGCGGCGGACAAGCTGCGTTTCCGCGCGCTTTCTAACCCGGATCTGTACGAAGGTGACGGCGAACTGCGCGTTCGTGTTTCTTTCGATAAAGACAAGCGCACGCTGACCATTTCCGATAACGGCGTGGGGATGACCCGCGACGAAGTGATTGACCATCTGGGGACTATCGCGAAATCCGGCACCAAATCATTCCTCGAATCCCTGGGTTCTGACCAGGCGAAAGACAGCCAACTGATCGGTCAGTTTGGTGTTGGTTTCTACTCCGCGTTTATCGTGGCCGATAAAGTGACCGTGCGTACTCGTGCGGCGGGCGAAAAACCAGAAAACGGCGTGTTCTGGGAATCAGCTGGTGAAGGTGAATACACCGTTGCCGACATCACCAAAGAAGATCGTGGTACTGAAATCACCCTGCATCTGCGTGAAGGCGAAGATGAGTTCCTCGATGACTGGCGCGTGCGTTCCATCATCAGCAAATACTCCGACCATATCGCGCTGCCGGTAGAGATCGAAAAACGCGAAGAGAAAGACGGCGAAACCGTTATCTCCTGGGAGAAAATCAACAAAGCGCAGGCGCTGTGGACTCGTAACAAGTCGGAAATCACCGATGAAGAGTACAAAGAGTTCTACAAACATATCGCTCACGACTTTAACGATCCGCTGACCTGGAGCCATAACCGCGTTGAAGGTAAGCAGGAGTACACCAGCCTGCTGTACATCCCGTCGCAGGCACCGTGGGATATGTGGAACCGCGATCATAAACACGGCCTGAAACTGTATGTTCAGCGTGTGTTCATCATGGACGACGCAGAACAGTTCATGCCGAACTATCTGCGCTTCGTGCGTGGTTTGATTGACTCCAGCGATCTGCCGCTGAACGTTTCCCGTGAAATCCTCCAGGACAGCACCGTAACCCGCAATCTGCGCAATGCGCTGACCAAGCGTGTGCTGCAAATGCTGGAAAAACTGGCGAAAGACGACGCGGAAAAATACCAGACCTTCTGGCAACAGTTTGGCCTGGTACTGAAAGAAGGTCCGGCGGAAGATTTCGCTAACCAGGAAGCGATCGCCAAACTGCTGCGTTTTGCGTCTACCCATACCGATTCTTCTGCGCAGACCGTGTCTCTGGAAGACTACGTTTCCCGCATGAAAGAAGGGCAGGAGAAAATCTACTACATCACCGCAGACAGCTATGCGGCAGCGAAGAGCAGCCCGCACCTGGAACTGCTGCGTAAGAAAGGCATCGAAGTTCTGCTGCTTTCTGACCGCATCGATGAGTGGATGATGAACTATCTGACCGAGTTCGATGGCAAGCCGTTCCAGTCTGTGTCTAAAGTTGACGAGTCGCTGGAAAAACTGGCTGACGAAGTCGACGAAAGTGCGAAAGAAGCGGAAAAAGCACTGACTCCGTTCATCGACCGCGTGAAAGCACTGCTTGGCGAGCGCGTGAAAGATGTTCGTCTGACCCACCGTCTGACCGATACGCCAGCGATCGTTTCTACCGACGCGGACGAAATGAGCACCCAGATGGCGAAACTGTTTGCCGCAGCGGGCCAGAAAGTACCAGAAGTGAAATACATCTTCGAACTGAACCCGGATCACGTACTGGTGAAACGTGCTGCAGATACTGAAGATGAAGCCAAGTTCAGCGAGTGGGTAGAACTGCTGCTGGATCAGGCGCTGCTGGCAGAACGCGGTACGCTGGAAGATCCGAACCTGTTTATTCGTCGTATGAACCAGTTACTGGTTTCCTGATGTAATGCCGGATGAATTTTATCCGGCATACAGCTGAATGTGGTGCCGGATGACCTTCGTGTCATCCGGCATTTTTCTTTTCATCCTCTGCACTTTCCGCAAATTATCTCACCATTAACCGTTTCAGCCCCGGGCGCCTTTCTTGAGGCAATCGCCTGTTGGTGGTATCGTTTATCGCTTTTTCAAAAAATTCGACACAATTTAAGGGGATTTTCGCAATGCGTATCATTCTGCTTGGCGCTCCGGGCGCGGGGAAAGGGACTCAGGCTCAGTTCATCATGGAGAAATATGGTATTCCGCAAATCTCCACTGGCGATATGCTGCGTGCCGCAGTCAAATCTGGCTCCGAGCTGGGTAAACAAGCTAAAGACATTATGGACGCTGGCAAACTGGTCACCGATGAACTGGTGATCGCGCTGGTTAAAGAGCGCATTGCTCAGGAAGATTGCCGTAATGGTTTCCTGTTGGACGGCTTCCCGCGTACCATTCCGCAGGCAGACGCGATGAAAGAAGCGGGCATCAATGTTGATTACGTTCTGGAATTCGACGTACCGGACGAACTGATCGTTGATCGTATCGTCGGTCGCCGCGTTCACGCGCCGTCTGGTCGTGTTTATCACGTTAAATTCAATCCGCCGAAAGTAGAAGGTAAAGACGACGTAACCGGTGAAGAGCTGACTACCCGTAAAGACGATCAGGAAGAAACCGTACGTAAACGTCTGGTTGAATACCATCAGATGACTGCACCGCTGATCGGCTACTATTCCAAAGAAGCAGAAGCGGGTAACACCAAATACGCGAAAGTTGACGGCACCAAACCGGTTGCTGAAGTTCGCGCGGCTCTGGAAAAAATCCTCGGCTAATTAAGCCGCAGCAGATCTGCTCTCGGGCAGGTCTGCGTATCCTCCTCAGGCCAGACCTCTCACAGCAATTAGTTCTTCTTCCTCACTTTTCCGCTACAATTATCAACAAGTTGAATCGATAAGAGGCGGTAATGCGTCAGACTAAAACCGGTATCCTGCTGGCAAACCTGGGGACGCCCGATGCCCCCACTCCTGAAGCGGTAAAACGCTATCTGAAACAATTTTTAAGCGATAGACGCGTGGTCGATACCTCACGGCTGTTGTGGTGGCCGTTGCTGCGTGGTGTGATTTTGCCGCTGCGCTCGCCGCGCGTGGCGAAGCTGTACGCCTCGGTCTGGATGGAAGACGGCTCGCCACTGATGGTTTACAGCCGCCAGCAACAGCAGGCGCTGGCACAACGTTTACCGGATATGCCAGTGGCGCTGGGCATGAGCTACGGCTCGCCATCACTGGAAAGCGCCGTCGATGAACTACTGGCAGAACATGTTGATCATATTGTGGTGCTGCCGCTCTATCCGCAATACTCCTGTTCAACGGTCGGTGCGGTATGGGATGAACTTGCACGCATTCTCGCGCGCAAGCGTAGCATTCCGGGGATTTCGTTTATTCGTGATTACGCCGATAACCACGATTACATTAATGCGCTGGCAAATAGCGTGCGGGCCTCTTTCGAAAAACATGGCGAGCCGGATCTGCTGCTGCTCTCTTATCATGGCATTCCTCAGCGTTACGCGGATGAAGGTGATGATTACCCGCAGCGTTGTCGCACAACGACTCGTGAACTGGCTTCCGCACTAGGGATGGCACCGGAAAAAGTGATGATGACCTTTCAGTCGCGCTTTGGTCGGGAACCCTGGCTGATGCCTTATACCGACGAAACGTTGAAAATGCTCGGAGAAAAAGGTGTCGGTCATATTCAGGTGGTGTGTCCGGGCTTTGCTGCGGATTGTCTGGAGACTCTGGAAGAGATTGCCGAGCAAAACCGTGAAGTCTTCCTCGGCGCTGGCGGGAAAAAATACGAATATATTCCGGCGCTTAATGCTACACCGGAACATATCGAAATGATGGCTAATCTTGTTGCAGCCTATCGCTAAAGAATCGAGCACCGTCGCGTAGAGCATCGTCGGCGGTTTTCATCATCCGTGAATAATGCAAAAAGGCGTGCAGCGTACCGGAGTAGAGTTTGAACTCACAAGGTTGCTGGTGTGCCGCTAACGTCTGGTAAAGCAGGCGACTGTCATCCAGCAGCGGATCGAACTCCGCTCCGGCGATATAACAGGGCGGCACATTTCGAGTGAGATCATTATTAAACAGGCAGTAATACGGCGACTCGCGATCCGCTTCGCTGCCTAAATATGCCTCTTCATACATCTGCAAATCCTGTTGCGTTAAGCCATCCCAGACACCGCCCAGCAGGCGACGAGTCACGGAATCCCGTAACCCATAAAGTCCATACCACAGCAAAACGCCCACAACCTTACCGCAATCGATCTGTTTATCCCGCAGCCACAAGGCGCTGGCTAGCGCCAGCATTGCGCCAGCGGAATCACCGGCAAAGCCAATACGTGACATATTGATTTGATAATCGCCCGCCTGCTGGTGGAAGTGACAACAGGCGGCCACGATTTCCTCTATCGCCTGCGGAAAACGCGCTTCAGGTGAAAGGGTGTAATCAATGCCAATCACCGTACATTGGCTGTAGATTGCCAGCAGGCGCATGATGCGATCGTGAGTATCGAGATTGCCGAGAATAAAACCACCGCCGTGAAGATAAAATAGCGTCGCTGGGCTATCTGGATTTGGACAAAATAAGCGGGCCTCCACCTGTCCATATTTTGTCGGAACTGCGTAATCCCTGGTTTCCATTTCTGGAGCGCCAGCATTCCAGAATCGCCGCTCGAGCGTGTAATGCTGACGCTGCTCGGCAAGTGTTCCTTCTGCGGGCCAGGGCGGTAAATCAGGCTGAAGTGTATTAACAACGGCCCTCATTTCGGCAGAAATCAGTTCCAGTGCGGGTAATTTGTTTTCCATCTTCATAGAAAAACTCCTTTCAAATTACGCCATTGTAAGGAAGCTCTGCCATGATAATGCGATCTCGTCTGCTGATATTGAAACTGGCTGCATCTCGCGCGTTCCCGTGAGATTGTGTTAACATTCGCCGCTCAGTTAACCACCCGTAAAAACAACCATGAAATTTCCCGGTAAACGTAAATCCAAACATTACTTCCCCGTAAACGCACGCGATCCGCTGCTTCAGCAGTTCCAGCCAGAAAACGAAACCAGCGCCGCCTGGGTAGTGGGTATCGACCAGACTCTGGTTGATATAGAAGCGAAAGTGGATGATGAGTTCATTGAACGTTATGGATTAAGTGCCGGGCATTCACTGGTGATTGAAGATGACGTTGCCGAAGCACTCTATCAGGAACTTAAAGAGAAAAACCTGATTACCCATCAGTTTGCGGGTGGCACTATTGGTAACACCATGCATAACTACTCGGTACTGGCGGATGACCGCTCGGTACTTCTGGGCGTGATGTGCAGCAATATTGAAATTGGCAGCTACGCCTATCGTTATTTGTGTAATACCTCCAGCCGTACCGATCTTAACTATCTGCAAGGCGTAGACGGCCCGATTGGACGCTGTTTTACGCTGATTGGCGAGTCTGGCGAACGCACTTTTGCCATTAGCCCTGGCCACATGAACCAGCTACGGGCAGAAAGCATTCCGGAAGATGTGATTGCCGGAGCGTCGGCGCTGGTACTCACCTCATATCTGGTGCGCTGCAAGCCGGGCGAACCGATGCCAGAAGCGACCATGAAAGCCATTGAGTACGCGAAGAAATATAACGTGCCGGTGGTGCTGACGCTGGGGACTAAATTTGTCATCGCCGAGAATCCGCAGTGGTGGCAGCAATTCCTCAAAGAACACGTTTCCATCCTTGCGATGAACGAAGAAGAAGCCGAAGCGTTGACCGGAGAGATCGATCCGCTGCTGGCGTCTGACAAGGCGCTGGACTGGGTGGATCTGGTGCTGTGCACCGCCGGGCCAATCGGTTTGTATATGGCGGGCTTTACTGAAGACGAAGCGAAACGCAAAACCCAGCATCCGCTGCTGCCGGGCGCTATCGCGGAATTTAACCAGTATGAGTTTAGCCGCGCCATGCGCCACAAGGATTGCCAGAATCCGCTGCGCGTCTATTCGCACATTGCGCCGTATATGGGCGGACCAGAAAAAATCATGAACACCAACGGTGCCGGAGATGGGGCGCTGGCGGCGCTGTTGCATGACATTACCGCTAACAGTTATCACCGTAGCAGCGTACCAAATTCCAGCAAGCATAAATTCACCTGGTTGACGTATTCGTCATTAGCGCAGGTGTGTAAATATGCCAACCGTGTGAGCTATCAGGTACTGAACCAGCATTCTCCACGCTTAACGCGCGGGCTGCCGGAGCGTGAAGACAGCCTGGAAGAATCTTACTGGGATCGTTAAGTTATCGTCGGTTCGTAGGCCAGATAAGGCGTTCACGCCGCATCTGGCATTTGGCTCTCGATGCCTGATGCGACGCTGACCGCGTCTTATCAGGCCTACATATCCGCGCCTGTTATCAGGCAACCACCGTTTACCCCGTCACCACTTCACCTGCCGGTGGCGTTTCCAGCAGTTCCAGCATGGTACGGGCAATTTCACGCTCGCCCATCACCACCTGATTCGCGCCACGTTCGGTGATATATGCCACCTCGTCGTCATAATGGGCGCGGGCGATAATCTCAATATCCGGGTTTTTCGCGCGAGCAGACGCCACAATCTCGCCTGCTTCGTAACCGTTGGGAATCGTCAGGATCAGCCATTTTGCGCATTCCAGATGCGCCAGTTGCATGATCTCTTCGTTAGCCGCGTTGCCTAATACCGCCCGGACTCCGCGCTCACGCAGTTCGTCGACGCGAGTACGTGACGTCTCAATCACCACTAAAGGAATATCAGACGCGAGCAATTTCTCCCCCAGCAGGCTGCCCACACGACCATAACCTACCAGCAGCGCATGGTTGCAGATATCCACCGGAATCTGCTTCTCTTCTTCGATAGCTTCCTCCAGCGTCTGCTCTTCCAGCGTTTCGGTTTTCGCCAGGTATTTCTCCAGCAGCGCGAACAGCACAGGGTTGAGCATAATCGACAAAATCGCCCCCGCCAGCACCAGGTTTTGCCCCGCCTGCGGCAGCAGATTCAATGCCATCCCCAGTCCCGCCAGGATAAATGCGAACTCACCAATCTGCGCCAGGCTGGCGGCGATGGTCAACGCCGTACGCTGGGAGTGACCAAACAACCGGACGAGGAAGAGCGCCGCGACCGATTTACCAAACAGAATAATCGCCAGCGTAGCCAGCACCGCCAACGGCTGCTGAATCAGGATTAACGGATCAAACAACATCCCGACAGAGACGAAGAACAACACTGCAAACGCATCGCGCAATGGCAACGTATCGTGAGCGGCACGGTGGCTAAGTTCGGACTCATTCAGCACCATCCCGGCAAAGAACGCGCCGAGTGCAAAGGAGACGTCAAACAGCTCCACCGCGCCAAAAGCAATCCCTAACGCCAGCGCCAGCACCGACAAGGTAAACAACTCGCGCGAACCGGTTGCTGCGCTGCGTGCCATAATCCACGGCACCAGACGGCGACCTACCAACATCATAATGGCGATAAATGCGACCACTTTGCCGATGGTGATACTCATATCCAGCGCCAGCGTCGCAAAGCCCACATCGCCCTGTTCCAGCATTCCGGCTACCGCTGGCAGCAACACCAGCGTCAGGACCATCACCAGGTCTTCCACAATCAGCCAGCCGATGGCGATTTGCCCTCGCTGGCTGTCTATTAATTGCCGTTCTTCAAGTGCGCGCAGTAACACCACGGTACTGGCGGTGGAAAGACACAAACCGAACACGATACCAGTCATCAACGACCAGCCCAGCACGGCGGAGAGAGCCATACCCAGCAGTGTCGCCACGGCTATCTGGGCGATCGCGCCGGGAATGGCGATGGACTTTACCGCCATCAAATCCTTGAGCGAAAAATGCAGGCCGACGCCGAACATCAGCAAAATGACGCCCAGTTCCGCCAGTTCAGGCGCAAGTTTTGTATCGGCAACAAAACCTGGGGTAAAGGGGCCTGCCAGCACACCCGCTAACAGATATCCCACCAGAGGAGAAATACGCAGTTTATTGGCCAGCATGCCGAGGATAAAGGCAAGCACAAGGCCGCCAACAATTGTGGTGATAAGCGGGGTGGCGTGATGCATTCCGTCTCCTTTTCCTGGTGGTGGTTGTCCATATTTTGGCCGGGAAAACCAAAATTACAGGTAATAGTTTATGACAATTTCATAGATGATGTTTATGAATAATTGTTGAATTTTGCAGAAAAATGGAATTAGCCGCAAAAAAGGCACGGATCGGAAAAGTGATGAGGTGTATGAAGAGGAAAGGCTTATGGTTACTGCAAAATGAAGCAGCCAAAGTTTACCTTTGGCTGCCGGGAATTCAGGATTTATGCCGATTATCAGGTAAGAATATGGTCAACATTCCAAGAAGCGGCAGGAAAGCACATATTTTATAAACTAACTCGATACTGGTATGGTCGGCGATAAGCCCCAGAACTGCGGCTCCAAGGCCACCCATGCCAAAAGCAAAACCGAAAAAGAGCCCGGAAACCATGCCGATACGTCCCGGCAACAACTCTTGAGCATAAACCAGAATGGCAGAAAACGCCGAGGCGAGGATAAATCCAATAATCACCGTCAAAACCCCCGTCCAGTGCAGGCTTGCGTACGGTAAAATAAGCGTAAAAGGCGCAACACCGAGGATAGAGCCCCAAATTACATATTTTCGCCCAATCTTATCGCCAACAGGCCCGCCAATCACCGTCCCCGCCGCAACGGCAAATAAGAAGGCAAACAGATGAAGTTGGGCATTCTGGATGGATAATCCGAATTTTTCCATCAGATAAAAGGTGTAATAGCTGCTGATGCTCGCCATATAGAAATATTTCGAGAAAATCAGCACTAACAGTACGCAAACAGCCAGAACGACCTTATTTCGTGGCAGCGGATTGATTATTGGCGCTTTCGGCTTGCCTTTACTCATTCGGTGCTGCGCAGAGTACCAGCGGCTGATTTGCGCCAACACCACGATTGCCAGCAGTGCCGCCAGTACAAACCATGCAACGTTGCCTTTGCCATAGGGGGCGATGAGCACCGCCGCCAGCAAAGGCCCCAACGAACTGCCAAAGTTACCGCCGACCTGGAAGATGGATTGCGCCAGACCATGACGTCCGCCAGACGCCATACGTGCCACGCGGGAAGATTCCGGATGAAAGACCGACGAACCGGTACCGACCAGCGCCGCCGCCAGCAACACCGAGCCAAAACTGCCCGCCAGCGCCAGCAATACCAGGCCGCTTAAGGTAAAGCACATGCCAATTGGCAACGACCACGGCATTGGGTATTTATCTGTCCAGTAGCCGACGACCGGTTGCAGCAGCGAAGAGGCGAGCTGGAAGGTGAGGGTTATCAGCCCAATCTGCATAAACGTCAGGGAAAACTCTGACTGTAATAGCGGATAAATCGCCAGAATCAGCGATTGGATCATGTCGTTCAGCAGATGCGAAAGGCTGATAGCGCCTAAAATGCCAAACGATGTGCGAGCCTTAGTGGTCGATGCAGCCGCGCCCGCCACAGGCTGGGTTTGTTCACTCATTGCCATAGGAAAGTCACTTTTTTAGAGTTGCGATGTAAAAATTTATCTTAATTGTGATTATTACCTGACTAACATACCTGCACGTGCCTTTTGAAGGAAGTCTCAATGTGGAAAACAGAATTTCCAATCTGGATGTAGATTTATCGTAACCGAACGCAGACTTGTCTATGATGTCGCGTCATACTAATTTTCAACACGTTATTATCTGGTCAGGGAGAGAAGTATGAAATTATTGCAGCGGGGTGTGGCATTAGCACTGTTAACCACATTGTCACTGGCGAGTGCAACTGCGTTGGCCTATGAGCAGGATAAAACCTATAAAATTACGGTTCTGCATACCAACGACCATCACGGTCATTTCTGGCGCAATGAATATGGCGAATACGGTCTGGCGGCACAAAAAACGCTGGTGGACGGTATTCGTAAAGAGGTCGCCGCTGAAGGCGGGAGCGTGCTGCTACTTTCTGGTGGCGACATTAATACCGGTGTGCCGGAATCCGATTTGCAGGACGCAGAGCCAGATTTTCGCGGCATGAATCTGGTGGGCTATGATGCAATGGCGATTGGCAATCATGAATTTGATAACCCGCTCACCGTATTACGCCAGCAGGAAAAGTGGGCAAAGTTCCCGTTGCTCTCTGCCAATATCTATCAAAAAAGTACCGGCGAGCGCCTGTTTAAACCCTGGGCGCTGTTTAAGCGCCAGGATCTGAAAATCGCCGTTATCGGTTTAACAACTGATGAAACAGCGAAATTAGGTAACCCAGAAAACTTCACCGACATTGAATTCCGTAAACCTGCCGACGAAGCCAAACTGGTGATCCAGGAGCTGCAACAGACAGAAAAGCCGGACATTATTATCGCGGCGACCCATATGGGGCATTACGACAACGGTGAGCACGGTTCTAACGCGCCGGGTGATGTAGAGATGGCGCGCAGTTTGCATGCCGGATCGCTGGCGATGATTGTCGGCGGACATTCGCAAGATCCAGTCTGTATGGCAGCTGAAAATAAAAAGCAGGTAGATTACGTTCCTGGTACGCCATGCAAACCGGATCAACAAAACGGCATCTGGATTGTACAAGCGCATGAGTGGGGCAAGTACGTTGGTCGGGCCGACTTTGAGTTTCGCAACGGCGAAATGAAAATGGTCAACTACCAGTTGATTCCGGTAAACCTGAAGAAAAAAGTCACCTGGGAAGACGGGAAAAGCGAGCGTGTACTGTACACCCCGGAAATCGCCGAGAATCAGCAAATGATTTCGCTGTTATCGCCGTTCCAGAACAAAGGCAAAGCGCAGCTGGAAGTGAAAATTGGCGAAACCAATGGTCGTCTGGAAGGCGATCGTGACAAAGTGCGTTTTGTACAGACCAATATGGGGCGGTTGATTCTGGCAGCCCAAATGGATCGTACTGGTGCCGACTTTGCGGTGATGAGCGGAGGCGGAATTCGTGATTCTATCGAGGCAGGCAATATCAGCTATAAAAACGTGCTGAAAGTGCAGCCGTTCGGCAATGTGGTGGTGTATGCCGACATGACCGGTAAAGAGGCGATTGATTACCTGACTGCCGTCGCGCAGATGAAGCCGGATTCCGGTGCCTACCCGCAATTTGCCAACGTCAGTTTTGTGGCGAAAGACGGCAAACTCAACGACCTGAAAATTAAAGGCGAACCGGTCGATCCGGCAAAAACCTACCGCATGGCAACATTAAACTTTAATGCTACTGGCGGTGATGGTTACCCGCACCTTGATAACAAACCGGGCTATGTGAATACCGGCTTTATTGATGCCGAAGTGCTGAAAGCGTATATCCAGAAAAACTCGCCGCTGGATGCGAATGCTTATGAGCCGAAAGGTGAGGTGAGCTGGCAGTAATCTGAAAGTGCCGGATGTTCACATCCGGCACAATGCTTAATCGCGACGGGCGATATCGGCAAATTTGGCATCGAGGATCTTCGCCAGATCGCTTGCCGCCAGTTCGATATCCAGCCCGCGTTTACCGCCGGAAACATAAATAGTGGCAAATTCTTGTGCGGGGGCGTCGATAATCGTCGGCAGACGTTTTTTCTGCCCTAGTGGGCTAATTCCACCAACCAGATATCCCGTTGAACGCTGCGCGACCATCGGATCGGCCATCTCTACTTTCTTGGCTCCCAGCGCCTTAGCCACTTTTTTGAGATCCAATTGACCTGCGACCGGCGTGACGGCCACTGCCAGATGTTTCATATCGCCGTTCACTGCGACCAGCAGCGTTTTGTAGACCTGATCCGGATTCAAACCTAATTTTTTGACGACTTCATCGCCAAAATTGGTTTCAGCCGGATCGTGTTCGTAGGTATGAACCTGAAAAGAAATTTTGTTTTTTTCGAGTAATTTAACTGCGGGTGTCATCGTAATTTTCCTGCCTCAAACAAAAAACGGAGAAAGCATACGCCTGATGGCGGCCCAAAAAAAAGTGTCATCTTGCCTAAGAGTATTGGCAGGATGGTGAGATTGAGCGACAATCGACTTACACCGTCGTTTAAAGCGACGGCATAATAATAAAAATATGAAATTCCTCTTTGACGGGCCAATAGCGATATTGGCCATTTTTTTAGCGCAACATTTGCGGCAAATTCCCTTCTCCATACAGATGTAAAGCACCGACAGCGACCACATAGCGCCCTGGCGGCATAGCATGCAGTTTATCCCGCCAGGCGAGATTTCGCTGGTGCATCAGGACATCGTACAGCGACTGACTGAACGTATTGGGCAGCGTTATTTCATTATTTTGTGGCGGTGCATTCAGCCACCAGCTCATCATTTGTTGCAGCAACCGTGCGTTGGTATGCCAGTGGGTCAGCGTATCGTCCAGCAGCGCCTGTCCTTTGTCGGGAAGCTGGAGCAACATGGCAATCTGGTTTTCTGCCCCTTCCAGTTCAATCACGGGTTTATGTTGTTGCTTCGCCACCTGCAATAGCTGGTAATCGATACCATATTCTGCCCGCAGCCCCAGTTTTTGCGCCTGTGTCGCCTGAAGAACCATCGCGATTTGCCACAGCGGTTGGGTAGAAAACAGCGTGGGAGAAATTCCCATCTCCTGGCTAATGTGCTGCAGATTTTGCAATTGTTCTTCGCTAATGCGCTCTTCCAGCGCCTCGCAGGCTGGCAAATTGGCAAAAGGTGTATCGCTGGTGGAAACATCCGCCTCGACGATCAGCGCGTCGGCGTTTTTGAGTTTTTTGAGCAAACGGGTGGGCAGGGGAGCCATATCGTGACTCCCCATATGAATACTGCCAATCAGATGAAAATGGCGATTGCCGGGGAGGGTGATATCGATGGCAGGCCAGGAGTAATGATTACCGCGCAGCGCGGCCCAAAGCGTTTTTACCCGGTACAACAGATCCATACGACCTCCCTTTGTGAAATATCATGCTAGCGCGCGGGGAGGGATGGCGCAAATGGAGTTGAGACGGATTGAAACTGCGACCGAATATTTGGCACGCCGTGAAGAGCGTGCAAAAAAGGTCGCGTAAGGTCAAAACATCGCTTCATCTCGTAGGTCGGATAAGGCGTTCACGCCGCATCCGGCATCCGAGCACCATTGCCTGATGCGACGCTGGCGCGTCTTATCAGGCCTACAAACCAATGCCTGAACCGTAGGCCGGATAAGGCGTTTACGCCGCATCCGGCAGTCATGCGCCGATGCCAAATGCGCCGCCCTAAAGCAGCGCATCCGCAATGACGTACTTATTCCTTCGGTTTAAACCGCAGCAATCGGTTGGCGTTACTCACTACGGTAATCGACGAGAGCGCCATTGCCGCTCCGGCAACTACCGGGTTTAGCAGCGTTCCAGTGAACGGCCACAAAATACCGGCGGCGACCGGAATACCGATACTGTTGTAGATAAACGCACCGAGCAAGTTCTGCTTCATATTGCGCAGCGTCGCGCGGGAAATAGCGAGCGCATCCGCTACCCCCATCAGGCTATGGCGCATCAGGGTAATCGCCGCAGTTTCAATGGCAACATCACTGCCGCCACCCATCGCAATGCCGACATCCGCCTGGGCCAGCGCTGGCGCGTCGTTAATGCCGTCGCCTACCATTGCCACCTGACGTCCTTCACTTTGCAGACGTTTGATCGCTTCGGCTTTACCGTCCGGCAGCACCCCGGCAATCACTTCATCAATTCCCGCTTCTTTGGCGATTGCATTGGCGGTGGTTGGGTTATCCCCGGTCAACATCACCAGACGATATCCCGCTTTATGCAGGCGTTGCAGTGCCGCCACGCTATCACTACGCAACGGATCGCGTACTGCCAGCAGGGCCACCGCTTTCCCGTCAACCGCCAGCAGCACAGGCGTTGCGCCTTGCGATGCCTGAGCAGTAATCTCCGCTTCGATAGCTTTGGTATCAACCTGTTGCTCATTTAACAACGCCTGATTACCCAGCAATAACGCATGACCTTCTGCTTCACCGCTCACGCCCAGCCCGCGCAATGTGCGGAAACCGTTGACCTGCGGCAGCTGCATATCCCCTGCTTTATCGAGGATCGCTCGTGCCAGCGGATGGCTGGAACCTTGCTCCAGCGCCGCCGCCAGACGCAATGCCTGCGCTTCATCAACATCAGCAAACGTTTTCACTGCGACAACCTGCGGCTTCCCTTCAGTCAGCGTCCCGGTTTTATCGAACACGACAGTATCGAGCGTACTGGCGCGTTGCAGCGCGTCGGCGTCCCGTACCAGCACGCCAAACTCAGCCGCCCGCCCGACGCCCGAAATAATCGACATCGGCGTCGCCAGCCCCAGCGCACACGGACAGGCAATAATCAGCACCGTGGTGGCAATCACCAGGGTATAGACAATCTGCGGTGCCGGACCAAAGAAATACCAGATTGCCGCACTGACCAGCGCAATCACCACTACCACCGGCACAAACACGGCAGAGATTTTATCCGCCAGCTGACCGATTTCTGGCTTGCTGCTCTGGGCCTGGCGCACCATACGAATAATCCGCGACAGCGTGGTGTGGCTGCCAACCGCACTGGCGCGAAACAGCACGCTACCGTCCTGAACCACTGTCCCGGCATGGACGCTATCGCCTTCGCCTTTTTGCTGCGGGATAGGTTCGCCCGTCAGCATCGCTTCATCCAGCCACGCTTCGCCCTGGGTAATTTCACCATCTACCGGCACGCGGTCGCCCGTCGTCAGGCGCAGTAGCATGCCTGGCTGAACTTCCGCCAGCGGCACGCTTTTTTCACCTTCGTCAGTAACCAGTCGTGCCGTCGGCGGGGTTAAATCGAGTAATTTCTCCAGCGCCTTAGAAGAACGCTGACGTGCGCGTGCTTCCAGCATATGACCGAGATTGATCAGACCGATAATCATCGCGCTGGCTTCGTAATAAAGATGCCGCGCTTCCATCGGGAACCACTGCGGCCACAGGTTGACGCTCATCGAATAGAGCCACGCCACGCCCGTACCCAGCGCCACCAGCGTATCCATCGTCGCCGCACCGTTGCGCAGGCTTTTCCACGCGCTGCGGTAAAAATGCCCGCCCGCGAAGACCATCACCGCCAGGGTTATCAGGCCGATAACTAACCACAGGCTGCGGTTGTCAGCGGTGACCATCATGTTATCGCCGATCATCCCCCAGACCATCACCGGGATACCCACCGCCAGGGCGACAATCGCCTGCCAGCGGAAGCGCTTCATTGTAGCGATGGCGGTTTCCTGCTGGCGCTCACGGCGTTTAGCGTCATCTTCAATCGCTTCCGCGCCGTAGCCTGCTTTTTCCACCGCCTGGACTAAATCTTGTGGGGAGGCACTGCCCATCACCAGCGCAGTACGCTCCGCCAGGTTTACCCGTGCCTGGGTGACGCCCGGTACGCTTTGCAGCGCATTTTGTACGCGGGTGACACAGCTGGCGCAGCTCATGCCGCTCAGCAGCAACTGCTGGCTGTCATCGTCATCGGCGGTCGCTGCCGGAAGCTCATCAGAAACCGCTGTCAGTGCTTCCGACGGGATTGATGACTCCGCCAGCGGTTTAGCCTTTGGGTGGCTTACAGATGCGTCATAACCCGCTTGTTTGATGGTTTCGATCAGCTGTTCTGCACTGGCAGTGCCGGTAACGTGTGCTTCAGTGACAGACACATCAGCCTGCTCAACGTCCGGGCGCTGTTCGAGACTTTCTTTCACGCGTTTAACGCAGTGACCGCAGGACAGGCCGTCCAGGGTCAGGTCGATAGTTTGAGACATAGTTCACTCCTTTAAGACAGTGTTGACTGACTGTGATAAAGGGTAAACCTTCCAGCAAGGGGAAGGTCAAGAAATTATTTATCAGCGAAATGAAAAGTCGGCAGAGATTAAAAAATTGGCGCAATTAGCATCAGAATTAGACATTTATCTCTTTGTTTTCCTTTATCTAAAGTACGGGTGCTAAGTTAAATCAGGATGCCTGAAAACTGGCATCGGGGTGAGGAAATACCTCCCGCATCTATAAAAAGGAGTTAACAAAAGATGTTAGATGCAAACAAATTACAACAAGCAGTGGATCAGGCGTACACCCAATTTCACTCACTTAGCGGCGGACAAAACGCCGACTACATCCCCTTTCTGGCGAATGTCCCCAGTCAACTGGCGAGCGTCGCTATCGTAACCTGCGATGGCAATATCTATAGTGCCGGTGACAGTGATTATCGCTTTGCGCTGGAATCCATCTCCAAAGTCTGTACGTTAGCCCTCGCGTTAGAAGATGTCGGCCCGCAGGCAGTACAGGATAAAATTGGCGCAGATCCCACCGGACTTCCCTTTAACTCGGTCATTGCCTTAGAACTTCATGGTGGCAAACCGTTATCACCGCTGGTTAATGCGGGGGCTATCGCCGCCGTCAGTCTGATTAAAGCCGAGAATGCAGAACAACGCTGGCAGCGAATTTTACATATTCAACAACAGCTTGCAGGAGAACAAGTCGCGCTCTCTGACGAAGTCAACCAGTCGGAACAAACAACCAACTTCCATAACCGCGCTATTGCCTGGCTGTTGTACTCCGCCGGATATCTGTATTGCGATGCGATGGAAGCCTGTGATGTCTACACTCGCCAATGTTCCACGCTCATCAATACCGTGGAACTGGCGACGCTTGGCGCGACGCTGGCGGCGGGCGGGGTTAATCCGCTAAGCCAAAAACGCATTCTGCAGGCCGACAACGTGCCATACATTCTGGCCGAAATGATGATGGAAGGACTGTATGGCCGCTCCGGTGACTGGGCGTATCGCGTGGGTTTGCCAGGAAAAAGCGGCGTTGGCGGCGGCATTCTGGCGGTCGTACCTGGCGTGATGGGGATTGCCGCGTTCTCCCCGCCGCTGGATGAAGACGGTAACAGTGTTCGGGGTCAGAAAATGGTGGCATCTGTTGCTAACCAACTCGGCTATAACGTGTTTAAGGGCTGATCATGATGAACGCGGAAGGTGATAACGGTAACAAACCCCTCGGGCTATGGAATGTCGTTTCCATTGGCATCGGGGCAATGGTGGGGGCAGGGATCTTTGCCCTGCTGGGGCAGGCGGCGTTGTTAATGGAAGCCTCAACCTGGGTTGCTTTTGCCTTTGGCGGCATAGTGGCGATGTTTTCCGGTTATGCCTATGCGCGGCTTGGGGCGAGTTATCCCAGTAATGGCGGGATTATTGACTTCTTTCGCCGGGGATTAGGGAACGGCGTCTTTTCACTGGCATTATCCTTGCTTTACCTGATGACGCTGGCGGTGAGTATTGCTATGGTTGCCCGCGCATTTGGTGCTTATGCCGCGCAGTTTCTGCATGAAGGCAGCCAGGATGAGCATCTTATATTGCTGTACGCGCTGGCTATCATTGCGCTGATGACGCTCTTCAACTCTTTAAGCAACCACGCGGTAGGCCGACTGGAAGTTATCCTCGTTGGCATCAAAATGATGATCCTGTTGTTGTTGATCATTGCGGGCGTCTGGTCGCTACAACCTGCGCACATTTCTGTCTCCGCGCCCCCCACTTCCGGCGCGTTCTTCTCCTGTATCGGGATTACCTTCCTTGCCTACGCGGGCTTTGGCATGATGGCGAACGCAGCGGATAAAGTAAAAGATCCGGCGGTCATTATGCCACGGGCGTTTCTGGTGGCGATTGGCGTTACTACGCTGCTTTACATCGCACTAGCGCTGGTACTGCTTAGCGATGTTTCGGCATTAGAGTTAGAAAAATATGCCGATACCGCGGTAGCGCAGGCCGCTTCTCCGCTGCTCGGGCATGTGGGGTATGTGATTGTGGTGATCGGCGCTTTACTGGCGACGGCTTCAGCCATTAACGCTAACCTGTTCGCGGTATTTAATATCATGGACAACATGGGCAGCGAGCATGAACTGCCGAAGTTAATGAATAAATCCCTGTGGCGGCAGAGCACATGGGGCAACATCATCGTGGTGGTGTTGATCATGCTGATGACGGCGGCGCTGAATTTAGGCTCGCTCGCCAGCGTTGCCAGTGCCACTTTTTTGATCTGTTACCTGGCGGTGTTTATGGTCGCTATCCGCCTGCGTCATGATATTCACGCCTCGTTGCCAATCCTCATCGTTGGCACGCTGGTTATGTTGTTGGTGATCATCGGTTTTATTTACAGCCTGTGGTCCCAGGGCAGCAGTGCGCTGATGTGGATTATAGGCGCACTATTACTAAGCCTTATTGTGGCAATGGTAATGAAACGGAATAAAACGGTATAAACCTTCTTGTGCGCAGTGCTTTCTGCACTGCGCTTTTATTTTTTATCCTTAATTTAATCCCTTGCTTATGCTTTTAATAAATAATTCACACCAAAAAGATATATAGACGATAAAACTGTGATTTCTATCACTTCTTATCGTGGATTATTCTTAACGAGGATGATGGTAAACTAAAAGTCGTAGTGTATTCTTAATAAATAACGTATAAGCTTTTTCACTGCATTTCTTTTAATGGGGGAAGTAAAAACAAAAGAGATGCACAAGTTATTACCCTTCTTAAATAAAATGATGCTGGTTATAAAGATCAGTTAAAATAATGACCTGGAAGGAAGTGACTTATCTATGGCGCGATTACAATTAAAAAACCGTAAAAATAAAGGTCTGATATTTTTAATCAGTTTTATTGTGATGGGTGGAGACGCGCTTGCTGCGCCATTACCGCAATGGGCGAATGCCCCTGCGGTTACGCCGGTTGCCAGTTTATCGTTACAGGAAAGCATATTGCGTGCCTTTGCGCGAAACCCCGACGTCACCCAACAGGCGGCGCAGATAGGTATTGGTGAAGCGCAAATCGATGAAGCCAAAAGCGCCTGGTATCCGCACATCGGTTTAACGGGTAATGCGGGGCCTTCCCGGCAAACGGACTCCAGCGGCAGGCTGGATAACAACGTTTCTTATGGCATAACCCTGACGCAGCTGGTGTATGACTTTGGTAAAACCAGTAACGATATCAAACTGCAAACTGCTGCTCGTGACAGCTACCGCTTTAAATTGATGGCAACCTTAACCGACGTAGCCGAAAAGACGGCGACGACCTATATGGAAGTCAGTCGTTATCAGGCTTTGTGCGACGCAGCGCAACGTAACATTCACTCTCTGGAAAACGTCTACAACATGGCTGCACTACGCGCCAACGCCGGGCTTAATTCATCATCCGATGAGTTACAGGCGCAAACGCGTATAGCGGGAATGCGCTCGACGCTGGAACAATATCAGGCACAGATGACAAGCGCCAAAGCACAGCTGGCGGTGCTCACAGGCGTACAGCCGGAGGCGATAGCTTCGCCGCCAGCCGCATTAGCCGAACAGCCCGTGTCGCTAAAAAATATCGACTATCAGTCCATCCCGCTGGTACTGGCGGCAGAAAACTTACGCCAGTCTGCCCAGTACGGCGTGGAAAAAACCAAATCGCAATACTGGCCTACGCTCAGTATTCAGGGCGGCAAAACGCGCTACCAGACCAGCGACCGCTCGTATTGGGATGATCAGTTACAACTGAACGTCAACGCGCCGCTGTATCAGGGCGGCGCGGTTTCAGCCCAGGTGCAACAGGCCGAAGGGCAACAAAAAATCTCTGCCTCGCAGGTTGAGCAGGCAAAACTGGACGTGCTTCAACGAGCGTCGGTGGCGTATGCCAACTGGACTGGCGCACGGGGTCGTGAAGAGGCTGGGTTAGCGCAATCTGAAAGTGCGCACAAAACGAGAGATGTGTACCAAAATGAATATAAATTGGGTAAACGCAGCCTGAATGATCTATTAACCGTCGAGCAAGATGTCTTTCAGGCGCAATCGGCTGAAATAAATGCCAATTATGATGGCTGGGTCGCCGCAGTGAATTATGCCGCTGCGGTTAATAACCTTATTCCATTAGCGGGAATTAAACAGGGCTTATACAACGACTTACCCGACTTGAAATAATCCTGCCATTATTAATATCAGGTATGCATCGTTGTTGAGTGATTACCTTTGTCTTATTTAGATAAATGGACTCGCTAAGGATGTGCGCCATTTATCAGGAATGCCATTATGAGCCTGATTATTGATGTTATTTCGCGAAAAACATCCGTCAAACAAACGCTGATCAATCCTGGCGACGTTACGGTTGTCATTTATGAGCCCTCTGTGGTGCAGGTTCATGCTCAGGCATCTGCCGTTGCGCGTTATGTTCGTGACGGAAATGACTTGTTGATCTATATGCAGGACGGCACGGTGATCCGCTGCAACGGTTATTTCCTGCAAGCGGCAAATACCAGCGAACAATCCGAACTGGTGTTTGCCGATGGTCAACAACTGACCCACGTAACATTTGCCGATACCGCGGCAGGTGGATTAGCGCCTGTGGAGCTGACCGCTCAGACCACCGCAATTGAAAGCATTGCGCCGTACCTCGATATTGTCGGTCAGACGACGGCTTTCCCGTGGGGATGGCTGGCGGGGGCGGCGGTAGGTGGCGGCGCGCTTGGCGCTTTACTGGCAAGCGGTGGCGATGATGGCTCAAAAACTGAAGTGGTTAACAATCCACCGCCAGCCGAACCCGGCAACGCCACGCCATCGTTTTTGGTAACCGATAATCAGGGCGATCAACGCGGTATTCTTTCCGCCAACGATACCACCGATGACACTACGCCAACCTTTAGCGGCAGCGGGCAGGCGGGGGCAACCATTCAGATTAAAGACAGCAATGGTGACACCATCGCCAGTACTCAGGTCGGTAGCGATGGACGCTGGAGCGTCGATTTGCCCACGCAAAGCGCGGGCGAGCATACCTGGTCAGTGGTGCAAATCGTCGGCAGCACCATTACCAACGCCGGGTCGATAACGTTAACCATCGACAATAGTCAGGCCGCCGTACAGCTCGCCACCACCGCAGGCGATAACATTATTAACGCCAGCGAACAGGCCGCTGGATTTACGCTTTCTGGCACCAGTAGCCATCTGGCACAGGGAACAGAACTCACCGTCACGCTAAACGGCAAAACCTACACCACCACCGTTGGGGCTAACGGTGCCTGGAGCGTACAAGTGCCGACCGCCGATGCGCAAGCGTTAGGCGAAGGGAATCAGGCGGTGCTGGTCAGTGGGAAAGATGCCACGGGCAATACGGTCACTGGCGCGCAACTGTTAACGGTCGATACCCAACCGCCGACACTTGCTATCAACACCATCGCCCAGGACAACATTGTCAGTGCCGCGGAACATAACGCCGCGCTGGTGTTAAGCGGTACATCGAATGCCGAAGCGGGGCAAACCGTAACCCTGAACCTGAACGGCGTCACCCACACAGCAACCGTCGGTAGCGACGGAACCTGGCAAGTGACGCTGCCTGCCGCAGAAGTGCAGGCGCTGGCCGATGGCAACTACGCCGTAAATGCCAGCGTCAGTGACCGGGCAGGAAATACCACCAGTAACAATGCGAATTTCACGGTAGACACCACTGCGCCAGTGGTCAGCGTTAACACCATCGCTGGCGACGATATTCTTAACACCGCTGAACAGATTGTGGCGCAGATTATTTCCGGTCAGGTCAGTGGGGCTTCTCCGGGGGATATCGTCACCGTGAAGTTAGGAGCCACAGTTCTGACAGGCGTGGTACAGGCAGACGGCAGCTGGAACGTAGCGCTTGATCCGGCGGTAACCCGTACTCTGGCGCGTGGCCCTAATGACATCATCGTCACGGTTACTGATGCCGCTGGAAATACCGGTACAGCGACCCATAACATCACGCTGGCAGGCGTCGCGCCGCAGGTGGCAATAGATACTATCAGCGGTGATAACGTACTGAATGCGCTGGAATCTCAGCAGCCGCTCACGTTAAGTGGCACCAGCAATTTACCTGACGGCGGCACGGTTAACGTGACGTTGAATAATGTCACGTATAGCGCTCAGGTCAGCGGCGGCGTCTGGTCGCTGAATGTTCCGGTGAGCGATGTCCTGAATCTGGCAAACACCAATTACACCGTTACCGCCAGCGCCACCGATGTGACCGGCAACACCGGCACCGCGCAGAGCAATTTGCTGGTCGATACGGTGCTGCCGCAGGTGATCATCAACACCTTTGCAGGCGACAACATTGTTAACAACGCTGAAGCAGCGGCAGATCAAACCCTCAGTGGGCGCGTCGTGGGTGCGGTGCAGGGCGATACCGTCACTATTGAACTGGGCGGTCATACCTACACGGCGACGGTGGGCAGCAACCTTACCTGGAGCGTGAACGTACCGACGGCGGATTTACAGGCGCTGGGCGATGGGGCGTTAACGATAAATGCTTCTGTGACGAACGGGCATGGCAACACTGGTAATGGTGAGCGTGATATCACCATCAGCGCCACGCTGCCGGGACTGCGTATCAATACTGTCTCCGGCGATGACGTTATTAACGCTCTCGAACAGCAGCAGGATTTGGTCATTTCTGGCAGCAGTAGCCATTTACCTGCGGGCACTACCGTGACGGTAACACTCGGCAACGAAAGCTATCAGGGCGTGACCGACAGCAACGGCAACTGGCAGGTGGGTGTTCCAGCTGCGGACTTGCAGGCGCTCGCTGCGGGCACGGTTATTGTTACCGCCAGTGCGGAAGATCCGGCAGGTAACCCGGTTTCTATCAACCATAATGTGCTGGTTGATGCGGGTAGCGTGGCGATTGTTATCAATACCGTCTCCGGCGATGACATTATTAATGCCGCAGAAAAAGGCGCGCCGCTGACGCTGACCGGCACTACTCAAGGAGTAGAGGCCGGGCAAACGGTAGTCGTGAAATTTGCCGGGCAAACCCTGACGACCACTGTTCAGAATGACGGTTCCTGGAGCCTGACCGTCCCCGCCAGCACGGTGAGTAGCTTGCCTGATGGCGCAGCGGAAATCACCGCGACCGTCACCAACATCAGCGGTAACACTGGCGACACCTCCCGAACCATTACCGTCGACAGCCAGGCCCCGGCGTTGAGCATCGATCCGCTGACCGCCGATAACATCATCAACGCCGCCGAAAGCGGGCAGAATTTGCAAATCACTGGCACCACCGACGCCCAGCCGGGGCAGACGGTGACCGTTACGTTGAATGGGCAAACGTATCAGGGCGTCGTGCAGCCAGACGGCACCTGGAGCGTGACCGTTCCCGCCGCCAACGTTGACGCACTGGCTGACGGCAACGCCACGGTCACCGCCAGCGTGAACGATATCGCCGGTAACCCGACCAGTGTCTCACGCGTGGCGCTGGTCGATGCCACGCCGCCGGTGGTGACCATTAATCCGGTGGCGACAGATAACGTCATTAACACCCCGGAACATACCCAGGCGCAAATCATCAGCGGCACGGTTACTGGTGCACAGGCTGGCGATATCGTCACCGTGACGCTGAATAATGTGAATTACACCACGGTGGTGGATGCTTCCGGCAACTGGAGTCTGGGCGTTCCGGCCTCGGTGGTCAGTGGGCTGGCGGACGGCAGTTATCCTGTCAGCGTCTCAGTAACCGATCGTGCCGGAAACACGGGCAGCCAGTCACTGACCGTCACGGTCGATACCGCCGCGCCGGTG
Source organism: Escherichia sp. E4930 (assembly GCF_005845405.1). Lineage (NCBI taxonomy): Bacteria > Pseudomonadati > Pseudomonadota > Gammaproteobacteria > Enterobacterales > Enterobacteriaceae > Escherichia > Escherichia sp. E4930. Next base: position 33,734 of record NZ_VCDZ01000021.1, on the reverse strand, counting down.
ATTGGTATTAACACCATTGCTGGTGATGATGTGATTAACGCCAGCGAAAAAGGGGCCGATGTTCAAATTACCGGCACCAGCGATCAGCCAGCCAATACCGCCATCACCGTGACGCTGAACGGGCAAAATTACACCACCACGACCGACGCCTCAGGCAACTGGAGCGTGACGGTTCCGGCATCGGCGGTCACCGCCCTGGGCCAGGCCAACTATACGGTAACGGCGGCGGTGACCAGCGGTATCGGCAACAGCGCCACCGCCAGCCATAACGTGCTGGTCGACAGCGCGTTGCCCGGTGTGACCATTAACCCGGTGGCAACCGACGATATTATTAACGCCGCCGAAGCGGGCGTAGCGCAAACCATCAGCGGGCAGGTTACTGGAGCCGCCGTTGGCGACACGGTAACGATTACGCTGGGCGGTAATACTTACACCACCACCGTGCAGGCCAATTTAAGCTGGAGCGTGAGCGTTCCGGCGGCAGATATTCAGGCGCTGGGTAATGGCGATTTGACGGTGAGCGCCTCGGTCACCAATCAAAACGGCAATACCGGTAGCGGCACGCGGGATATCACCATCGACGCTAATCTGCCCGGTCTGCGGGTCGATACGGTGGCGGGCGATGATGTGGTCAATATCATCGAACACGGGCAGGCGCTGGTTGTCACCGGCAGCAGCTCGGGGCTGGCAGAAGGCACGCCGCTTACCGTCACAATTAATAATGTGGAATACACCACTGCGGTGCAGGCCGATGGCAGCTGGAGTGTGGGCGTTACGGCGGCGCAGGTTAGCGCCTGGCCTGCGGGGACGGTTAATATTGCCGTGTCCGGGGAAAGTAGCGCCGGAAATCCGATAAGCATTACGCATCCGGTAACGGTGGATCTCACTCCGGTGGCTATCACCATCAACACTATCGCCACGGACGATGTGATTAACGCCGCAGAAAAAGGCGCTGATTTAACGCTTTCCGGCACCACCACGAATGTAGAAGCCGGGCAAACGGTCACCGTCACCTTTGGCGGTAAAAACTACACCGCTACCGTGGCGAGCGATGGTAGCTGGACCGCCACCGTTCCCGCCGCCGATCTGGCGTCATTAACCGATGGCAGCGCCTCCGCGCAGGCCAGCGTCAGCAATATCAACGGCAATAGCGCCTCGGCGGTGCATAGCTACAGCGTCGACAGCAGCGCGCCAACCATCATTATCAATACCGTCGCCAGCGACAATATCGTCAACGCCAGCGAAGCTGATGCGGGCGTGACGGTGAGCGGCAGCACCACCGCTGAAGCGGGGCAGATTGTTACGATAACGCTCAATAGCCCGACCGTGCAGACGTATCAGGCAACGGTACAGGCCGATGGCAGCTGGAGTATTAATATTCCGGCGGCAGATCTTGCGGCATTGACCGATGGCAGCCACACCCTGACCGCGACGGTCAATGACAAAGCGGGCAACCCGGCGAGCACCACGCATAATCTGGCGGTGGATCTCACCGTTCCGGTACTCACCATCAACACCATTGCGGGCGATGACATTATTAACGCCGCCGAACACGGGCAGGCGCTGGTGATTTCCGGTTCCAGCACAGGCGGAGAAGCGGGAGATGTCGTCAGCGTCACGCTAAACAATAAAACTTACACCACCACGCTGGATGCCTCCGGCAACTGGAGCGTCGGCGTTCCGGCGGCGGATGTCTCGGCGCTGGGCAGCGGCCCGCAAACTGTTACCGCCACGGTGACTGATGCGGCAGGCAACAGCGATAACGAGACGCACACGGTCACCGTTAACCTTAGCGCGCCAACCATTGGCATCAACACCATCGCCACCGATGACGTGATTAACGCCACCGAAAAAGGCGCGGACCTGCAAATTTCCGGCACCAGCAATCAGCCCGCAGGCACCACAATTACGCTGACGCTTAACGGACAAAATTACTCCGCCACGACGGACGCCGCAGGCAACTGGAGCACCACGGTGCCAGCCTCCGCCGTCGGTGCGCTGGGCGAAGCCAGCTACACGGTGACGGCGAACGTCACCGACAGCGCAGGCAACAGCAATTCCGCCAGCCATAACGTGCAGGTGAATACCGCGCTGCCGGGCGTCACCATTAATCCGGTAGCGACTGACGATATTATCAACGCGGCGGAATCGGGCGTGGCGCAGACCATCAGCGGTCAGGTGACGGGCGCGGCGGCGGGCGATACGGTTACCGTGACGCTAGGCGGGAAAACCTACACCGCTACCGTGCAGGGGAATTTAAGCTGGAGCGTGGACGTTCCGGCAGCGGATATTCAGGCCATCGGCAATGGCGATCTGACGGTTAACGCTTCGGTGACCAACGGCGTTGGTAATACTGGCAGCGGTTCGCGCGATATTGTGATAGACGCCAACCTGCCAGGTCTGCGCGTCAATACCGTGGCGGGCGATGATGTGGTCAATAGCATTGAGCACGCTCAGGCGCTGGTGATAACCGGTAGCAGCAGCGGGCTGGCGACGGGCGCGGCGCTGACGGTGGTGATAAACACGGTCACTTACGCTGCGACAGTATTAGCCGATGGCACGTGGAGCGTTGGTGTTCCGGCGGCAGATGTGGGCAACTGGCCTGCGGGGACGGTGAATATCATGGTTTCAGGCGCCAGTAGCGCCGGAAACCCGGTCACTATCACCCATCCGGTCACCGTCGATCTGGCGGCGGTGGCTATTTCCATTAACGCCGTTTCCGGCGACGATGTGATTAACGCCGCCGAAAAAGGGGCAGATTTAACCCTTTCCGGCAGCACTTCCGGCGTTGAAGCGGGGCAAACGGTCACCGTCACCTTTGGCGGTAAAACCTACACCGCCACCGTAGCGGGCGATGGTAGCTGGACAACCACCGTACCCGCCGCCGATCTCAGCGCGTTACGCGACGGCGACGCCACGGTACAGGCCAGCGTCAGCAATATTAACGGCAACACGGCTTCGGCGACGCACGACTATAGCGTCGATGCCACAGCCCCGACGCTTGCCATTAACACCATCGCCACCGACGATATTCTTAACGCCGCCGAGGCGGGCAATCCGTTAACCATCAGCGGCAGCAGCACCGCCGAAGTGGGGCAGACGGTAACCGTCACGCTTAATGGCGTGACTTACAGCGGCACCGTCCAGGCTGACGGAAGCTGGAGCGTCAGCGTACCGACGGCGGATCTCAGCAATCTGACCGCCAGCCCGTACACGGTCAGCGCCTCGGTAAACGACAAAGCGGGTAACCCGGCGTCCGCAACTCACGGTCTGGCGGTGGATCTCACTGTTCCGGTGCTGACCATCAACACCGTCTCCGGCGATGACATTATTAACGCCGCCGAACACGGGCAGGCGCTGGTGATCTCCGGTTCCAGCACTGGCGGCGAAGCAGGCGATGTCATCACCGTCACGTTAAACAGTAAAACCTACACCACCACGCTGGACGCTTCCGGCAACTGGAGCGTCGGCGTTCCGCTGTCAGATGTCACCGCGCTGGGCAGCGGCCCGCAAACCATCACCGCGACCATTACCGACGCGGCAGGCAACAGCGATGATGCCAGCCGCACGGTCACCGTAAATCTCACCGCGCCAACCATTGGTATCAATACTATTGCCACGGATAACGTGATTAACGCCACGGAAAAAGGCGCGGATCTGCAAATCACCGGCACCAGTAATCAGCCCGCAGGCACCACAATTACAGTGACGCTGAACGGGCAAAATTACACCGCTACCACCGATTCCTCCGGCAACTGGAGCACCACGGTGCCAGCCTCAGCGGTTAGCGCGCTGGGTGAAGCTAACTACACGGTAACCGCAAACGTCACCGACACGGCAGGCAACAGCAATTCCGCCAGCCATAACGTGCTGGTCAACAGCGCCTTGCCTGCCGTCACCATTAACGCGGTGGCGACCGACGATATTATTAACGCTGCTGAATCCGGAAACGCGCAAACCATCAGCGGCCAGGTCACGGGTGCGGCGCAGGGAGATACGGTCACCGTTACGTTGGGCGGCAACACCTACACCGCCACGGTGCAGGCTAATTTAAGCTGGAGCGTGGACGTTCCGGCGGCGGATATTCAGGCGCTGGGCAACGGTTCTCTGACGGTTAACGCCTCGGTTACCAATGGCGTCGGCAATACCGGCAGCGGCTCGCGAGATATCACTATCGACGCCAATCTGCCTGGTCTGCGTGTCGATACCGTAGCGGGCGATGATGTTATTAACAGCATTGAGCACAATCAGGCGCTGGTGATCACCGGGAGCAGCAACGGATTAACGGTGGGAACGGCGTTAACGGTCGTTATCAATAATGTGACTTACGCCGCGACGGTGTTAGCCGACGGCACATGGAACCTCGGTGTTCCGGCGGCAGACGTCAGCAACTGGCCTGCGGGTACGGTGGATATCACGGTAAGCGGCACCAACAGCGCCGGAACAACCTCCACCATAACTCATCCGGTTACCGTCGATCTGGCTGGGGTTGCCATCACCATTAACACCCTGTCCGGCGATGATGTGATCAACGCCGTCGAAAAAGGCGAAACGCTGGTGGTAAGCGGCAGCACCAGCGGTGTTGAAGCCGGGCAGACGGTGACCGTCACCTTGGGCGGTAAAAATTACACCACCACCGTGGAAGCCAACGGTAGCTGGACGGTAAATGTACCGCCTGCCGATCTCGCTGCGTTGCCAGACGGCGCGGGCAACGTGCAGGCAAGCGTCAGCAACATTAACGGCAATAACGCCCAGGCCGATCGCGCATACAGCGTCGATGCCACCGCGCCGCTTGTGACCATCAACACCATCGCCAGCGACGATATTCTCAACGTGAGCGAAGCGGGCGCGGGGATCACCATCAGCGGCACCACCACGGCGCAGGCCGGGCAGACGCTGACCGTTACGCTCAATAACAACACGTACCAGACCACCGTTCAGGCCGATGGCACCTGGAGCGTGAATGTTCCGGCAACGGATTTAAGCGGATTAACCGCCAGTAGCTATACCGTGACCGCCACGGTAAGCGACAAAGCAGGTAACCCGGCAAGCGCCGACCACGCGCTGGCAGTGGATGTCACCGCGCCGGATCTCACCATAAACACCGTTTCGGGCGATGACATTATCAACGCCATCGAACACGGTCAGGCGCTGGTGGTGAGCGGCACCAGTACGGGCGCGGCGGCGGGCGATGTGGTCACGGTTAACCTGAACGGTAAAAACTACACCACCACGCTGGACGCCTCCGGTAACTGGAGCGTGGGTATTCCGGCGGCGGATGTCACGGCGCTGGCAACCGGTAGCCAGACCATCACCGCCAGCCTGATCGATCGCGCGGGCAACAGCGACAGCACGACTCACGATGTGACCGTTGATCTCAGTGGCCCGACGCTGACCATCAATATCGTCTCCGGCGATGACATCATTAACAATACCGAGAAAACCCAGGATCTGACCATCAGCGGCGGCTCCAGCGGTCTGGCGACAGGCACCACGGTCACCGTGATGTTGAACGGCCTGGCGTACAGCGCCACCACCGACGGTTCCGGCAACTGGAGCGTTACCGTGCCTGCTTCGGCAGTCGGCGCATTGGGCGAGGCGGTGTACCAGATTAGCGCCAGCGCCACCGACAGCGCGGGCAACAGCGGCAGTACCACCCATACGGTGAATGTCGAATCGCTCCTGCCTGGGGTAATCATTAACACCGTAGCAGGTGATGACATTATCAACGCCGCTGAAATTGCCGTTAACCAGACCATCAGCGGTCAGGTTACGGGGACGGCAGCAGCAGGGGATACGGTCACTATCACGCTCGGCGGTAATCAATACACCGCCACCGTGCAGCCAGATTTAAGCTGGAGCGTCAGCGTGCCTGCGAACGTTTTGCAGGCGCTGGGCAACGGTGAACTGACCATCAGCGCCTCGGTGACTAATGGCGTGGGTAATACTGGCACCACAACACACGACATCGTGATAGACGCCAATCTGCCAGGTCTGCGGGTCGATACCGTGGCAGGCGATGATGTGGTCAATATTATCGAGCATGGGCAGGCACTGGTGGTCACCGGTAGCAGCACCGGATTGGCGGCGGGCGCGGCGTTGACGGTAGTCATCAACAACGTTACCTATGGCGCAACGGTACTTGCCGATGGCACCTGGAGCGTGGGAGTTCCGGCAGCGGATGTCACAAACTGGCCTGCGGGGACGGTCAATATCGCCGTCTCTGGCACCAATACCGCCGGAACCACAACCAGCATTAGCCATCCGGTCACGGTCGATCTTGCTGCCGTGGCGATTACCATCAATACACTCTCCACTGACGATGTCATTAACGCCGCCGAAAAAGGCAGCGATTTGCAGCTCTCCGGCACTACCTCCGGCGTGGAAGCGGGGCAGACTATTACCGTTATTTTCGGTGGTAAAAGCTACACCACCACGGTCGCCGCGGATAATACCTGGGGGCTGACGATCCCAGCCGCCGATCTCGCAACCTTGCCAGACGGCGCAACAAACGTACAAGCCAGCGTCAGCAACGTAGCTGGCAACATCGCCCAGGCAACACATGCTTACAGCGTTGATGCCACCGCGCCATCCGTTACTATCAACACCATCGCCTCGGACGATATTCTTAATGCCGCTGAAGCCGGAACGGCGCTGACCATCAGCGGCACCAGTACGGCAGAAGCCGGGCAGACGGTGACCGTGACGCTAAACGGCGTCAGTTACAGCGGGAACGTACAGGCTGACGGTAGCTGGAGCGTCAGCGTACCAACTGGCGATTTAGCCAACCTCACCGCCAGCCCCTATACGGTGAGCGCGGCGGTCAGCGACAAAGCCGGAAATCCGGCCTCGGCAACGCATAATCTGACGGTAGATCTCGTTGCCCCAGTCGTCACCATTAACACGGTGGCGGGCGATGACATCATCAACGCCACGGAACATGCTCAGGCGCAGATTATCAGCGGCTCGGCAACGGGCGCGACCACCGGTAACACGGTTTCCGTGACGATTGGCACGACCACCTACACCACCGTGCTGGACGCCAACGGCAACTGGAGTATCGGCGTGCCTGCCAGCGTGATTTCCGCACTGGCGCAGGGTGATGTGACCATTACCGCCACGGTCACCGACTCCGCAGGCAACAGAGGCACAGCCTCGCACACCGTCAGCGTGGCGCTCGGCGCTCCGGTACTCGGCATTAACACCATCGCCGTCGACGACATCATCAACGCCACGGAGAAAGGCGCGGATCTGGCGATTTCCGGCAGCAGCAACCAGCCTGCGGGCACGCAGGTAACCGTGACGCTCAACGGGCAAAATTACACCACCACAGCCGATGCTTCCGGTAACTGGAGCGTGACCGTTCCGGCGTCTGCGGTTGGAACGCTCGGTGAAGCCACTTACACGGTGACCGCCGCCGCAACCGATGTTGATGGCAACAGCGGTTCTGCCAGCCATAATGTGCAGGTCAATACCGCGCTGCCGGGCGTCACCATTAACGTTGTGGCGACGGACGATATTATTAACGTTGCCGAAGCGGGCGCGGGCCAGACCATCAGCGGTCAGGTCACAGGCGCGGCGGCAGGCGACACGGTAACCGTCACGCTCGGCGGAGCGACTTACACCGCCACGGTGCAGGCGAATTTAAGCTGGAGTATTAATGTTCCGGCAGCCGCTTTACAGGCATTGGGCAACGGCGAACTGACCATTTCGGCTTCGGTGACGAACAGCGTAGGCAATACCGGAAATGGCGCGCGGGAAATTACCATCGACGCGAATCTTCCCGGTCTGCGGGTCGATACTGTCGCTGGCGATGATGTGGTCAACATTATCGAGCACGGGCAGGCGCTGGTGATTACCGGCAGCAGTTCCGGCCTGGCGGCGGGTAGCAACGTCACGCTGACCATTAACGGACAAACCTATGTTGCGGCGGTGCTGGCGGATGGCTCATGGAGCGTCGGCGTTCCGGCGGTGGATGTCAGCGCCTGGCCTGCGGGGACGGTCACAATTACGGCGAGCGGCAACACCACCGCCGGAAACCCGGTCAGCGTTACGCATCCGGTGACTGTCGATCTCTCGGCGATTGCCGTCAGCATCAACGCCATTACCGCCGATGATGTGATTAACGCCGCTGAAAAAGGCGCGGCGTTAACGCTCTCCGGCAGCACTTCTGGTGTCGAAGCCGGACAAACGGTCACCGTGACCTTTGGCGGCAAAACCTACACTGCAAGCGTCGCGGCGAATGGTTCGTGGAGCACCACGGTTCCGGCGGCAGATATGGCAGCCCTGCGTGATGGTGATGCCAGCGCGCAGGCCAGCGTCAGCAATGTTAACGGCAACAGCGCCACCACGACCCACGCTTACAGCGTCGATGCCAGCGCGCCAACGGTGACCATCAACACCATCGCGGGCAACGACATTCTTAACGCCGCCGAAGCCGGAGCGGCGCTGACCATCACTGGCAGCAGCACGGCGGAAGCGGGGCAGACGGTGACCGTTACGCTCAATGGCGCAAACTATACTGGCACGGTGCAAACAGACGGTAGCTGGAGCGTCAGCGTGCCGCCAGCAGCGTTAAGCGCCCTGACCGCCAGCAACTACACCGTCAGCGCGGCGGTGAGCGACAAGGCCGGAAACCCGGCCTCCGTTAACCACAACCTGACGGTGGATACTTCCGTTCCGGTCGTCACCATCAACACGGTGGCTGGCGATGATGTGATCAACGCGACGGAACACGCCCAGGCGCAGATTATCAGTGGCTCCGCTACTGGCGCGGCAACCGGTAGCACTGTGACGGTGACTATTGGCAGTAGCACTTTCACCACCGTGCTGGATGCCAGCGGTAACTGGAGCGTCGGTGTCCCGGCAAGCGTCGTCTCGGCACTGGCGAACGGCACGGTGACCATTAACGCCAGCGTCACCGATGCCGCCGGAAACAGCGGCAGCGCCACGCATCAGGTGACGGTCAATACTGGCCTGCCGTCAATTACCTTTAACGCCATCAGCGGCGATAACGTCCTGAACGCCGATGAAAAAGGCCAGCCGTTGACCATTAGCGGTAGCAGTACGGGGCTGGCGACAGGCGCACAGGTTACCGTCACGCTCAACGGTCATAACTACAGCGCCACCACCGACGCAGCAGGCAACTGGACCTTAACCGTTCCGGTGAGTGATCTGGCGGCTCTAGGCCAGGCTAACTATACGGTCAGCGCCAGCGCCACCAGTCCGGCAGGCAACACCGCCAGTAGCCAGGCGAATTTACTGGTCGACAGCGGCCTGCCGGGCGTCACCATCAATACTGTGGCGGGTGACGATATTATCAACGCCGCTGAAGCGGGGGCCGATCAAACCATCAGCGGGGTAGTGACCCGCGCCGCCGCTGGCGATACGGTCACCGTGACGCTGGGCGGCAACACTTACACCACCACGGTACAGGGCAACTTAAGCTGGAGTATCAGCGTTCCGGCAGCCGATCTCCAGGCGCTGGGCAATGGTGATTTGACCATTACCGCCTCGGTCACCAACGCGAATGGCAATACGGGCAGCGGTACGCGGGATATCACCATTGATGCCAACCTGCCGGGGCTGCGCGTGGATACGGTAGCGGGCGATGATATCGTCAACAGTATCGAACACGGGCAGGCGCTGGTGATCACCGGCGGCAGTAGCGGCCTGAATGCAGGCGCAGCGCTGACGGTCACCATTAACGGTGTGGCCTATGCCGCCACGGTACAGGCAGACGGGAGCTGGAGTGTCGGCATTCCGGCGGCAAACGTCAGCGCCTGGCCTGCGGGGCCGTTAACCGTTGACGTGGCAGGACAGAGCAGCGCCGGAAACCCGGTCAGCGTCAGCCATCCGTTCACCGTCGATTTAACGGCGGTGGCAATCAGCATCAACACCGTTGCCAGCGACGACGTGATTAACGCCGCCGAAAAAGGCACCGACCTGACCCTTTCTGGCAGCACCAGCGGGATTGAAAGCGGGCAAACCGTTACCGTCACCTTTGGCGGCAAAACCTACACCGCAAGCGTCGCCGCCAACGGAAGCTGGAGCGTAACGGTTCCGGCGGCAGATCTGGCAACTCTGCCAGACGGCGCGGCGAACGTGCAGGCCAGCGTCAGCAGCGCGAGCGGTAACAGTGCCTCGGCGACCCATGCGTACAGCGTCGATGCCAGCGCACCGACGCTCACCATAAACACCATCGCCAGCGATGACATCCTTAACGCCACAGAAGCCGGAAGCCCGCTTACCCTCAGCGGCACCAGCACCGCCGAAACCGGGCAGACGGTCACCGTCACCCTTAATGGCGCAACCTACACCGGCAATGTACAGACGGATGGCAGCTGGAGCGTCAGTATTCCCACTTCAGCCTTAGGCGCGCTAACCGCAAGCAATTACACCGTCAGCGCCACGGTCAACGACAAAGCGGGCAACCCCGGCAGCGCCAGCCATAATCTGGCGGTAGACACCACCGCGCCGGTTCTCACCATTAACACCGTGGCGGGCGATGACATCATCAACGACGCCGAACACGGGCAGGCGCTGGTGATTTCCGGCACCAGCACGGGCGGGGAAGCGGGCGATGTGGTGAGCGTCGTGCTCAATGGCAAAACCTACACCACCACCCTGGATGCCTCCGGCAACTGGAGCGTCGGCGTCCCGGCGGCGGATGTTACGGCACTCGGTAGCGGTGCGCAGACGATCACCGCCAGCGTCAGCGATCGGGCAGGCAACAGCGATGACGCCAGCCGCACCGTGACCGTCAGCCTCACCGCGCCAGTGATTAGCATCAACACCATCGCGGGCGATGATGTAATCAACGCGACGGAAAAAGGATCCGATCTGGCGCTTTCCGGCACCAGCGATCAGCCTGCGGGCACGGCGATCACCGTCACCCTGAACGGACAAAACTACAGCGCCACCACCGACGCCTCCGGCAACTGGAGCGTTACCGTTCCCGCCTCGGCGGTCAGTGCGCTGGGCGAAGCGACATATAGCGTCACGGCGAGCGTCACCAACGCCCAGGGTAACAGCAGCACCGCCAGCCATAACGTGCAGGTCAATACCGCGCTGCCGGGTGTGACCATTAATCCGGTGGCGACGGACGATATTATCAATGCCGCCGAAGCAGGCAGCGCACAAACCATCAGCGGTCAGGTAACCGGTGCGGCGGCGGGCAGCACCGTCACCGTTGCGCTGGGCGGCAAAACCTACAGCGCCACCGTCCAGCCAGATTTAAGCTGGAGCGTGAGTGTCCCCTCAGCCGACTGGCAGGCGCTGGGTAACGGTGAGTTAACCGTTAACGCCTCGGTCACCAACGCCGTTGGCAACACCGGTAGCGGCACGCGCGATATCACCATCGATGCCAGTCTGCCAGGTCTGCGAGTCGATACCGTCGCGGGCGATGATGTGGTCAATATCATCGAGCACGGTCAGGCGCAGGTGATTACTGGCAGCAGTTCCGGCTTTGCGGCAGGGACGGCATTGACGGTGGTGATTAATAACCAAACTTACGCCGCCACGGTGCTGGCAAACGGCACCTGGAGCGTCGGCGTTCCGGCTGCGGATGTCAGCAACTGGCCTGCGGGAACGCTGAATATTACCGTTAGCGGCGCGAACAGTGCCGGAACGCAAACCAGCATTACCCATCCGGTCACGGTTGATCTCACCGCCGTCGCCATCAGCATGAACAGCATCACCAGCGATGATGTGATAAACGCCGCCGAAAAAGGCGCGGCGCTAACGCTCTCCGGCAGCACATCCGGCGTCGAAGCGGGGCAAACCGTTTCCATTACCTTTGGTGGCAAAACCTACACCACCACGGTGGCGGCAAACGGTAGCTGGAGCACTACCGTTCCGGCTGCGGATATGGCGACGTTGCGTGACGGCGATGCCAGCGCCCAGGTGCGGGTGACTAACGTTAACGGCAACAGCGCTACGGCAACGCACGAATACAGCGTCGATAGCGCCGCGCCAACGGTGACCATCAACACCATTGCCAGCGATAACATCGTCAACGCCAGCGAAGCGGCGGCGGGCGTAACGGTGTCCGGCACCAGCACGGCGGAAACGGGGCAAACGCTCACCGTCACGCTCAACGGCAGCAACTACCAGACCACGGTGCAGGCAGACGGTAGCTGGAGCTTAACGCTGCCTGCCAGCGACTTAACCGCACTTGCCAATAACGGCTACACGCTCACCGCCACGGTCAGCGATTTGGCGGGTAACCCTGGCAGCGCCAGCAAAGGCGTGACCGTCGATACCACCGCGCCCGTCATCAGTTTTAACACCGTGGCGGGCGATGATGTGATTAACAACGTCGAACACACTCAGGCGCAGATTATCAGCGGCACCGCCACGGGCGCGGGCGCGGGCGACCGCCTGGTGGTGACCATCGCCGGGCAGCAGTATGTCACCAGCACCGATGCCAGCGGTAACTGGAGCGTCGGCGTGCCTGCCAGCGTGATTTCCGGCCTTGCGGACGGCACGGTGACCATCAGCGCCACTATCACCGATAGCGCAGGCAACAGCAGCACGCAGACGCACAATGTGCAGGTGAACACGGCGGCAGTGTCGCTCTCGGTCAGCACCATCAGCGGCGATAATATTATTAACGCCGCCGAAGCGGGCAGTGCGCTGACCCTGAGCGGCACCGGAACGAACTTTGCCGTAGGTACAGTGGTGACCGTGTTGCTTAACGGCAAAGGCTACAGCGCTACCATTCAAAGCAACGGGAGCTGGAGCGTGAATGTGCCGGCGGCGGACGTCGCGGCACTGGCGGATGGCACCAGCTACACGGTTAGCGCCTCCGCGCAGGACAGCGCCGGAAACAGCGCTACGGCTTCGCGCAGTGTGGCGGTGGATCTCACTGCGCCGATTATCAGCATTAACACCGTTTCGACGGACGACAGACTCAACGCCGCCGAACAACAGCAGCCGTTAACCCTTAACGGCTCGACCAGCGCGGAAGTGGGGCAGACGGTCACCGTCACCTTTGGCGGCAAAACCTACACCACCACGGTTGCCGCCAATGGCACCTGGGCGCTTAACGTGCCTGCGGCGGATCTGGCATCGCTCGGGCAGGGCGCGCAGACCATCACCGCCAGCGTGAACGATCGCGCCGGTAACCCCGGTCAAACCACGCACGCCCTGACCGTCGATACCGTTGCGCCAACGGTCACCATCGCCACCGTGGCGGGTGACGATATTATCAACAACGCCGAGCAGCTTGCCGGGCAGACCATCAGCGGCACCACCACCGCCGAAGTGGGCCAGATGGTGACCGTCACCTTTAACGGGCAAACCTGGACTGCAACGGTTGGCAGCGGCGGAAGCTGGTCGGTGTTTATTCCGGCGCAGCAGTTTTCCGGATTAAGCGACGGCAGCTACACCATCAGCGCGACGGTCAGCGATCAGGCCGGAAACCCCGGTAGCGCCAGCCGTGGCGTGACGTTGAACGGCGATGTGCCAACCGTCACCATCAACACCTTTGCGGGCGACGATGTGGTGAATGTAGCGGAACACGGCTCGTCGCTGGTGATCAGCGGCACTACCACCGCGCCAGTTGGTCAGACGCTGACTCTGACCTTAAACGGCAAAACCTATACCACCACGGTGCAGACGGGCGGTAGCTGGAGCTACACCCTCGGTAGCGCCGATGTCACCGCGCTGGCAGACGGCAATGCCTACGTGATTAACGCCTCGGTGAGCAACTCTATCGGCAATACCGGCAGCAGCAATCACACCATTACCGTCGATCTCAGCGCCCCGGCGATGGGTATTAATATCGATTCCCTGCAAGCCGACACTGGCCTTAGCGCCAGCGACTTTATCACTAGCGTCAGCCCGGTGGTGGTCAACGGCTCGCTCACCGCCGCGCTTGCCAGTAACGAGACGGCGCAAATCAGTATCGACGGCGGCGTAACCTGGACCACGCTTACCGTTACCGGCACGACCTGGCGCTATAACGACAGCCGCACGCTGACCGATGGCAACTATCTCTATCAGGTGCGGGTGATTGATGCGGCGGGCAACGTTGGCGCGACCGACAGCCAGAACGTGGTGATCGACACCATCGCGCCAGATCCAGCGGTGAAAACCATCGCCATCAGCGCGATCACCACTGATACCGGATTGATCACTAATGATTTTGTCACCAGCGACACGACGCTTGCGGTAAGCGGCACGCTGGGCGCGGCGCTTTCTGCCGGTGAGTTCGCGCAAATCAGTATTGATGGCGGCACTACCTGGCAGAATCTTTCTGTAAGCGGCTTAACCTGGACCTGGCTTGACGGGCGCACGCTGAGCGACGGCAACTACAACTATCAGGTACGGGTGATCGACACCGCCGGAAATATCGGCGCGACCGCCAGCCAGATAGTCACCGTGGACACCACCGCGCCGCTGGCGAGCAAAACCATCGCCATTGCGGGCATCAGCGATGACACCGGGTTAAGCAGCAGCGATTTTGTTACTCGCGACACCACGCTGACCGTGCGCGGTACGCTCGGTGCGGCGCTGGCTGCTGATGAACGGGCGCAAATCAGCCTCGACGGCGGGATTACCTGGACCACCTTAACCGTTATCGGCACCAGCTGGAGTTATGCCGATGGTCGCACACTGACCGACGGCACCTGGAACTACACGGTGCGGGTGGTGGATCTGGCGGGGAACGTCGGGCAGACGGCGACGCAAAACGTGGTGGTCGATACCACCAGCCCGGAAGCGGCGAAAAGCATCTCCATTACCGGCATCAGCGATGACACCGGAGCCAGCAGCAGCGATTTTATTACCAGCGACACCTCGCTGACCGTGCGCGGCGTACTGGGCGCGGCGCTCGGCGCTAATGAGTTCGCGCAAATCAGTACCGATAACGGTGCAACCTGGGTGAATGTAACGCTGGCGGCAGACGGCCTGAACTGGAGTTACGTTGACGGACGAACCCTCACCAACGGCACCACCACCTGGCAGGTGCGGGTGGTCGATCTGGCGGGCAACGTTGGCGCAACCAGCAGCCAGTCGGTGCTGATCGATACCGTTAACCCGGCGCAGGTGCTCACCATCGCCAGCATCAGCACCGATACGGGGAGTTCGTCCACCGACTTTATCACCAGTGACACCACGCTCACGCTAACCGGTTCGCTGGGGGTGGGGCTTGCCAGCGGCGAAGTGGCGCAGATTAGCCTTGATGGCGGTGCGACCTGGACCACGCTCACTACCAACGGCACGCAGTGGACTTACACCGACAGCCGCACGTTGACCGACGGCAGCTATGTTTATCAGGTGCGGGTGCTGGATCTGGCGGGGAATACCGGCCCGGTGGTGTCGAAAACGGTGGTGGTCGATACGATTAACCCCACCGCCACGCCGACTATTGTGTCGTATACCGATGATGTCGGGCAGCGACAGGGGACGTTAAGCAGTTCGCAGGCCACCGACGACACCACGCCGTTGCTGAACGGCGTGCTCTCCGGCCCGCTGGCCAGCGGTGAAGTGGTTTACCTCTACCGTAACGGTCTGCTGTTAGGCGCGGTGACGATGGTCGGCGCACTGAACTGGACCTACAGCGACAGCGGTCTGGTCAGCGGTGCCTACACCTACAGCGCGCGGGTAGTGGATCTGGCAGGGAATATCACCTCCTCCAGCGATTTTGTTCTGACGGTCGATACCTCTATTCCGACCACGCTGGCGCAAATCACCAGCCAGACCACGCGCGATACCACGCCGATTATCAGCGGGGTGATCACTGCCGCGCTCGCCAGCGGGCAGTATGTTGAAGTGGTCATCAATGGCAAAACCTACACCTCGCAGCCGGGCGGTGCGGTGGTAGTCGATCCGGCACACAATACCTGGTATGTGCAACTGCCGGATACCGATGTGCTGGCGGCGTCCGCGACCGCCTATAACGTGACCGCGCAGGTAAAAAGCTCGGCGGGCAACGGCAATACCGCTAACGTCAGCAATGGCACGGTGACGGTTAACGCGGCAATTGATTACACACCTGCCTGGACAACTGCCAATAAAACGACCGCCTGGGGGCTGACCTATGGCCTGGACAACCACGGGATGTGGACGGTGCTGGCTAACCAGCAAATTATGCAATCAACCGATCCGCTCACCTGGTCGAAGACCGCACTGACGCTGGTGCAAAGCGGCAACAACTACGCCACCAGTTCAATTGCCGATTATGACCGTAACGGCACGGGCGATCTGTTTATTACCCGTGATGACTACGGCACGGGCTATATCAACGGTTTTACCAACAACGGCGATGGCACCTTTTCCAGCGCCATTCAGGTGAACGTCGGCACGCTGACGTGGTATGGCTCGATTGTGGCGTTTGATAAAGAGGGCGACGGCTATCTCGATTTCTGGATTGGCGACGCAGGCGGGCCGGACTCTAATACCTTCCTGTGGAATAACGCAGGCACTCTGGTAGGTAACTCCACCACCGCCAACAACGGAGGGAGCGCCACGGTCGGCGGGGTAGTGAACGGCTATCTTTCCCTTAACGAAGGTTCCGGCGTCGATCTTAATAATGACGGCAGGATTGACCTCGTTCAGCACACCTTCAACCTGAATAACTACTACACGTTGTCCTCACTCATCAGCCAGGGCAACGGCACGTTTGTCTGGGGGCAGAACACCATCAACACCTTCCTCAGCGTTGCAGGCAGCGGCGGCAACTCGACGTCTGTGTCCATGACCTGGGCAGATTTCGATGGTGACGGCGATATGGACCTCTTCCTGCCCGCCAGCCAGGGAAGAGCTAACTACGGCTCGCTGTTATTCAATACCAACGGCGTGTTGGGGAATCCGGTGGCGGTGGGGGCAACGGGTACAACCTATGCCAGCCAGTTCAGCGTGGCAGTGGACTGGGATCATGACGGGTTAATGGATATCGCGCGTATTGCTCAGACCGGGCAGTCGTACCTCTATACTAACGTCAGTAATGCCAGTAACTGGACACAATCTACCCTCGGCGGCAGCCAGAGCGGCATCACCAGCGGCGTGGCGGCAATGGACTACGACTGGGACGGCGCGGTGGATGTGCTGGTGACCAAACAGTCGGGCAGCGTGTTCCTCATCCGTAACACCAACACGGTGAGCTACGGCACCTCGCTGCACCTGCGTATCACCGATCCCAACGGCATTAACGTCTATTACGGTAATACCGTAAAACTCTACAACTCGGCGGGAGTGCTGGTCGCCACGCAAATCATCAACCCGCAGTCGGGGATGGGCGTCAACGACACCTCGGCGCTGGTCAATTTCTACGGACTGAATGCCGGGGAAACTTACAACGCGGTGCTGATCAAATCCACCGGCACCACTGCCAGCAATATCGACCAGACGGTGAATACCACCTGGGGCGGTTTACATGCCACCGATGCTACCCACGCTTACGATCTCAGCGCCGAAGCAGGCACGGCGAGCAACAACGGTAAGTTCGTTGGTACCGGCTATAACGACACCTTCTTCGCTACCGCAGGTACCGACACCTACGACGGTTCCGGCGGCTGGGTGTACAGCTCCGGCACCGGAACCTGGCTGGCGAACGGCGGGATGGACGTGGTCGATTTCCGCCTCTCCACAGTGGGGATCACCGCCAACTTAAGCACCACCACTGCCCAGGCGACCGGCTTTAACACCTCGACATTTACCAATATTGAAGGCATTTCCGGCTCCAACTTTAACGACACTCTGACGGGCAGCAGCGGCGATAACCAACTGGAAGGGCGCGGCGGTAACGACACCATCAACATCGGCAACGGCGGTCACGACACCTTGCTCTATAAACTGCTCAACGCCAGCGATGCCACTGGCGGCAACGGCTCGGACGTGGTGAATGGCTTTACGGTAGGCACATGGGAAGGCACCGCCGACACCGATCGCATTGATATCCGCGAGCTGTTACAGGGCAGCGGCTATACCGGTAATGGCAAAGCCAGCTACGTCAACGGCGTGGCGACGCTGGATGCGCAGGCTGGAAACATCGGTGATTTTGTCAAAGTCACCCAGAGCGGCAGCGACACCATCGTGCAGATCGACCGCGACGGCACGGGCGGCACTTTTGCGGCAACTAACGTGGTCACGCTGACGGGCGTGCATACCGACCTCGCCACATTGCTGGCGAATCATCAGTTGATGGTGGTGTAAATAATGAAAAAAAATGCCCAGTCCGTGGAAGCCTGGCTGGAGGCGATGATCGCCGTGGCGCGCTATTACCGCCTCGATTTTTCTCAGGAGAACGTGCGCGCAACCGTCAACTGGGAGCGCGACAGCAAGCGGGAGGAGTTACTCACTGACATGGCGCGGCAACTGGGGATGGGGCTGCGGCTGGTGGAGTTCTCCGCCGATTCGCTTAACCCGTGGCGGCTGCCGTTGATCGCGGTGTTTGATAATCAGCAGATTGGCGTAATCACCCGCCGCGACAATCACGACAATATCAGCATTCAGTTCAGCGGTGACGAAGGGCTGGAAACCACGCTTAACGTCGCGGATGTTGAGGATAAAATCGTCGAACTGGCGCTGCTGCGCCCGCTCAGTGCCATCCCCGACGCGCGGGTGGATGACTATATTCGCCCGTATCAGGCGAACTGGTTCTGGAATCTCTCGTTAAAAGACTGGCGGCGCTACGGCGATATTATGCTGGCCTCACTGGTGGCGAACGTGCTGGCGCTGGCGGCGATGATTTTCTCGATGCAGGTTTACGACCGCGTCGTTCCGGCGCAGTCGTACCCGACGCTGTGGGTACTGTTCGCCGGGGTGATGATGGCGATCCTGTTTGAGTTCTGTATGCGCATGGTGCGCACGCACCTCTCGGATATGATTGGCAAACGGGCGGATCTGCGTATTTCGGACCGCGTGTTTGGTCACGCATTACGGCTGAAAAATAACGTGCGCTCGAAATCCACCGGATCGTTTATCTCGCAGATCCGCGAACTGGAATCGGTGCGGGAGCTTATCACCTCCACCACCATCGGCGCGGTGGCGGATCTGCCGTTCTTCCTGCTGTTTGTCTTTATTTTGTGGATGATTGGCGGCTGGCTGGTGTTGGTGGTTCTGCTGGCTCTGCCGTTATTGGTGATCCCCGGTTTGCTGATTCAACGCCCGCTGGCGCGGCTGGCGAACGAAGGGATGCGCGAGTCAGCGGTACGCAACGCGACGCTTGTGGAAGCCGTGCAGTCGATTGAAGACATTAAACTGTTGCGCGCCGAGCAGCGTTTTCAGAATCAGTGGAATCACACCAACGATGTGGCCTCGTCCATCAGCATGAAGCAACGTTTTCTCACCGGACTGCTGCTCACCTGGACCCAGGAAGTGCAGTCCATCGTCTACGTGGTGGTGCTGTTGGTGGGCTGCTTTATGGTGATGAACGGCGACATGACCACCGGTGCGCTGGTCGGGACGACGATCCTGGCTTCGCGCACCATCGCGCCGCTGTCGCAGATATCCGGCGTGCTCTCGCGCTGGCAGCAGGCGAAAGTGGCGCGTAACGGCCTCGATGAACTGATGAAGCGCCCGGTGGATCAACCGGAACACGGCAAACTGGTGCATAAAGCGGTGCTGCACGGTAATTATCAGTTCAGCAACGCGGTGTTTTATTACGACGAAGAAGAGAAGATTGCCGATGTGGCGATTGGCAAACTCAACATTCAGGCGGGTGAGAAAATCGCCATTCTCGGGCGCAACGGCGCGGGTAAATCAACGCTGCTGCAAATGCTCGCCGGAATGCGTATCGCCCAGCAGGGGCAGGTGCTGCTGGATAACATCAGCATCGGTCAGCTTGATCCGGCAGATCTGCGCCGCGACATGGGGCTGCTCAGCCAGACCGGGCGACTGTTCTTCGGTTCGCTGCGGGAAAACCTCACAATGGGGATGCCGGAAGCCAGCGATGAAGATATCGAACGCGCGTTAACCCTCAGCGGGGCGCTGCCCTTTGTGCAGAAGCAGAAAAATGGCCTCAACTACATGATTCAGGAAGGGGGATTTGGCCTTTCTGGCGGTCAGCGGCAAACGCTGCTGTTGGCGCGGCTACTTATCTCTCAACCCAATATTGTCTTGCTTGACGAACCCAGCGCCTCGCTGGATGAAATGGCGGAAGCGCATTTAATCGAACAACTGAAACAGTGGATTGGACATCGCACGCTGGTCATCGCCACTCACCGCACGGCGATGCTGCAACTGGTGGACCGCATTATCGTGATGGATCAGGGGCGGATTGTGATGGATGGCGCGAAAGAGGCCATTTTGCGTGAACAGGGCGAACCCACGGCGCGACGGGTGGTGTTGCAGGAGAAGAATAAGGGGTCTGCTGCATGAACGGACAACTGCAATACAACCGTGGCCTGACTGAACCCCGCCTGCCGCGCTCGGCGCTGGCGGTACGTGTGACCGTCGTCATGCTGCTCTGTTTTCTCGGCTGGGCGTGGTATTTCCAGCTTGATGAAGTCACTACCGGCAGCGGCACGGTAGAACCCTCCGGGCGCGAACAGGTGGTGCAGTCGCTGGAAGGCGGAATTCTGTATCATCTCGACGTCAAGGTGGGCGATATTGTCGAACAGGGCCAGCCGCTGGCGCAGCTTAACCGCACCAAAACGGAATCCGACGTCCAGGAAGCGATGTCGCGGCTGTACGCGGCGCTGGCGACCTCGGCGCGGCTGCGGGCAGAAGTGAGCAATAAACCGCTGGTGTTCCCCGACGAACTGAATAAATTCCCCGAACTTATCGAGTCGGAAACGGCGTTGTACAACACTCGCCGCGACGGGTTGAACAAAGCCACCACCGGGCTGACGCAGGGGATTAGCCTGGTCAACCGTGAACTGGCTATGACCCAGCCGCTGGTGAAACAAGGGGCTGCGAGCAGCGTCGAAGTGCTGCGCCTGCAACGCCAGGCCAATGAACTGGAAAACAAACTTAGCGACGTGCGCACGCAATACTACGTTCAGGCGCGCGAAGAGTTAGCGAAAGCCAATGCGGAAGTGGAAACTCAGCGTTCGGTGATCCGTGGACGGGAAGACTCCCTCACCAGGCTCAACTTTACTGCGCCAGTTCGTGGCATTGTTCAGGATATTGATGTCACCACGGTTGGCGGCGTCATTGCCCCCGGTGGTAAACTGATGACCATCGTGCCGCTGGATGAGCAACTGCTGATTGAGGCAAAAATCTCCCCGCGCGATGTGGCGTTTATCCATCCGGGGCAAAAATCACTGGTGAAAATAACCGCTTACGATTACTCCATCTATGGCGGCCTGCCGGGGGAAGTGGCAGTGATATCACCAGACACCGTGCAGGATGAAGTGCGGCGCGATGTTTATTACTATCGGGTGTACATTCGCACTTTCAGCAACCATCTGGAAAATAAACATAAACAGCAGTTTCCGATATTCCCCGGTATGGTGGCGACGGTCGATATCCGCACCGGCAAAAAAAGCGTGCTGGATTATCTGTTGAAACCCTTTAACAAAGCACAGGAGGCGTTGCGCGAACGATGAACATTAGCGATGTAGCAAAAATTACCGGCCTGACCAGCAAAGCCATTCGCTTCTATGAAGAGAAGGGGCTGGTGACGCCGCCGATGCGCAGCGAAAACGGTTATCGCACCTACACGCAGCAGCATCTCAACGAACTGACCTTACTGCGCCAGGCGCGCCAGGTGGGCTTTAACCTGGAAGAGAGCGGCGAACTGGTGAATCTGTTTAACGACCCGCAGCGTCATAGCGCCGATGTAAAACGGCGCACGCTGGAGAAGGTGGCGGAGATCGAACGGCATATCGAAGAACTGCAATCCATGCGCAACCAGCTACTGGCGCTGGCGAATGCCTGCCCCGGTGATGACAGCGCCGACTGCCCGATTATCGAAAATCTCTCCGGCTGCTGCCATCATCGGGCGGGGTGAAAATCAGTTAATCCCCGTTTGCACCGAAAGAATATGTTGCAAACTTTCTACCATAATGCGCCCCGACTGAAATAAGCCTTCCTGGATTTCGTTGTTAACATTCACAGCGTGCACCAGGGAGGCTAATAATGCTACTTGCAAGAAGGCAAAAATAAACGCACCGATAATCATAATATGCGTCAGGGCCATTTTCTTTTGCTCCTTCATTTTAAATAGCCCACAAACTGGCCTTCTTTCATTAAGGCGACTTTTCCTGTGTGATGATAAACAATGACGTTATACAGACCCGACTGATAAACCGTAGCATCGGTATTATCTTCATCTATGGCACATAGTGAATCATTGAGGTAAGCAAAGTTTTTACTGCTCATTCTGAAGGTGACGCCAAATCCTTTATAAATGGATTTTTTAGCGGCCTGGGCATGTTGTGCGGCTTCTGCATTTTTAAATGCCTGCGCCTCGGATGCACTTAAAATAGCCGCCTGACGCTGTTGTTCTGCGAGATAACAGGTGTCATGACTGACGCCCTGCGCCTGGCAATCTGCGATGCGGGAAGTGGGAGAACTACAGCCAGCCAGTAATATCACCGCCAGCAGGGAAAACGATTTAATGGTGCTATTCATCATTGTTAACCTTAAATAATGTGCGGAAAATTGCGAATAAGAAATTGCTATTAAAATTAGAACGAATATCCCACGCCGACACCTGCGCCGAAATCAGATTGTGTATCCGCTGAGACTCCCGCTTTAATTACCGTATGAATTCCAGCATTAAAAGATGTTCCGACAGACACCGCAGATTCACCGTTGAACGTTCCTGCTCCCGCTGACACCATCATTAAATCACCGGTTTTCACCTGCGGCTGTGAGGCAATGGCAATGGCTGACGCGATCCCCGCATTAGCATCTTTACGGTTATCTTCAACTTCGTTTTTCAGCGAACTGAAATTGTTATTGAGCGTGTTAATTTGCTGGCTGTTATCCGCTACTCGTTTTTGCGTGTTGCTTAACTGCTGATGCGTTTGGGTTGCGTCTTGTGTCAGGCTGTCAATTTGTTCATGCGTTTGCGTTGAGTCTTGCGCCAGACGCTGAATTTGCTCCCCGTACTGCACGCTATCGATATGTTGTTGAGTTGCCTGGTTAGTCGCAAGGGTATCAATTTTCTGTTTTTGTTCTGCTGCAATACGCGCATTCGCATCATTTTGTGCGGTCAGTCTGGCGTTAACCATCTGCTGATAATGTGCGCTGGTCTGGGCATCGCCAAGTGCAGAAACCGTTTTTTGCGTCGCGTCGATTTGCTTCTGCTGATCGGTAATTTGTTGCTGCTGGGTGTCTGCTTGTTCCTGCTGCGCGTTGGTAGCGGCTGTCTGCCTGGCGTCAATCATGCCCTGATATCGGGCAGCAGTCTGTACATCACCGGTGGCAGCAACGGTTTTCTGGGTTTCGTCGAGCTGTTGCTGCTGGTCAGCAATATCGCTGCGGTTCTGTTCGATATTATTTTTATTTTCCGTCACGGCAGCGGAGAGTTTGACGCCGTTCAGCAGTGCGGTGTTGGCGTTAGCGTTGGCATGGTCAGCCGTTGACTGGGCATGTGCGACATCGCCTTTTATGGTGCTGACGTCTGACTGTACGGCGGAGACATCATTGCGGGCGTCGGTGATGGCGGCTTTATTGGCATCAATATCCGTCTGCGCCACCATAATGGCATGATGCGCATCATCGGCTTTCAGCGATGCCCAGTTGGCAGTGTGCTGCGCGTTCTGAATGGCGGTATCCTGCCCGTTGTCGCGGTCGATCTGCGCTTGATTGGTTATCGGGTTGAGCGTACTGGTGGGCTGTACGGGAGAAGTAGTTGTATCTTCCTGAGGCGTTGTAGTTTTGTAATCATGCGCAATCAGGTAATTTTGTGCGGCTGCGCTATTTCCTGTCCTTTCTAAAAATCGACCAATTTTCTGATCAATTTCCATTTGCGACATTCCTGGCTGGATTGCCGCTAATTCTGTCGCTGCTGCCTCAACAGTATCACCCGCAAACGCAGATGGACTTACCGCGGTAGCAACAACGACAGCCAGTAAAGACAGCTTTACAGTTTTCATGCATTTTTTCTCGTTCAAAGTAAGTCACAGTTTTGTTTCTATAAGCAACGTATAACGTTGTTATAAGAATTAATTTGCGTTGCAATTTAATCGAAATCTACGCCGCCATTTGTGTGATGTAAAGCGCGTTTTTGTCTTGTGTAAGCGTAAATATCGCCTATAAGAAACAAAAAATGTTTCTTATATAAATAAAATTGAAAGTCATTTTGTGCTCTTTCAATGTAAAAAAGAGTAAAGACTTGTTTTGATAAGCGAAATAAATGTTGTTTCTGGGCTAAACGTGAAGCGGTTCCTGATGTGTGCTAGAATGCGTTTCTTTGATAAATCTCAATTTTTAAGAGGTTTACGCCAGGCAGGAAAATTAAATGAATGAATTTGAGAAGATTTTTAATGAAATGAATCTGGACAGGGCGCTGCTCCCCATCCTTTTTCGTTCGAATCGCTCTACGGTGTGGAAGTATTTAAGCGGCGATAGTACGGCTCCTGCCTCTGCCATGTCGCTGATCATGCTGTTGCAGTTGATCCAGAAGAGAAACCCCGATCTGTTAGCCGAATGGTTAACGCTTTCTGATTTCACCATTCCGCCAGAAGTTTACCTGGACCAGCCTGATTACTGGAAAGGGTGGGTGTATACCCAACACAAGGTCAATAAAAACGTCCTGGAATATCTAAAAAAACACTATCCGGATGAAGACCAAAAAAACATGAATAAAGGTAGTGACGAGTAATTTGCCAATGCCAGTTAATATGGCGGAGGCGGCCTACGATTCGGGTGCAGACTTCCAGGCATGATAAGACGCGTCCGCGTCGCATCAGGCATCGGCGCATAACCGCCGGATGCGGCGTAAACGCCTTATCCGGCCTACGGTTCGGGCATATTTTGTAGGCATGATAAGACGCGTCAGCGTCGCATCAGGCATCGGCGCATAACCGCCGGATGCGGCGTAAGCGCCTTATCCGGCCTACGTTCGGGCACAGACTTCCAGGCATGATAAGACGCGTCAGCGTCGCATCAGGCATCGGCGCATAACCGCCGGATGCGGCGTGAACGCCTTATCCGGCCTACGGTTCGGGCATATTTTTGTAGGCATGATAAGACGCGCCAGCGTCGCATCAGGCGATGATCGCACGGATGATCAGCGTTATCCCTTCAATCGCAATCACCTCAACATGCGTACCTGCGCCGAGATCCTCGCTGGCGCTGACGGGCCATGAACTGTCGCCGACGCGCATATGACCGCGCCCGTTGACTAACGGTGATTCCAGCACAAAACGTCGGCCAATCAGCTGTTGACCGCGCTGGTTTAAATGGCTGTCACTGTGCTTTTGTTCGCGCACGCCTCGTGCCAGCCATTTCCACCACAGCCAGGCGGCAAGTAGCGTCAGGACGGCAAACATCACCCCTTGCCACTCCCAACCCAGCGGCAGCAGCCAGACCACCAGGCCAGTAATCACCGCCGCGGCACCGCTCCACAGTAGATAACCATTGCCGCCCAGCATCTCGGCTGCCAGCAGCAGACCGCCGAGACTCAGCCAAAAAATATGCGGATGGATAGCTATCATCTCGATCATGATTTATTTCGCTCGTTCGCGCTGTCTTTCACCAGTTCAGCAATCCCGGCAATCGACCCCATCAGGCTGCTGGCGTCTAATGGCATCATCACCACTTTGCTGTTACTGGAGGAACCAATCTGCTGTAACGCCTCGGTGTATTTCTGCGCCACGAAGTAATTCACCGCCTGAATGTCACCAGAAGCAATGGCTTCAGACACCATTTGGGTTGCGCGGGCTTCCGCTTCGGCAGAACGTTCACGCGCTTCGGCCTGTAAGAATGCCGATTGACGTTCGCCTTCCGCTTTCAGGATTTGTGACTGTTTTTCACCTTCGGCTTTGAGGATTTCCGCCTGACGGATCCCTTCCGCTTCAAGGATGTAAGCGCGTTTGGTACGTTCCGCTTTCATCTGCGCGTTCATCGAAGAGATAAGCTCAGCCGGTGGGCGCACATCGCGAATTTCAATACGGGTGACTTTTATCCCCCACGGATTAGTGGCTTCATCGACAATATGCAGCAGACGCGAGTTAATGCTGTCGCGCTGAGAGAGCATTTCATCGAGTTCCATTGAACCCAGAACGGTACGGATATTAGTCATGGTCAGGTTGATGATCGCCAGCTCCAGATTGCTGACTTCATAAGCGGCACGCGGGGCATCAATCACCTGAATAAAGCAAACGGCGTCGATAGTGACGTTGGCGTTATCTTTCGAGATAACTTCCTGGGATGGGATGTCGAGCACTTGCTCCATCATATTGATCTTACGACCAATGCGGTCCATAAACGGCACCACCAGACTTAGCCCCGGCTGTAATGTTTTGGTATAACGACCAAATCGTTCTACCGTCCACTGATAGCCCTGCGGAACGATTTTGACGCCCGCGCCAACAATGACCAGCGCGACAAAAATGAGAATCGGGATAAAAATAAGCATCGGAAAAACCTCCTGTTGTACCGTCCATAAAGAGCAAAATTGCTGCTTGATTAAACAAATTATACCTGATTACTGAAAGAGAGTTCCCCCTTATTCTTGCGGAGGATAAACTGTTTTTAGTAAAAATCAGAAAAGGGATGGGCAATGCAGGAAAATAGTCTTTTGCTCCAACTACAAAATGTTGGATATCAGGCGGGCGATACGAAGATTCTCAATAACATCAATTTTTCGCTGCGTGCTGGCGAATTTAAGTTAATTACCGGCCCTTCTGGCTGCGGTAAAAGTACGCTACTAAAAATAGTTGCTTCATTAATCAGCCCGACCAGCGGAACGTTACTGTTTGAAGGTGAGGATGTCAGCACACTAAAGCCAGAAACCTATCGCCAACAAGTTTCTTACTGCGCCCAGACGCCGGCTCTGTTTGGCGACACGGTCTACGATAACCTGATCTTTCCCTAGCAGATCCGTAACCAGCAGCCTGATCCGGCCATTTTTCTCGATTTTCTCGAACGTTTCTCCTTGCCGGACACCATTTTGACGAAAAATATCGCCGAGCTATCTGGTGGTGAAAAACAACGCATCTCATTGATTCGTAACCTACAATTTATGCCGAAGGTTTTATTGCTCGACGAAATCACCAGTGCGCTGGATGAAAGCAACAAACGCAACGTCAATGAGATGATCCACCGCTATGTACGTGAGCAAAATATTGCGGTGTTGTGGGTGACGCACGATAAAGACGAAATTAATCATGCGGATAAGGTGATTACACTGCAACCGCATGCCGGAGAAATGCAGGAAGCACGCTATGAACACGCATAATATTACCAACGAGTCACTGGCCCTGGCATTAATGCTGGTGGTTGTCGCAATCTTAATTAGCCATAAAGAAAAACTGGCGCTGGAGAAAGATATTCTCTGGAGTGTGGGGCGTGCGATAATTCAGCTGATTATTGTCGGCTATGTGCTGAAGTATATTTTCAGCGTGGATGATGCCAGCCTGACATTATTGATGGTGTTATTTATCTGCTTTAATGCGGCGTGGAATGCGCAAAAGCGCAGTAAATATATTGCTAAAGCTTTTATCTCATCGTTTATTGCCATTACGGTCGGGGCGGGAATTACTCTGGCGGTGCTGATTCTCTCAGGGTCGATTGAATTTATCCCGATGCAGGTGATCCCTATCGCCGGGATGATTGCCGGTAACGCGATGGTGGCGGTGGGGTTGTGTTACAACAATTTAGGGCAACGGGTCATTAGCGAACAGCAACAGATTCAGGAGAAACTGAGTCTTGGCGCGACGCCGAAGCAGGCTTCAGCGATATTGATTCGCGACAGTATTCGCGCGGCTTTAATTCCGACGGTGGATTCGGCAAAAACGGTTGGCTTAGTGAGTTTACCAGGAATGATGTCCGGGCTGATATTTGCCGGGATTGATCCGGTGAAGGCGATTAAATATCAGATTATGGTGACCTTTATGCTGCTCTCAACCGCCAGCTTGTCGACCATTATTGCCTGCTATTTAACCTATCGTAAGTTTTATAATTCGCGCCACCAGTTGGTGGTGACGCAATTGAAGAAGAAATAATGCGATGCCTGATGCGACACTGGCGTCTTATCAGGCCTGCAAACCTGCACAGCATCGCATTTCAACGGAAAATTAATACAACAACGCATACAGCTGGCGGCGATACTTCGACGCCAGTGCATCACCCGTACCCAGCGCAGCGAGGATCTCCTGGAACGTTTTACGTGTCTGACCGTCTGCGGCGGTGAGATCTTTACGCAGATGTCCGAACAGTAACTCCAGCGCCTCTTCATTGCGCCCAACCTGATGCAGTTGCAGCGCCAGTTGCGTCGCCAGTGCGGCATCTTCTGGATTCTCCGCCACCTGCTGTTGCAGCTGTTGAATTTCCGGCGTATCTGCCGCCTGCTTCAGCAGTTCGATTTGCGCCACCAGCCCCTGGTAGCGGGTGTCCTGATCCTGCAACGGAATGGTTTTCAGCACCGCTTCTGCATCTTCAGAACGGTTCAGCGCAATCAGCGTTTCTGCCAGCAGCAGGCCGATCTCCCCGTTCTGATTCGACAACTGCCAGGCGTCTTTCAGTAATGGCAGGGCGTCGGTGTAATTGCCTTCCTGCATCAGTTGCATCGCCTGCTGCGCTTTCAGCTCTTCTTCGCGCGGCAGCACTTTATCCAGCAGGGCGCGGATCGCCTCTTCCGGTTGCGGTCCCTGGAAGCCGTCTACCGGTTGCCCGTTCTGGAACAGATACACGGTCGGAATCGCGCGCAGACCAAACTGGGCGGCAATCATCTGCTCCGCATCGCAGTCCAGCTTCGCCAGAATAAATTGCCCGTTGTACTGCGCCGCGAGGCTTTCCAGGATCGGGGTTAACTGCAAACAGTGCTGGCTACGTTCAGACCAAAAATAGAACAGCACCGGTGTGGTCATCGACTGTTCAAGAACCTGTTGCAGGTTAGATTCGTTAATGTTGACAATATTTTCTACGGACATGGAGTCGCTCTCTGTTGTCGATATTTTCTATGACATGGGGGCTTAAGCGCGCGCTTCAACTCACCCCTGCAATATTTTGTCCATCACGCGCCCCGGCAGCAGGCGCTTAAGCACCATTACTGCCCAGGTCACCAGCGTCACCGGATAGCGCATCTTCGGTTTCTCGCTAATAAAAGCATGGCGCACTTTGTTGACCACCGCTTCTGGCCCCAACGTAAAGCGAGCGGCGATGCCGGGATTTTCGACCGGTTTATCGCTTTGCGTCTGGTTGACGTTGTCGGTGAAGCGGGTACGAATGGGACCGGGTTCGATCAGGCTAACTTTAATTCCGCTGTGGCGCAGCTCCATGCGCAGCGCGTCTGACCACGCCTCGAGCGCATATTTACTGGCCGCGTAAGCGCCGCGACCCGGCGTGGAGATTAATCCCATCACCGATGAGGTCATCACAATACGCCCTTCACCGTGCGGCAACATCGCGGGTAGCAGGCGCATGGTGAGCTGGTGTGCGCCGAAAAAGTTGGCGGAAAACTGCTGTTCCATCTGCGTACGGCTGATGGTGGAAAGGGGGCCATACATGCCGAATCCGGCATTGTTAAAGATCCCATACAGACAATTATCGGTCAGGGCGATCACTTCGTCGGCTGCGCGATCAACACTTTCTGGCGAATCCAGATCGATCAACACACCGGTGAATCCCATGCTGTTCATGCGCTCAACATCATCCGGTTTCCGGCAACCTGCCAGCACATGAAAGCCCTGGCGTTTTAATTCGAGCGCGCTTTCCAGACCAATTCCACTGGAACATCCGGTAATTAAGACCGATTTTTGCATAACTTTACCTGTCAGGATCTCCGTTGCTTTATGAGTCATGATTTACTAAAGGCTGCAACTGCTTCGCCATCCAGTCGGCAATAAACGGCTGGGCGTCGCGGTTGGGATGAATACCGTCATCCTGCATCCATTGTGGCTTGAGGTAGACCTCTTCCATAAAAAAGGGCAGCAGCGGAACATCAAACTCTTTGGCGAGTTTGGGGTAAATGGCGCTAAAGGCTTCATTATAACGGCGACCATAGTTTGCAGGCAGACGTATTTGCATTAACAATGGTTCAGCGTTGGCGGCTTTGACATCCTGCAAAATCTGGCGCAGCGTTTGCTCGGTTTGTTGTGGCTGAAAACCACGCAATCCATCATTGCCGCCCAGTTCAACCAGCACCCAGCGCGGCTGATGCTGTTTCAGCAGAGCCGGAAGGCGCGCCAGCCCTTGTTGCGAGGTGTCGCCGCTGATGCTGGCATTGACTACCGACGTTTTGCTCTGCCACTTATCATTCAACAAGGCAGGCCAGGCCGTGCTGGCAGACATTCGATACCCGGCGCTCAGGCTATCACCCAGAATTAATAACGTGTCCGCTGCGGCGGCACGAAAGGTTAACAGGACCAGGAACAGGAAGGGCAAATGCCAGCGGAAAACATTGTTGAAGTTCATCATCTTAAGAAGTCCGTCGGTCAGGGGGAGCATGAACTCTCCATCCTCACCGGAGTTGAGCTGGTTGTCAAACGTGGCGAGACTATCGCGCTGGTGGGCGAGTCGGGATCGGGTAAGTCAACCTTGCTGGCGATCCTCGCCGGGCTGGATGACGGCAGCAGTGGCGAAGTGAGTCTGGTGGGACAACCGCTACATAATATGGACGAAGAAGCGCGGGCAAAATTGCGCGCGAAGCACGTAGGCTTTGTTTTTCAGTCATTTATGTTAATTCCGACCCTTAACGCGCTGGAAAACGTCGAGCTTCCGGCGCTGCTGCGCGGTGAGAGTAGCGCGGAAAGTCGTAACGGGGCGAAAGCGTTGCTCGAACAGTTAGGGCTGGGTAAACGTCTTGATCATCTTCCGGCACAGCTTTCCGGCGGTGAACAGCAACGGGTGGCGCTGGCGCGAGCCTTTAACGGTCGACCTGATGTGCTGTTTGCCGACGAACCCACTGGCAACCTTGACCGCCAGACGGGCGATAAAATTGCCGACCTGCTGTTTTCCCTCAACCGTGAACATGGCACCACGTTGATTATGGTGACCCACGACCTGCAACTGGCGGCACGCTGCGACCGCTGCTTACGGCTGGTGAACGGGCAGTTGCAGGAGGAAGCATGATTGCACGTTGGTTCTGGCGCGAATGGCGCTCGCCGTCGCTATTAATTGTCTGGCTGGCGCTAAGCCTGGCGGTGGCCTGCGTGCTGGCGCTGGGTAATATCAGCGATCGCATGGAGAAAGGTTTAAGCCAGCAAAGCCGTGAGTTTATGGCGGGCGATCGGGCGTTGCGCAGTTCGCGCGAAGTGCCACAAGCGTGGCTGGAGGAAGCGCAAAAGCGCGGCCTGAAAGTTGGCAAGCAGCTGACTTTCGCCACGATGACCTTTGCGGGCGACACACCGCAGCTGGCGAATGTCAAAGCGGTGGATGATATCTACCCGATGTATGGCGATCTGCAAACCAATCCCCCAGGCCTGAAACCGCAGGCGGGCAGCGTATTGCTGGCCCCACGCCTGATGGCGCTGCTTAACCTGAAAACGGGCGACACCATTGACGTGGGCGATGCCACCTTGCGGATTGCCGGAGAAGTGATTCAGGAACCGGATTCCGGTTTTAACCCCTTCCAGATGGCTCCGCGCCTGATGATGAATCTGGCGGATGTCGATAAAACCGGAGCCGTGCAGCCGGGGAGTCGGGTCACCTGGCGTTATAAATTCGGCGGCAGCGAGAACCAGCTCGACAGCTATGAGAAATGGTTGTTACCCCAGCTTAAACCCGAACAACGCTGGTACGGTCTGGAACAGGACGAAGGCGCGCTGGGGCGCTCAATGGAACGCTCGCAACAGTTCCTGCTGCTTTCGGCGCTTCTGACCTTGCTGCTGGCAGTGGCGGCGGTGGCGGTGGCGATGAATCATTACTGTCGCAGCCGCTACGATCTGGTGGCGATCCTCAAAACGCTGGGGGCAGGGCGAGCGCAACTGCGTAAGCTAATCGTCGGTCAGTGGTTGATGGTGCTGGCGCTTTCAGCCATTACCGGTGGGGCGATAGGCCTGTTGTTCGAAAACGTGTTGATGGTGCTGCTCAAGCCCGTTCTGCCTGCTGCACTACCGCCAGCCAGCCTCTGGCCGTGGCTGTGGGCGCTTGGCACCATGACGGTCATCTCGCTGCTGGTGGGGCTACGACCGTACCGCTTGTTGCTGGCAACGCAGCCTTTACGCGTATTACGTAATGATGTGGTAGCGAACGTCTGGCCGCTGAAGTTTTATCTGCCGATTGTCAGTGTGGTGGTTGTGCTGCTGCTCGCCGGATTAATGGGTGGCAGTATGCTGCTCTGGGCGGTGCTGGCGGGCGCGGTAGTACTGGCTTTGCTGTGCGGTGTTCTGGGCTGGATGCTGCTGAATGTACTTCGCCGCATGACGCTGAAATCGCTACCTCTGCGCCTGGCGGTTAGCCGCCTGTTACGTCAGCCGTGGTCAACGTTAAGCCAGCTTTCGGCATTTTCGCTCTCCTTTATGCTGCTGGCACTGCTGCTGGTGTTGCGTGGCGATCTGCTTGACCGCTGGCAGCAGCAGCTACCGCCAGAAAGCCCGAACTACTTTTTAATCAACATCGCCACAGAACAGGTTACGCCGCTAAAAACGTTCCTCGCGGAACATCAAATAGTCCCGGAATCGTTTTATCCGGTGGTGCGGGCGCGGTTGACGGCGATTAACGGCAAGCCGACAGAAGGTAATGAAGATGAGGCGCTTAACCGCGAACTCAATCTTACCTGGCAAAATACGCGGCCCGATCATAATCCGATTGTCGCCGGTAACTGGCCGCCAAAAGCCGATGAAGTGTCGATGGAAGAGGGGCTGGCGAAACGCTTAAACGTTGCCCTCGGCGATACCGTCACCTTTATGGGCGATACCCAGGAGTTCCGCGCTAAAGTGACCAGTCTGCGCAAAGTGGACTGGGAAAGTCTGCGGCCTAATTTCTATTTTATTTTCCCGGAAGGGGCATTAGACGGGCAACCGCAGAGCTGGCTTACCAGTTTCCGCTGGGAGAATGGCAACGGCATGTTGACGCAACTCAACCGCCAGTTCCCGACCATTAGCCTGTTAGATATTGGCGCGATTTTAAAACAGGTCGGTCAGGTGCTGGAGCAGGTAAGTCGGGCGCTGGAAGTGATGGTGGTGCTGGTCACCGCCTGCGGTATGTTGCTGTTGCTGGCACAGGTGCAGGTGGGAATGCGTCAGCGTCATCAGGAGCTGGTGGTGTGGCGCACACTCGGTGCGGGGAAAAAACTGCTGCGCACGACATTGTGGTGTGAGTTCGCCATGCTTGGGTTTGTATCCGGCCTGGTGGCCGCAATTGGTGCGGAAACGGCGCTGGTAGTGTTGCAGGCGAAAGTGTTTGATTTCCCGTGGGAGCCAGACTGGCGATTGTGGATTGTGCTGCCGTGCAGCGGTGCACTGCTGCTGTCGCTTTGCGGCGGCTGGCTGGGCGCGCGACTGGTTAAGGGTAAGGCGCTGTTCAGGCAGTTTGCGGGGTAATGACAGGCGTTAGATTGCCTGATGCGCAAAGTCTTATCTGGCCTACGAAGAGCGTGCAATATATTGATTTTGCAAGATTGTGTAGGCCGGATAAGGCGTTTACGCCGCATCCGGCAGTTGTGCGGCGGTGCCTGATGCGACGCTGGCGCGTCTTATCATGCCTACAAAACTGACACTCAACCGTAG
>NZ_VCDZ01000020.1:0-89578 GCF_005845405.1 Escherichia sp. E4930 | reverse complement strand
ACCGATGAAATCCCGTTAGATGACGCTCTACTGCAATTACGGGAATTTATCAACGAAACTCCGGCGAAAGTTTTGTCCAAATCTGGGGAAATGGAGCCAACTTCGACAATGTGATTTTACGCCGTTCATATGAACGGCAGGGACTCCCTGCCCGTGGCGTTACTACAACGATCGCGATGTGCGCACAATCGTTGAGCTGGGAAAAGCCCTGGACTTCGATGTCAGGACGGCTATTCCATTCGAAGGTGTACCTCACAATGCACTCGATGATGCACGCCACCAGGCAAAACAAGTTTCAGCAATCTGGCAAAAACTGATCCCAAATCAGGCTGATTTTTAATGTTCAACCATGACCGCCATCTCCGGATTATATTGACGGCGGTCATGCTGTAAGGCACGTGACCACATGTACGAATTAACGCTATCGCCAGCAGAGATTCAAGAGATCACGAGATACGAGCGATACACAAGACAGCAACACCAGCTAAGGCTGCACGGCATCCCGTTTGTAATCGGACCTAAAAACGAACCAATAGTTCTTCGCCGGGATGTTCCGCACGGGCTGACAGCGATGTCGAAAGTATCTGAACTGGTTTCTGCTGAACCCGATTTTGAGGCGCTGAAAAATGGGAAGACCAAGAAAAAACAAAAAAGATAATGCACTGCCACCGCGTGTTAGATCGAATGGTTACAGTTACGTATGGAAACCCGAAGGAAGTACAAGAACTATAGGGCTCGGTAGAGTGCGGGAAACCAGCGTGGCTAAAGTCTGGCAAAATTATGAACTGGAAAAAGCGAAACTTCACAACATAATGACCGTCGCTAAATTATGGCACATGTTTATGGACTCCCCTGCATTTACAGAACTGGCACCCCGAACCCAAAAAGATTATCGGCAACATCAAAGGGCGTTGCTGGCGGTATTCGGAAAAGTACTTGCTGATAATGTAAAAATTGAGCAGGTAAGAATTTTCATGGATAAACGAGGACTTGAGAGTAAGACCCAGGCAAACCATGAACTGGCAAGTCTGAGTCGTGTATACGGATGGGGGTATGAACGAGGGTATGTGAAAAATAATCCATGCAAAGGAGTCAGAAAATTCACGCTTAAAGCCCGTACTGTTTACATCACTGATGAACAGTATGCTGCGATATATGCGGAAGCAATTCCACAGTTACGAATTGCAATGGAGATATCCTATCTCTGTGCGGCAAGGCTCGGTGATGTGCTCGAGCTGAAATGGCAGGATATTATGGACAAAGGGATTTACATTGAGCAAAACAAGACCGGCACCAAACAAATCAAGGAATGGTCTCCACGATTACGTACAGCGATCCAGTTAGCCCGAAATGTATCTTCCGGTACATGCGAGTATGTGATCAACACAACCAAAGGCGGGAAGGTCATAGCTAAGACGCTGAACAACTGGTGGAATCAGGCCAAACGTGCAGCCGAGCAAAAAGCCGGCGTTCCGTTTGGGTGCAACTTCCATGACATAAAAGCCAAAGGGATTTCAGATTACGAAGGCAGCAGTCGCGACAAACAAATTTTCAGTGGACACAAAACAGAAAATCAGGTGTTGATTTACGATCGTAAAACCAAAATCACACCAACACTGGATTTGCCGCTTGTGGTCAGTAAGTAGGCAATATAGAAAATTTTCAGGCAAAAAGACTTGGTATATTAACTCTGAATAACTCCCTAATATCTTGATTTTTCTTGGTGTTAAGTCTGATTAACTTTTCAGCTATTTTGCGTATTATACTGATTTTCCTTTATTTTTCTTCGGTCTTGAAAACCGGCGACCCGAAAGGGTTCCAGAGTTCGAATCTCTGCGCTTCCGCCAAATAAGATAAGGGGTTAGCTAAATGCTAACCCCTTTTTCTTTTACCTGTCAAAATGCTATACCACACTCAGTGGCTTAACCATCCTCTGCTAAACCTGTTCCAGATCAAATGCGTAAAGATGGGTAAAACCTCTGGGTAGCTTTCGGCATTATCATTATGCTGCTTCATTAATTACATCTGTCATAGAGAGTGACTCAATGGATCGTATTGTTAGTTCTTCACATGACCGTACATCGCTGCTTAGCACCCATAAGGTGCTGCGTAATACCTATTTTCTCCTGAGCCTGACACTGGCCTTTTCGGCGATTACCGCGACGGCCAGTACGGTTCTGATGCTGCCATCTCCGGGGCTGATTCTGACGCTGGTGGGTATGTATGGTTTGATGTTCCTGACCTATAAAACGGCGAATAAGCCGACCGGGATTATCTCCGCGTTCGCGTTTACCGGTTTTCTGGGTTATATCCTCGGGCCAATTCTGAACACCTATCTGTCAGCCGGAATGGGTGACGTAATTGCCATGGCGTTGGGCGGTACGGCATTAGTGTTCTTCTGCTGCTCTGCGTATGTGCTGACCACTCGCAAAGATATGTCGTTCCTCGGCGGTATGCTGATGGCGGGTATTGTTGTTGTCCTGATCGGGATGGTAGCGAATATCTTCCTGCAACTGCCTGCTCTGCATCTGGCGATCAGCGCGGTGTTCATTCTGATCTCCTCTGGCGCAATTCTATTTGAAACCAGCAACATCATCCACGGCGGTGAAACGAACTACATTCGTGCCACTGTGAGCCTGTATGTGTCGCTGTATAACATCTTCGTTAGCCTGTTGAGCATTCTGGGCTTCGCCAGCCGCGATTAATCTCGCCCGCTATCTCTTTCTGAGCCTCGCTTTATGCGGGGCTTTGTTTTTTGTTACACTGCCGCCAGTCTGACTAAGGTAGTAAATAATTATGCTGATCTTCGAAGGTAAAGAGATAGAAACCGATACCGAAGGCTATCTCAAAGAGAGTAGCCAGTGGAGCGAACCACTGGCGGTGGTCATTGCAGAGAACGAAGGTATTACACTGTCGCCAGAACACTGGGAGGTGGTGCGTTTTGTGCGTGACTTCTACCTGGAATTTAATACCTCTCCGGCAATTCGTATGCTGGTTAAAGCGATGGCGAATAAATTTGGTGAAGAGAAAGGCAATAGCCGCTATCTGTACCGACTGTTCCCGAAAGGCCCGGCAAAGCAAGCCACCAAAATTGCTGGCCTGCCTAAACCGGTAAAATGCATTTAACGAATACGGAAATCCGTTAACTCCCCGGAGGGATGATGCGGCTCGCTAAGCACCCGTTCCACACGCGCTGAACGCGGGCCGCCGCTTTTTAACCACTGCATTAATTTTTCCACCTGCCCTTCTTCACCGCAGGCAACGACTTCCACGCTGCCATCGTCAAGATTTTTGGCGTAACCAGTTAATCCCAATCTTTTCGCTTCGTACTGGGTGGTATAGCGAAACCCTACGCCCTGAACCCGGCCGTATACCCAGGCAATTATGCAGACTTTCGACATGACTGCTCCCCTTATCCTTATGGACGCGTTGCAAATCCATGGAAAACTCCGGACAATGGCGCCCATTTCTTTGCATCGACAGAATAGTTAATTATGAGTGTACGTTTAGTGTTAGCCAAAGGGCGCGAAAAATCATTACTTCGTCGCCATCCGTGGGTCTTTTCCGGCGCCGTTGCCCGAATGGAAGGTAAAGCCAGCCTCGGAGAAACCATCGATATTGTTGATCATCAGGGAAAATGGTTAGCACGCGGCGCTTATTCGCCAGCATCGCAAATCCGTGCGCGCGTCTGGACGTTTGACCCGTCAGAATCCATCGACATTGCCTTTTTTACTCGCCGTTTACAACAGGCGCAAAAGTGGCGCGACTGGCTGGCGAAAAAAGATGGCCTCGACAGCTATCGTTTAATCGCTGGCGAATCTGATGGCCTGCCTGGCATTACTATCGACCGCTTCGGCAATTTTCTGGTGCTGCAACTGCTGAGTGCTGGCGCAGAGTATCAGCGCGCGGCATTAATTAGCGCCCTGCAAACGCTCTATCCGGAGTGCGCAATTTACGACCGCAGCGACGTCGCTGTACGTAAAAAAGAAGGTATGGAGCTGACCCAGGGTCCCGTTACCGGCGAGCTGCCGCCTGCCCTGCTGCCGATTGAAGAACACGGTATGAAGCTGCTGGTGGACATTCAACACGGCCACAAAACGGGCTACTACCTGGACCAGCGTGACAGCCGCCTGGCTACCCGCCGCTACGTTGAAAATAAACGCGTACTCAACTGTTTCTCCTATACCGGTGGTTTCGCCGTCTCGGCATTAATGGGTGGATGCAGCCAGGTAGTCAGTGTCGATACTTCGCAGGAAGCCCTGGATATCGCGCGGCAGAACGTTGAGCTGAACAAGCTGGATCTGAGCAAGGCTGAGTTTGTCCGTGATGACGTCTTTAAATTGCTGCGTACCTATCGCGATCGCGGTGAAAAATTTGACGTTATCGTGATGGACCCGCCGAAGTTTGTTGAGAATAAAAGCCAGTTGATGGGCGCATGCCGTGGCTATAAAGACATCAACATGCTGGCCATTCAGCTGTTGAATGAAGGCGGAGTTCTCCTGACTTTCTCATGTTCTGGCCTGATGACCAGCGATTTATTTCAGAAAATCATCGCTGACGCCGCAATTGATGCCGGTCGTGATGTACAATTTATAGAGCAGTTCCGTCAGGCCGCCGATCACCCGGTGATCGCTACCTACCCGGAAGGGCTATATCTGAAAGGGTTTGCCTGTCGCGTCATGTAACTTGAAAAGTGAAATTTTGCCCATATATCAAAGGTAAAGATTTCCCGGGAGGTGACTATGATTGCCAGCAAATTCGGTATCGGCCAGCAGGTCCGCCATTCCCTGTTAGGTTATCTCGGAGTGGTCGTGGATATCGACCCGGTTTACTCGCTCTCTGAACCGTCGCCTGATGAGCTGGCGGTGAATGACGAGCTTCGCGCCGCTCCGTGGTATCACGTGGTGATGGAGGATGACAACGGCCTACCGGTTCATACCTACCTGGCTGAAGCCCAGCTAAGTAGCGAATTGCAGGATGAACATCCAGAGCAACCGTCAATGGATGAGCTAGCGCAGACTATCCGCAAACAACTCCAGGCGCCGCGTCTGCGTAACTAATCCTCATAAACATGCCCGGAAGGTTTTCGCCTTCCGGGTATTTTTTTATTTCGCCAGGCCCAGACGAGGGATCTCAATCGCCGGGCAGCGATCCATCACCACGTTTAGCCCTGCATCACGCGCCAGCACTGCCGCCTGTTCATTTATAACACCCAGTTGCATCCATAAGGTTTTCGCCCCAATAGCGATCGCCTCCTGCGCCACGTCCCATGCTGCTTCTGAATTACGGAAAACATCGACCATATCCACTTTTTCCGGAACCTCCGCCAGCGTGCCGTAACCTTGCTGGCCTAACAGCGTTTTACCGGCGACCTTTGGCGAGACGGGAATAACGTGATAGCCCTGATCGAGCAGATACTTCATTACGCGATAACTTGGACGATCGGGTTTGTCACTTGCTCCCACCAGCGCAATGGTGCGAGTGGACGTTAAAATGCCTGCAATATCGGTTTCTTTCATCATTTCCTCCAGACTATTTACCAAAGTGTACGACAATCCCGACATGCCAACCATGTAGCTACTACGAATGTATGAGAGCAAAAGCAGAAAACATGTCTATATGTTAGTAAGTATGATTAAAGAAAAATTTTGATACATTATTAGTCGGGCGGTCTTTGGACAGGAGCTACCTATGAAAACCGGCATTATGACCACCTTGATTGCACTGTGTTTGCCGGTATCCGTTTTTGCCACCACACTGCGGCTATCCAGCGATGTTGATCTCCTGATACTCGACGGTAAAAAGGTTTCCAGTTCTCTGCTTCGCGGTGCTGATAGCATCGAACTGGATAATGGACCACATCAGTTAGTGTTTCGCGTTGAAAAGACAATTCATCTTTCCAGTAACGAAGAACGACTTTATATCTCCCCGCCGCTGGTCGTTAGCTTTAATACCCAGCTCATTAGTCAGGTGAATTTTCGTCTCCCTCGCCTGGAGAATGAACGAGAAGCGAACCATTTTGACGCAGCGCCGAACCTTGAATTGTTAGATGGCGATGCGACGCCGATTCCGGTGAAGCTGGATATTCTCGCCATTACCTCTGCCGGGAAAACAATCGATTATGAGCTGGAAGTCGAACGCTATAACAAATCCGCGAAACGCGCTTCGCTACCGCAATTTGCCACTATGATGGCGGACGACAGTACACTGCTCTCCGGCGTTTCGGAACTGGATGCAATTCCTCCGCAGTCACAGGTGCTCACTGAACAACGGCTGAAGTATTGGTTTAAACTGGCTGACCCACAAACGCGTAATAACTTTCTGCAATGGGCGGAAAAACAACCTTCTTCCTGAGATTTTTGTGCCTGTGCGCAGGCTTTTTCAGTCTTTATCTTGCAGCGATAAGTGCTTACAGTAGTCTGTAGGAAAGTTAACTACGGATGTAAATTATGGAACTGACAACTCGCACAATGGCGGCGCGTAAACATATTGCGCTGGTGGCACATGATCACTGCAAACAAATGCTCATGAGCTGGGTGGAAAGGCATCAACCGCTTCTGGAGCAGCACGAACTTTATGCAACGGGCACCACGGGTAACTTAATTTCCCGCGCGACAGGAATGAACGTCAACGCGATGCTGAGCGGCCCGATGGGCGGCGATCAGCAGGTTGGCGCATTGATCTCAGAAGGGAAAATTGATGTGCTGATTTTCTTCTGGGACCCGCTGAATGCTGTACCACACGACCCCGACGTGAAAGCGTTGCTGCGTCTGGCGACGGTGTGGAACATTCCGGTCGCCACCAACGTGGCAACGGCTGATTTCATCATCCAGTCACCACATTTCAACGACGCTGTAGATATTCTGATCCCGGATTATCAGCGTTATCTCGCAGAACGCCTGAAGTAAGTTCGCACAGGCGGCACTCGCCGCCTGCTTCTTACGGTTTCCTTGCTACCGGTACATCCAGTTTTTTCAGGTCGTCCACAAAGGGAGAAGGATTCTCTTTGCTGAACAGTACCCAAACCCGATGCCGTGCGCGAGTGAGCGCAACGTACATCAATCGCCGTTCTTCGGCGTCCGGGTAGTCCTCTACTGGCGGCAGTAGCGCCTCTTCCATAATGGACTCACGCGCCACAGCCGGGAAGCCATCACTCCCCTCCTGCAAACCAACGATGATGACGTAGTCGGCCTGTTGCCCTTTGCTGGCATGAATGGTCATAAAGTCGATTTGCAGCTTCGGCCAGCGCGTCGTGGCTTTATCCAGAGTAACGGGCTTCAGATGATGGTAACGCGCTAGTACCAGAATGCGCTCTTCGGGTTTGACATAACCAGATAGCTTGTCCAGTAAAGCGTCAAGCTGACTCTCATCCAACAAGGTGACGGCTTTTTTGTCACCATTCGTTAAGCTATTCAGCAGTTTTTTCAACTGATTAGGGTTCTGCTGAATAAAACGGTTTGCCACCTCTCCGATACGGCTATTGAAACGGTAAGTCGTGTTTAAATCACAGCGATCGCCTTCACCGAAGTTTTCATGGAAGGCCGTGGTGAGCGACATTTGCGCGCCGCTGAAGCGGTAAATAGCCTGCCAGTCATCGCCAACGGCAAACAACGTTGTCTGACTATTTTGTTTACGCAATGCTGCCAGCAAGGCCGCTCGCTGTGGGGAGATGTCCTGGAATTCATCAACCAGAATATGTTTCCACGGGCTGATAAACCGCCCTTTCTCAAGGATAGCAATCGCCTGATGAATCAGACCTGAAAAATCGACGGCATTTTCCGCTTTCAGCGCACCTTTCCAGGCTTTCAGCAACGGTGCCATCAATTTGATTCGTTTACTGAACAGATCCCGAATCTCTTCTGGCGCACTGGCAATCATTTCAGCCTGCGCGCCACCGTGCATCCGCATCAGACTGACCCAGCGATCGAGGCGAGATGCGAGACGACGCTGCAATTTTTCATCATCCCAGAAGTTGCCTTCTGGCACTGACCACTGCAGTTCTTCCATCAACCATTGTCGCCAGCCCTTCGCCTGTGCTTTCTTTTCACTACACTGCTTGCGCCACTCAGCAATAAAGAGTTCATGGCGGGCTGCGGTGTCATTTTCCAGGTTGCTGACTGTCGGTACTTTTTTGCTGCCTTGCTGAATAATATGCAGGGCCAGAGAATGAAACGTGCGCGCGGTAATCTCTTCGGTATGCAGCCGTTCGCGGATCCGCTCGTCCATCTCTTCCGCCGCTTTTCGGCCAAACGCCAGCAATAAAATTTGCTCGGGAGATGCTTCACCACGCGCCAGTAACCAGCCTGCGCGCGCCACCAGCACAGACGTTTTTCCGCTTCCTGCGCCAGCCAGCACTAACAGGGAATGCTCACCATTAACCACCGCCCGGGCCTGCGCCGGATTAAGCGGTGAAGACTCAACCTGACGGAAAAAATCCGCATATTCGTTAAGCATGGTTTCGGTATACGCCTGATTATGCTGCAACCGACTGCCTTCAATATCTTTCAGCCAGGCCTGACATTTGCGCCACGCCTCACGACAGTTATCAAATTCCTCCAGGCGATTAACCGGTAATGGCAACGCTGACAAAGCCTGACGAATTTGTTTCTGTACCCCAGTGGTTTGCTCCCGCGTCAGCCATTTATTTTCTCCAGTGCGGGCAGCAATAAGATCCAGTTGTTGCTGCAATACGCCAGCGGCAATTTCGCTCATTTCCTCGCTCCAGCGCCGCCAGTGAGCATCAAGATGATGGTGAAAACGCTGCGTCTCTGCCCATTCAGTGCCATGCAGACGCACGACTTTTTCATCAGGCAATACAAATTCCAGCTCACCCCATACCAAACCACGTTTGCAGTGAATAGCCAGTAATTGATTGAAAGGAATAAGGTATTCGTGGCGATCGCCGGAAACTTTTATCCCGGCATTGAGGATCACCGCCCGATCGTAAGGGTGCTGTGCCAGACGTTTGCCAAGAGTTGTCGCTTTCAGTTCCATGTCTCTGTAGATCCACACGATGTCATTTCTTATCAGTGTAACCGCCAGAGAAAACGTGCTCCAGCCCAAAAAAACGTTACAATTGCCGCCCATTACTGAAAACCACAGTAAAGCGAGGTTTTATGCGTACCGTTTTGAACATTCTGAACTTTGTGCTTGGCGGATTCGCCACCACTCTTGGCTGGCTGTTAGCGACCCTGGTCAGTATTGTGCTGATTTTCACCTTACCGCTGACACGGTCCTGCTGGGAGATAACCAAACTGTCTCTGCTGCCTTATGGCAATGAAGCTATTCATGTCGATGAACTAAACCCGGCAGGCAAAAATGTGCTGCTTAACACTGGCGGTACGGTGCTGAATATTTTCTGGCTGGTTTTCTTCGGCTGGTGGTTATGCCTGATGCATATCGCAACAGGTATCGCGCAATGCATTTCCATCATTGGTATTCCGGTTGGTATTGCGAACTTTAAAATTGCCGCTATTGCACTGTGGCCGGTCGGACGCCGCGTGGTATCGGTAGAAACAGCTCAAGCTGCGCGTGAAGCCAATGCACGTCGCCGTTTCCAATAATCCAACATTATGGCCTTTATGCTAAGTCCTTTGCTCAAACGCTATACCTGGAACAGCACCTGGCTGTATTACGCGCGCATTTTTATCGCACTTTGCGGCACTACTGCGTTTCCGTGGTGGCTGGGTGATGTAAAACTTACGATTCCGCTGACTCTCGGAATGGTGGCGGCAGCGCTGACCGATCTCGACGACCGACTGGCGGGACGTCTGCGTAATCTCATTATTACGCTGTTCTGTTTTTTTATTGCCTCGGCTTCAGTAGAGCTGTTATTTCCGTGGCCCTGGCTGTTCGCCATTGGTTTAACGCTCTCCACCAGCGGCTTCATTTTGCTCGGTGGTCTGGGTCAACGCTATGCGACCATCGCTTTCGGTGCATTGCTGATTGCCATTTACACGATGCTGGGAACCTCCCTGTATGAGCACTGGTATCAGCAGCCTATCTATCTGCTTGCTGGTGCGGTTTGGTACAACATCCTGACGCTTATTGGTCATTTGCTGTTCCCTGTCCGCCCGTTGCAGGACAACCTGGCACGTTCTTATGAACAACTGGCGCGGTATCTGGAACTCAAATCACGTATGTTTGATCCTGATATTGAGGATGAAAGCCAGGCTCCGCTGTATGATTTGGCGCTCGCCAACGGGCAACTTATGGTGACGCTGAACCAGACGAAAATCTCGTTGCTGACCCGCTTACGCGGCGACCGCGGTCAGCGGGGAACGCGTCGTACACTACATTACTATTTTGTAGCGCAGGATATCCACGAGCGAGCGAGCTCTTCACATATTCAGTATCAAACGCTGCGAGAACATTTTCGCCACAGCGACGTGCTGTTCCGCTTCCAGCGCCTGATGTCGATGCAGGGACAAGCTTGCCAACAATTGTCACGCTGTATTTTGCTGCGTCAGCCTTATCAGCACGATCCACATTTTGAACGCGCTTTTACGCATATTGACGCCGCACTTGAGCGGATGCGCGAAAACGGTGCGCCCGCCGATCTGCTAAAAATACTGGGATTCCTGCTGAACAATTTACGTGCCATAGATGCCCAACTGGCGACTATTGAATCAGAACAAGCCCAGGCGCTGCCCCACAATGCAGACGAAAATGAACTCGCCGACGACAGCCCTCGCGGGTTTAGCGATATCTGGCTGCGTCTTAAACGTAACTTAACGCCGGAGTCTGCACTCTTCCGCCATGCAGTGAGAATGTCGCTGGTATTGTGTGTTGGTTACGCCATCATTCAGATAACCGGAATGCATCACGGATATTGGATCCTGCTGACAAGTCTGTTTGTCTGCCAGCCAAACTATAACGCCACGCGCCACCGTCTGAAGTTAAGGATTATTGGTACGTTGGTGGGTATTGCGATTGGTATTCCTGTGCTGTGGTTTGTTCCGTCACTGGAAGGACAACTGGTGCTGCTGGTGATTACCGGCGTGCTCTTTTTTGCCTTCCGTAACGTGCAATACGCTCATGCAACGATGTTCATTACGCTTCTGGTGTTACTGTGCTTCAACTTGCTGGGTGAAGGTTTTGAAGTCGCGCTGCCTCGCGTAATCGATACACTGATCGGCTGTGCAATA
The DNA here is from genome assembly GCF_005845405.1 of Escherichia sp. E4930. Taxonomy (NCBI): domain Bacteria; kingdom Pseudomonadati; phylum Pseudomonadota; class Gammaproteobacteria; order Enterobacterales; family Enterobacteriaceae; genus Escherichia; species Escherichia sp. E4930. The sequence goes on along the minus strand of NZ_VCDZ01000020.1, from coordinate 78,431 downwards.
GCATGGGCGGCGGTGAGCTACATCTGGCCCGACTGGCGGTTTCGCAATCTGCCGCGAATGCTTGAACGCGCGACGGATGCTAACTGCCGTTATCTCGATGCCATTCTTGAGCAATATCATCAGGGGCGTGACAACCGTCTGGCGTATCGTATTGCCCGTCGCGATGCTCACAACCGTGATGCTGAACTGGCGTCGGTGGTGTCGAATATGTCCAGTGAACCGAACGTCACACCGCAAATTCGCGATGACGCATTCCGTTTACTGTGCCTTAACCATACGTTTACCAGCTATATTTCTGCCCTCGGCGCACACCGCGAGCAGTTAACCAACCCTGAAATTCTGGCGTTTCTTGATGACGCAGTTTGCTATGTTGATGACGCGCTACATCATCAACCTGCCGATGAAGAACGCGTCAATCAGGCATTAGCTGGCCTGAAACAGCGGATGCAACAACTTGAACCGCGGGCAGACAGCAAAGAACCTCTGGTCGTACAGCAAATCGGGTTACTGATTGCATTACTACCAGAAATTGGCCGTCTGCAACGTCGGATTACTCAAGTTCCTCAGGAAACTCCTGTTTCGGTGTAATAGAATCTGCCCATTCTGCAAGCTCCTGGCGGCGTGCCACCGGGAGCGCAGCTTCATGAATACCGATAATTGCGCCTTCAAGCATGAACAGAATCTTTTCTGTCACCAGACTGTTATGCTGCCGTAGTCGCAACCAGCACATTTTCGCCCCAAGTATACGTAGCGCCCGAACATCCTTAATCCCCACTTCCCCGAGAATCGCTTCCAGGTGATAAGACATATTGGGCAAATCTTTCAGCCGTTGCTGGGTGTCGCGCGTACTTTTCTCTTTAAGCGCAGCGTCCAGCGAATATTTCGACAGCCGCACCAACTTCTGTTGATTCCGCCATAAGCTTTCATCAACCCGGTAGTAATTGAGAGTAACGGGACGGCCACACTTTTTGTATGTCAGCCAGACTGGTGGATGTTTTACACAGTACTGTGCGCTTTGCTCACAAGCCCGAAGATACAACTCACCATCAGAAACCATCGCAAACACTGTATCGTCAACGGTCAGACTGTAACTGCCAAACAACGATCGATATTCAATAGTGCCTAACATCGATAGATATTCTTGTGACTTATAGATCCGCTTGTAGGAGAGGCTTTTCATAAAATTCCTTTTAAAATCATAATATAAAAGAATAATTCACATTAACGGATCCGTTAAATACGAAAATAGGCAACTTATTCTCAAGGGGCAAGATTAATTTAAGTTTTCAGGTCACCAACGACAAAAATTGCGAGGCTCTTTCCGAAATTTGTGTTGATCTTTGTTGTCACTGGATGTACTGTATATTCATACAGTAACTCACAGGGCTGGATTGATTATGTACACTTCAGGCTACGCAAATCGTTCTTCGATGTTCTCCTCCACTGCAAGCAAAATTGCGCGTGTCTCTACGGAAAACACTACAGCCGGGCTAATTAGTGAAGTTGTCTATCGCGAAGATCAGCCCATGATGACGCAACTCCTGCTTTTGCCATTATTACAGCAACTCGGCCAACAATCGCGTTGGCAACTTTGGTTAACGCCGCAACAAAAACTAAGTCGTGAATGGGTGCAGGCAGCGGGACTACCCTTAACTAAGGTGATGCAGATAAGCCAGCTTTCCCCTTGTCACACCGTGGAATCAATGGTTCGTGCTTTGCGTACGGGAAATTACAGCGTAGTGATCGGTTGGTTGGCAGACGATCTGACAGAAGAAGAGCATGCTGATCTTGTCGATGCCGCCAATGAAGGTAACGCAATGGGGTTTATTATGCGTCCAGTAAGCACACACTCTCACGCCACGAGACAACTTTCTGGGCTAAAAATTCACTCAAATTTGTATCATTAAGTAAATTTAGGATTAATCCTGGAACTTTTTTTGTTAACCCGTAGACGCTTTCACTTGTCACTAATTTTACTTGTGGAGGCTTGTCTGAAGCGGTTTCCGCGATTTTATCCTGTAAAGTATCGTTAACAAAAAAGGTTAAACGTACCTTATACAAGTCTTTTTTTTCATATGCCTGACGGAGTTCACACTTGTAAGTTTTCAACTACGTTGTAGACTTTACATCGCCAGGGGTGCTCGGCATAAGCCGAATTTATCGGCAGAGTTACAATTGAGCAGATCCCCCGGTGAAGGATTTAACCGTGTTATCTCGTTGGAGATATTCATGGCGTATTTTGGATGATAACGAGGCGCAAAAAATGAAAAAGACAGCTATCGCGATTGCAGTGGCACTGGCTGGTTTCGCTACCGTAGCGCAGGCCGCTCCGAAAGATAACACCTGGTACACTGGTGCTAAACTGGGCTGGTCCCAGTACCATGACACTGGTTTCATTCCTAACAATGGTCCGACCCACGAAAACCAACTGGGTGCAGGTGCTTTTGGTGGTTACCAGGTTAACCCGTATGTTGGCTTTGAAATGGGTTACGACTGGTTAGGTCGTATGCCGTACAAAGGCGACAACATCAACGGCGCATACAAAGCTCAGGGCGTTCAGCTGACCGCTAAACTGGGTTACCCAATCACTGACGATCTGGACATCTACACTCGTCTGGGTGGTATGGTATGGCGCGCAGACACCAAGGCTAACGTACCTGGTGGCCCATCCTTTAAAGACCACGACACCGGCGTTTCTCCGGTATTCGCAGGTGGTGTTGAGTACGCGATCACTCCAGAAATCGCTACCCGTCTGGAATATCAGTGGACCAACAACATCGGTGACGCTAACACCATCGGTACTCGTCCGGACAACGGTCTGCTGAGCCTGGGTGTTTCCTACCGTTTCGGTCAGGGCGAAGCAGCTCCAGTAGTTGCTCCGGCTCCGGCTCCGGCTCCAGAAGTACAGACCAAGCACTTCACTCTGAAGTCTGACGTTCTGTTCAACTTCAACAAAGCGACCCTGAAACCGGAAGGTCAGGCTGCTCTGGATCAGCTGTACAGCCAGCTGAGCAACCTGGATCCGAAAGACGGTTCCGTAGTTGTTCTGGGTTACACTGACCGCATCGGTTCTGACGCTTACAACCAGGGTCTGTCCGAGCGTCGTGCTCAGTCCGTCGTTGATTACCTGATCTCCAAAGGTATCCCGTCTGACAAGATCTCCGCACGTGGTATGGGCGAATCCAACCCGGTTACTGGCAACACCTGTGACAACGTGAAACAGCGCGCTGCACTGATCGACTGCCTGGCTCCGGATCGTCGCGTAGAGATCGAAGTTAAAGGCATCAAAGACGTTGTAACTCAGCCGCAAGCTTAAGTTCTCGTCTAATAAAAAACCCCGCTACTGCGGGGTTTTTTTCATCTGTAGTAAAGTAAATGACCTTCGCCAGTTATTCCTTACCAAGTAATGCCTGCAAATCCTGCTTCAAAGAAGACATTTTATTCGCATACTTCTCTTTGTTTTCCGCATCTTCAATCAGCTGGACAATCGTTTCGGATAGCGTTTTACCACGACGTTGCGCAAGCCCTGCTAACCTTTGCCAGACAATAAATTCCAGATCGATAGATTTCTTGCGCGTATGCTGATGCTCCGCATTAAAGTGCCGTTTTCGTCTGGCCCGAATCGTCTGTTTCATGCGATTAAGCAGCTCTGGATTCATATGTTTTTCAATCCAGCCATTTACGAGTACAGGTTCGTTCTCCAGCGATAGCAACACATCGACGGCTTCCTGGGCGGCACTGGCCTCTATGTAACGGGTGATCAACTCACCTTCACGGTGCTTCTTCACCAGATATTTCCATTTCCAACCACTTTCAAGATTTTCAAGTTGTTGATATTTCATAGCGATCTCAATGTTACCGTGTAACTCTTTACAGAATATCAGCTTTTTACCTGTGTGATGAAAAGAATCTCTGTCCTGTGAGCTTTAACGCGCATGCCGGGACTTTTGTCGGTGCTTTCTACGTGTGCTGCAGTGCCGGTTACGGTATAATCGCGCCTTTGACAACAGACTAAAAAACATCGACTTTGACCATTACGAAACTTGCATGGCGTGACCTGATTCCTGATACCGAAAGCTATCAGGAAGTATTCGCACAGCCACATTTGATTGACGAAAACGATCCTTTATTCAGTGACACTCAACCGCGACTGCAATTTGCGCTTGAGCAGTTGCTGCACGCGCGGGCATCATCCTCTTTTATACTGGCAAAAGCGCCGGAAGAATCCGATTATCTGAATCTTATAGCCGATGCTGCACGCACGCTACAAAGCGATGCAGGCCAACTGATGGGCGCTCACTATGAGATTTCCGGCCACACCATACGCTTACGGAACGCAGTTAGCACTGACGATAATTTTGCGACCTTAACCCAGGTTGTTACTGCTGACTGGGCTGAAGCCGAACAGCTTTTTGGCTGTTTGCGCCAGTTTAATGGCGACATTACCTTGCAGCCAGGACTGGTACATCAGGCCAATGGCGGCATTTTGATTATCTCCTTGCGTACACTGCTGGCCCAGCCATTGCTGTGGATGCGTCTGAAGAACATCGTCAACCGCGAACGCTTCGATTGGGTAGCATTTGATGAGTCGCGCCCTCTCCCCGTCTCTGTACCTTCGATGCCATTGAAGCTGAAAGTCATTCTGGTAGGCGAACGCGATTCATTGGCCGATTTCCAGGAGATGGAGCCAGAACTGTCTGAACAAGCGATCTATAGCGAATTTGAAGATACTCTGCAGATAGTCGATGCCGAATCCGTACGCCAATGGTGTCGCTGGGTGACTTTTATCGCCAGACTTAACCACTTGCCAGCGCCAGATGCCGACGCCTGGCCGGTACTTGTCCGCGAAGCAGTACGCTATACCGGTGAGCAAGAAACGCTGCCACTTAGTCCGCAGTGGATCCTCCGCCAGTGTAAGGAGGTCGCTTCATTGTGCGAAGGTGATACCTTCTCCGGCGAGCAGCTAAACTTAATGTTACAGCAGCGGGAATGGCGCGAAGGTTTCCTCGCCGAGCGCATGCAGGATGAAATCCTTCAGGAGCAGATCCTGATTGAAACCGAAGGTGAACGCATCGGGCAAATTAACGCCCTTTCGGTCATTGAATTTCCAGGCCATCCACGCGCATTTGGCGAACCTTCTCGCATTAGCTGCGTTGTGCATATTGGCGATGGTGAATTCACCGACATCGAACGCAAAGCGGAGCTTGGCGGCAACATTCACGCTAAAGGGATGATGATCATGCAGGCGTTTTTGATGTCGGAACTTCAGCTTGAGCAACAGATCCCTTTCTCGGCGTCACTGACCTTTGAACAATCTTACAGTGAAGTGGATGGTGACAGCGCATCAATGGCCGAGCTCTGCGCTCTGATCAGCGCCCTTGCTGATGTCCCGGTGAATCAGAGTATCGCCATTACAGGTTCAGTGGATCAGTTTGGTCGCGCCCAGCCTGTGGGCGGTCTGAATGAGAAAATCGAGGGCTTCTTTGCTATCTGCCAGCAGCGTGAGTTAAGTGGGAAGCAAGGTGTGATTATCCCCAGCGCTAACGTTCGCCATTTAAGTCTTCACAGTGAACTGGTGAAGGCGGTAGAGGAAGGCAAATTCACCATCTGGGCAGTGGACGATGTGACTGATGCACTGCCGTTATTATTAAATCTGGTGTGGGATGGCGAAGGCCAGACGACGCTGATGCAAACTATCCAGGAACGTATCGCGCAAGCATCGCAACAGGAAGGGCGTCACCGTTTTCCGTGGCCACTACGTTGGCTGAACTGGTTTATTCCGAACTGATCGGACTTGTTCAGCGTACACGTGTTAGCTATCCTGCGTGCTTCAATAAAATAAGGCTTACAGAGAACATGGTAGATAAACGCGAATCCTATACAAAAGAAGACCTTCTTGCCTCTGGTCGCGGTGAACTGTTTGGTGCTAAAGGCCCACAATTGCCAGCACCGAACATGCTGATGATGGACCGTGTGGTCAAAATGACTGAAACGGGCGGGAACTTCGACAAAGGGTATGTAGAAGCAGAGCTGGATATTAATCCGGATCTGTGGTTCTTCGGTTGCCACTTCATCGGCGATCCGGTAATGCCGGGCTGCCTGGGCCTGGACGCGATGTGGCAGCTGGTAGGGTTCTACCTCGGCTGGCTGGGCGGCGAAGGTAAAGGCCGCGCCCTGGGCGTTGGCGAAGTGAAATTCACAGGCCAGGTGCTGCCGACGGCGAAAAAAGTGACCTATCGTATTCACTTTAAACGCATTGTTAACCGTCGTCTGATTATGGGCCTGGCGGATGGCGAAGTGCTGGTTGATGGTCGTTTGATCTATACCGCCAACGACCTGAAAGTGGGTCTGTTCCAGGATACGTCTGCATTCTGATTTTAATCAGACAGAGTATATAAAGGCGAAACCTCCGCAATGCGGAGGTTTCTTTTTAAAGAGACAGAATCAGGCCATTACTACCCTGTCCGCCATGGCTTCTCGCCAGCCTCCCAGCCATTGTGACCTTTGATTCAGCGTCTGATAGGGACACATTTCTTTTGAGCGTCCGGCGATGCCGGCCTGATAACCACGTTGATGTGCCCGTTCCAGGCGATCTCGTTTTTGTCTCTTCATGCCTCGTTTCCCTCATACTGGTTTCTGGTGGAAAAGAAAACAGTGATTACTAAATGTGCAATCACAGTTAAGCAATACCGCGAATCATAACTGCCGTCAATGCGCAAAATTCACGCCACTGCCATATTTGTGAGCTACACGGGCATGTCGGTTGTACAAAAAATGTGAAGCGGAACAAGTTTTCTCATGGCTTATAAACAAAAAAACCGCCTCAGGCTACATGCCGGAGACGGTTATATTTACAAATCTTTATAATTAAGGTAGACGCTTTATCTCTTGCGCAATAGTCGCGGCTTCCTGACTCCAGACACTGGCCAGCACTTTGACCATTTCATCGTAGCCATCCTGATTCTGCACACCTTCCACACGGAACGGACGTTTTATCAGTTGTCCCTGATGGTTTAGTAGCCATTCGCCACTCACAATCACCTTACCATCGTAACGGCCGTTAAACTCCGTCACAGTCACATTAAGCGTGTCCTGGGTACTTCCCAAAGGCTGGGAGGCTACGACCCAACCGGGCAGTTGCGCACTCAGGTTAGCGACCAGGGTATTGCGCAACTGTTGATCCAGCGGGCTGGCCCACAGGTTGTTATTGGCAATCACATACTTCACATCACTGGTCTGGTATACCACACCATTCCCTGCCAGATAATCAGGTACGGAAACCTGCTCGACCCATAGCAGGCGGTTACCCTGGCTGGCGGTACTTTGCGTACCGCTCTGCACCACAGGTAATTGGTAATAGTTTTTGTTAATTTCACCGGAGCTGCATCCGGCCAGCCACAGTGCCGCTATCGTCACTAGCCACTTTTTCATTGTTTCGCCCTCTTCGGCTCTGGATCTTTTTTATCCTTCGCTTCAAATACCAGCGCGTTGCTCTTCTCGTTGAGCGTTTTCAGAACCGGTTGCAGTTCACGCAATACCTGATCAAGACGCTGCATATCCGCCACCATCTTGTTATAAGCTGCGGAACCCGGCTGGAAGCCCTGCATGCTGCGGTTCAATTCGCGCAGTGTCGACTGCATATCCGTCGGCAACTGTTGCATCGACTGGCTGGCAAGGATCTTGTTCATACTATCCAGCGTAGTCTGCAGGTTTTTCATCGTGCGCTGACTTTCCGACAACGTACTGGTCGCCTGTTCAATCATCGGGTTCAACGGCAGTTTGTTAATCTTATCCAACGCTTCCATCAGACGTTGCTGGATTTGCGCCAGACCACCGCTAACGGTCGGGATTATTTGATAGCCATTAAACTCACGCACACCGGTAATTGCCGGAGCATTTGGATAGAAGTCCAGATCGACGTACAGCGCTCCCGTGACCAGATTCCCGGTTTTCAGTGAACCGCGTAAACCGCGCTTCAGCAATTCGGCCAGGTGTTCTACCACATCAGCATTTTCACCTAACTGCATTTTCAGTCGTTCTGGTTCAATACGCACCATGACTGGAATGCGATAATCATCGTTAAAGACCTGACGCATATTCGGCGCAAAGAATGGCACTTTGCTTACCGTACCGAGACGAATACCGCGGAATTCCACTGGCGCGCCAGGTTGCAGACCGCGTACCGAATCTTTAAAGAACATCAGATAATCAATGTGATCTGTGTACAGTGAATCCTGGATACTCTTCTGATCATCATACAAAACGAATGACGTTTTTGGCGCAACCGGCTGTCCCAAATCCAACCCTTCAGGCACGTCAAAGCTGACACCACCACTTAGCAACGTCGTCAATGACCCCATCTCTACGCGCATCCCCGCCGAGGTCAGATCCACCGCTATGCCGCTATCTTTCCAGAAGCGAACGTTGCTCGTTACCAGGCGGTCATAAGGCGCATTGATGAACAGTTGATAGCTGATATTACGCTTCTGGGTATCGAAGGTGCTGGTTTCAACCGACCCTACGCGATAACCACGAAACAGCACGGGATCTCCCGCCGTAAGTTGCCCAGCTTTGTTGCTGTCAAGAATGACACGGATCCCTTTGGCATCTGGTGGGGCCAACGGTGGAGAATCAAGCAAATCATATTTTGTTTGCTTGCTGCCGGCAGCCCCCGGTTGCAACTCGATATACACACCGGAAAGCAACGTACCAAGGCCACTAATACCTTCACGACCAATTTGTGGTTTCACTACCCAAAAGACAGTATCTTTGTGCAGCAGTTTTTCCATACCGGCGTTGAGACGCGCTTTGATTTCAACATGCGTTAAATCATCAGCCAGCGTGGCACTTTCGACCACACCGACGTCCACGCTACGACTTTTAATGGTAGTCTTGCCGCCTTCTATTCCTTCCGCATTAGCAGTGATCAGGGTAACTTCCGGCCCTTGATGACTGTAATGATAAAAAAGTACCCAGGCCCCGATGAGTGCCGTAACGATGGGAAATATCCACACAGGGGACCAGTTCTTCACTTTCTGGATTTTGGCTTCCCCACTATTAGATTCCATACTGTCAGGACTCCTCATGCTCTGGTTCAGGTTGACGATCCCACGACAAACGTGGATCAAACGTCATCGCAGAAAACATTGTCATAATGACGACTAAAGCAAACATTAATGCACCCATTGCCGGATAAATACTCATTAAGCCTCCCATACGCACCAGCGCCGAGAGCACCGCTATCACGAAAACGTCAATCATTGACCAGCGGCCTACAAACTCAACAACTTCGTAAATCAAATGCATTCTTTCACTATCACGCTTGCCGTGCCCTTTCGCATCCCAGCACAGCCAGGCTATGGCGATCATCTTTAAAGTTGGCACCATGATACTGGCTAAAAAGATGACGGCGGCAACCGGATAAGAGCCTTCGCTCCATAATAAGATAACCCCGGCGAGAATGGTCGACGGCATCTTAGAGCCTAAAAAATCGGTCACCATAATGGGTAAGATGTTCGCCGGGAGATATAACATGATCGACGTAAAAAGCAGTGCCAGCGTCCATTGCAGACTGTTTTTGCGTCGAACATATCCTTTGGTGCCACAGCGCGGACACACTGGATCATCGGCAGGAAGAATTGCCGTACAGCATGAGCAAGAGCGCAGCCCCTGGCGTATTCCCGTTATGCCCGGTTTCAGCGTCTGGTGAAGCTCTGGCATCGGGGCAATATCATCCCATAACCAGCGGCGATCAACGCACTGAAAGGCGCGTAATTGCAGCACACAAAATAAACACCAGGGAATGAAACTACTGCCCACGCCAATGCTGCCGTAAGCCATCAGTTTGACAAAACTGACCAACACACCGGCAAGGAAAATCTCCGCCATTCCCCAGGTTTTGAGCTGAAAAAGTACCCGCCCCAGTTGTTCTTTTAAACGAACTGGTATTTCCGCGCGATTAACCAACAGTAAAATAGTGATCAGGCAAAACGCAGGGACCAGTTGCACAAACAACAGGAAAAAAGTACCGAGGCTGGCATAGTCCTCGGAAAACAGTACGCCCGGGATTTCCAGCAACGTAATCTCACTGGTTACCCCTGCAACGTTCATATTGACAAAAGGGAACAGGTTGGACAGCAGCAGCATGAACAGTGCAGCCAACGCATAAGCGGTAGGACGCTGTCGAGGGGCATCCCACGCAACGGTTAACGTTGTGCCACACCGAGGACATGCCGCCTTCTGACCATGCTCAAGGTGGGGTAAAACCACCAGCATGTCACACTGCGAACACAGGATGTGCTTCGCGGCATGATGATGTTCGCACATTGGTACTCCTTAATGATGCGCTATTCTACAGAATGCTGACATAGCACTCGCTTGCCGGATGCTGAACTACCGCATTATCCGCTCAGGGAGCTCGTGGAAACGCAATAAATTGACGTTTCCACCCAGGCCAGACAAGCGTAGCGCATCAGACAATTTGGCCGTTGTCAGCAGTCTCTCTTTTCACTTAACTGATTAGCGATCAGCCACCATTTTTTAACGCTTCAAGATACTCCCAACGTTCAAAAGCCTGCTCCAGTTCCTGTTCAGCGGCAGTCAGATCAGCGAGCACTTTTTGCGTATGCTCATGGGGCTGGCTGAAGAAAGAGGCATCTGCCACCTGCGCCTGTAAGGCTTCCAGTTTTGCTTCCAAATCTTCAAGCAGTTGCGGTAGCTGTTCTAATTCGCGCTGCAATTTATAGCTTAGTTTGCTACTGCTGCGTTTTACAGTTTCTGCTTTCGGCGCAGCTACTTCTTCGTTTTTTTTCACCGCAGGCTGTTTTAACGCCACATACTGTTCTTGCTGTCCGCGCGCGTCGTGATAACCGCCGACATAACGGCCAATTTTGCCGCCACCTTCGAAGATCCAGCACTCTGTTACGGTGTTATCAACAAACTGACGATCGTGACTAACCAGCAATACTGTACCCTGGTAGCTGTCGATCAGCTCTTCAAGCAGTTCCAGCGTTTCAACATCGAGATCGTTGGTCGGTTCGTCGAGGATCAGTAAGTTACTGGGTTTCAGGAACAGACGCGCCAAAAGCAGACGGTTACGTTCCCCGCCAGAGAGCGCGCGCACCGGCGTCATCGCCCGTTTCGGATGGAACAGGAAGTCCTGTAAATAACCCAGTACATGGCGCGGTTTACCGTTAACCATCACCTCTTGCTTACCTTCAGCAAGGTTATCCATCACCGTTTTGTCGGGATCGAGTTCCGCACGGTGCTGGTCAAAATAGGCGACTTCCAGTTTAGTGCCGACATGAATGCGTCCGCTGTCCGGCTGAAGTTGACCAAGCATCAGTTTCAGCAGCGTGGTTTTGCCACAGCCATTCGGGCCAATCAGGGCAATTTTATCGCCACGTAGTACCTGGGCAGAAAAATCTTTCACCAGTTGCTTACCGTCAACCTGGTAGCAAACGTCTTCCATTTCGAAAACGATCTTACCGGAGCGACTGGCCTCTTCTACCTGCATCTTTGCGGTACCCATAACTTCGCGACGTTCACCGCGTTCGCGACGCATTGCTTTCAGCGCACGCACGCGGCCTTCATTACGGGTACGACGCGCTTTGATCCCCTGACGGATCCACACTTCTTCCTGTGCCAGTTTGCGATCGAACTCGGCATTTTGTAGTTCTTCCACGCGCAGGGCTTCTTCTTTTTCCAACAAATACTGGTCGTAATTACCCGGATAGGTGACCAGCTTGCCGCGATCGAGATCGACAATACGCGTCGCCATATTGCGAATAAATGAACGGTCGTGGGAGATGAAAATAATCGTACCGTTGAACGTTTTCAGGAAACCTTCCAGCCAGTCGATGGTTTCAATATCCAGGTGGTTAGTCGGTTCATCGAGCAGCAACACGCGCGGATTACTCACCAGCGCTCGCCCTAATGCGGCTTTACGCAACCAGCCGCCGGAAAGCGACGACAGCGCAACGTTAGGATCTAATCCCAGCTGTGCCAGCACTTCGTTGATGCGGTTTTCCAGTTGCCACAGGTTGTGGTGATCCAACTGTTCCTGAACCTTCGCCAGTTCGTTGAGATTCTTCTCGCTCGGGTCGTTCATCACCAGGCGCGAAATATCGTGATAGCGTTTCAGGTATTCCGCTTGTTCTTCAATGCCTTCGGCAACGAAATCATAAACGCTACTCTCAACGTTACGCGGCGGATCCTGCTGCAAACGCGCAACGATCAAATCTTGCTCGTAAATAATGCGACCGTCATCCAGCCCCTGTTCACGGTTGAGGATTTTCATTAACGTCGATTTGCCTGCACCGTTACGGCCCACCAGACAAACACGTTCGTTATCTTCGATATGCAGTTCTGCGTTATCGAGAAGCGGCGCGTCGCTGAACGACAGCCATGCGCCATGCATACTGATTAATGACATTACTATTCCTTTCAGGCTGCGGTAATCAGCCAGCAGTTGTGGATCTGGCGGTTACGGGCGAAATCCTGGGAGAGCGTTTTTTGCGTAATTTCTTGTGCTTTCAGTCCCAGTTTTGCCAGTCCGTCAAGATCCATACGGAAACCACGTTTGTTGTTCGAGAACATGATCGTCCCACCTGCACGCAGCAGACGTTTCAAATCTTTCATCAGCGCCAGATGATCGCGCTGAACATCAAACGCATCTTCCATTCGTTTTGAGTTAGAGAAGGTTGGCGGATCGATAAAGATCAGATCGAACTGTTCATTAGCCTCACGCAACCACGCCAGGCAGTCGGCCTGAATGAGGCGATGCGCACGACCGGTTAAGCCATTAAGGCGCAGGTTTCGTTCTGCCCACTCCAGATAGGTACGCGACATATCCACCGTAGTGGTGCTGCGCGCGCCGCCTAATCCCGCGTGCACGGTGGCGCTCCCGGTATAGGAGAACAGGTTGAGGAAATCTTTGCCTTTGCTCATCTGACCGAGCATACGACGGGCGATACGGTGATCGAGGAACAAACCAGTATCAAGATAATCCGTCAGGTTCACCCACAGGTGAGCGTTATATTCGGTGACTTCAAGAAACTCGCCCTTCTCGCCCAGTTTCTGGTACTGATTTTTGCCCTTCTGGCGTTCACGGGTTTTCAGCACCAGTTTGTTTGGCGCAATCCCGAGTACCGAAATGGTCGCCGCGATAATATCGAACAGACGTTGACGCGCTTTGTGCGCATCAATGGTTTTCGGCGGCGCATACTCCTGCACCACCACCCAATCGGCGTAGCGGTCAACGGCAACGTTGTATTCCGGTAGATCGGCGTCGTACAGGCGGTAGCATTCAATGCCTTCCTGACGCGCCCACTTCTCGAATTTTTTGAGATTCTTACGCAGGCGGTTGGCGTAGTCTTCTGCCACCATTGCCGGTTTGCTGTCTGGAGTGCTTTCGGCAACGTGGTAATTTTTCTGCACGCAGTCTAATGGACCGTTTTTCGCTTTGTACTGTTTGTCTGCACGCAACTGCAGGCAACTTAACAGATCCGGCGAGGCACTGAATAAAGAGAGATTCCAGCCACCGAACTGGTTTTTCATGATTCGGCCCAGCAGACTATGCAGCGCAATCAGCGCCGGTTCGCTGTCCAGACGTTCACCGTATGGCGGGTTGCTCAACACTGTACCGTACGGCCCTTTCGGCAGCGGATTGGTCAGTTGCGCGACATCTTTCACCTCAAAGGTGATCAGTTCACCAATCCCCGCAAGACGGGCGTTAGTGCGCGCACGTTGAATCACACGTGCGTCACTGTCCGAACCGTAGAAATGGGAGCTATACTCCGCCAGGCCTTTACGGGCACGAGTTTGCGCTTCCGCTTTCACTTCCTGCCAGATAGCTTCATCATGTTGCGCCCAGCCGCTAAAGCCCCAACGCCCGCGGTGCAAGCCCGGTGCGCGGTCGGTCGCCAGCATCGCCGCTTCAATCAACAACGTACCAGAACCACACATTGGATCGAGCAGCGGTGTTCCTGGCTGCCAACCGGAACGCATCACAATTGCCGCCGCCAGAGTTTCTTTGATCGGCGCAATACCCGCACGATCACGATAGCCGCGCAGATGCAAACCATCACCACTTAAATCGAGAGCGATGCTGGCGGTTTCTTTATTTAGCCAGACGTTCACGCGGATATCCGGCGCATCGCGATCGACATTCGGGCGCGGCAGATTCTTACGGGTGAAAGCATCAACGATCGCATCTTTGACTTTCATCGCGCCGTACTGGCTGTTGCGGATGGTGTCATTCAGACCGCTGAAGTGGACAGCAAAGGTCGCGCCAGGATTAAACATCTCTGTCCAGTTGATCGCCTGAACGCCGAGATAAAGGTCTAAGTCGCTGTAAACCTTACACTCGCCCAGCGGCAACATAATACGCGAGGCCAGGCGACTCCACATCAGGCTCTGGTAAACAAGCCGCGTGTCGCCCTTGAAATGGACCCCACCCTGAACCACCTGGCATTCAACGGCCCCCAGGTTTTCCAGTTCAGTTTTTAACAGCTCTTCCAGCCCACGGGCCGTACTGGCAAACAGAGAATTCATATCGTCACTTTTACTCTAAGGCCTACCGCAGTAGGCGTAATTGTTGCAGTCAGTTTGGACATGGACAGCACGGAGAAACCGGAACGTACACCAGTACGTGAGGATTTCGAGCACTGCCCAGGGCTAAACTGACAAATAAAATAGCCTAACGGGATAGGCACTAAGAAAATTGTTGCGCATTATAGCTAATAAGCGCGTCATGTCATAAAGTTGAGGGCTTATTTTCATTTGAGGACCGCACCGTGACGATATTAACCCGGCTTTTTATTCATCCTGTTAAATCGATGCGCGGCATCGGTCTGACACATGCTCTGGCTGATGTCAGCGGTCTGGCCTTCGATCGCATCTTCATGGTCACAGAACCTGACGGTAGGTTTATTACTGCCCGCCAGTTTCCGCAGATGGTGCGGTTTACCCCTTCGCCCGTGCATGACGGCTTACATCTCACCGCGCCAGATGGCAGCAGCGCATACATCCGTTTTGCTGATTTCGCTATGCAGGACGCGCCAACCGAAGTGTGGGGTAACCATTTTACTGCACGCATTGCGCCAGATGAGATCAACAAATGGTTAAGCGGCTTTTTCTCCCGTGAAGTGCAACTGCGCTGGGTAGGACCGCAGATGACACGGCGCGTAAGACGCCATAACACTGTACCCTTGTCGTTTGCTGATGGCTATCCGTATCTGCTCGCTAATGAAGCCTCACTGCGTGATGTGCAGCAACGCTGCCCGGCAAGTGTAAAAATGGAGCAATTTCGCCCCAATCTGGTGGTTTCCGGCGCGGCAGCCTGGGAAGAAGATACCTGGAAAGTGATTCGCATTGGCGATGTGGTGTTTGACGTGGTAAAGCCCTGCAGCCGCTGTATTTTCACCACTGTCAGCCCGGAAAAAGGACAAAAGCATCCGGCAGGCGAACCGTTAAAAACGCTGCAATCATTCCGCACTGCCCAGGATAATGGCGATGTCGATTTTGGTCAGAATTTAATTGCCCGCAATAGTGGCGTTGTTCGTGTTGGTGATGCAGTGGAAATTCTTGCAACTGCACCGGCGAAAATCTACGGCGCGGCAGCCGCAGACGATACTCTCCCGACAACGCAGCAAATGGATGCAAATGTAGATATCGACTGGCAAGGACTGGCATTTCGCGGTAATAATCAACAGGTTTTGTTGGAGCAATTAGAAAATCAAGGGATTCGGATCCCCTATTCTTGCCGCGCGGGCATATGCGGAAGTTGTCGGGTTCAGCTTCTGGAAGGCGAAGTCACCCCGCTGAAAAAATCAGCTATGAGCGACGACGGGACAATTCTTTGCTGTAGTTGTGTACCGAAGACTGCATTGAAACTGAAAGGTTAAACGGCCTGTTCAAGGCTGAAGCTGTCATAACTCATATGAGGTTTCAGTCTGTCATTCATAATTTTGATGGCGTCACCCAGTTGCATGGCGCGACCAGCGATGACAACACAAGGCTGCGCAAGGAGACACAGCGCGGCATTTTCGCCAGATTCAACAACCAGCAGGCTGACTTGTTCATTGGTATCGCTTAACCAGACACAGGCTGCATCACCCGGCACTGGCGACCACATTTCACCATGAGAAACAAAATGCCAGCTTTTCGGCATTTGCGGTTTGAGATAACGAACTGCCACCAGCGCATTAAGCACCAGTTCAGCTTTTTGTTCTTTTGATAAGTTAAGGTCGCGGCATTTTTCTTCAAACGAGAAATAGAGCGCGGCGTCATCAACGCAGAATCCCGCTGGAGAAAAGGCATCTGGTGTCAACATTTTGCGCGCAAAACGTGAGCGAAATAGCATGCCATTGGCTAAATCAAGCATCATTCGATCATGCTCTTCATCATAATACCAACGCCAGTTATCGTCTGGTTTAATTCGCATATGCGTCTCCTCTACCCTATAAATCCACTGCAACATATTCCATTGTCGCTTCGCTTAATAACCTCAACAAAAAAGTACAAAATGTCTAAATAAGTAACAGCAATGAATATAAAACAACCAGGGCTGAAAATAAAGCCCTGATTATCTTATAAAGAGAAAATGAAAGAAATAATTAGATATGGTTAACGATTTCTTTAATCAGCGGCGGACCTTTAAAAATAAAACCGGAATAAATTTGCACCAAAGAAGCTCCCGCAGCTATCTTCTCGCGAGCAGCGATTACCGAGTCAATACCACCAACACCAATAATCGGTAAGCGGCCGTTTAATTCCTGCGACAAGCGACGAATAATTTCCGTACTTTTTAATTGTAAGGGACGACCACTTAAGCCACCGGTTTGATCGCAATTTTTCATTCCCTGAACTAAAGAACGATCGAGGGTAGTATTAGTTGCAATGACGCCATCAATATTATGGCGAACTAAACTATCGGCAACCTGGATCAACTCTTCTTCAGAAAGATCCGGCGCGATCTTCACTGCTATTGGTACATATTTATGGTGGTGCGCTTGCAGATCATTTTGTTTATTTTTAATTGCCGTTAATAAATCATCCAGTGCTTCGCCATATTGCAGAGTGCGTAATCCCGGGGTATTTGGTGATGAAATATTGATGGCAATATATCCTGCATAGGCGTAGATTTTTTCCATACAAATCAGATAGTCATCTTTGCCTTGCTCAACCGGCGTATCTTTATTTTTGCCGATATTGATTCCCAGAACACCGTCGTAGTGGGCTTTTTTAACGTTCTCTACAAGGTTATCAACGCCGAGGTTATTAAAGCCCATACGGTTTATTAAACCTTCAGCATCGACCAGGCGAAAAAGACGCGGTTTGTCGTTTCCTGGTTGTGGACGCGGGGTGACAGTACCGATCTCGATCGATCCAAATCCCATTGCACCAAGGGCATCAATACACTCCCCGTCTTTATCAAGACCGGCAGCCAGGCCAAGCGGGTTTTTAAAGGTCAGTCCCATACAGTTAACCGGCTTCGCTGGAACATTTTGCCGAACAAGCGCTTCAAACGGTGTTCCGGTGATGCGGCGTAATTGTTGAAAAGTAAACTCGTGTGCGCGCTCTGGATCGAGCTGGAAAAGGGCTTTACGAACGAAGGGGTAGTACATGAACTCTCCTGGATTCCCGGTGTGCAAACCGGGGGCGTATTATGTGCGAGTTCGCAGCAAAAGGGAATTGACCTGCGGCAAAAAATAGCAAACGTTTTCTTGTTGCGCTTTTTTATGCTTTTTTTGGCTTTCCTTCTTCAGATAAATCATTTCGACTCACGAACGCCCTCTGTCAGACTGACCGAATTGTTATCAATGTTAACAAAACAAGAACAATTGGTTATAAGGAGAGAGTATGCGTGTCATCACCCTGGCGGGTAGTCCTCGCTTTCCTTCTCGCTCCAGTTCCTTACTGGAATATGCGCGGGAAAAACTGAATGGCCTGGATGTTGAGGTTTATCACTGGAATCTGCAAAACTTCGCCCCGGAAGATCTGCTCTATGCCCGTTTCGATAGTCCGGCACTCAAGACCTTCACCGAACAGCTACAACAGGCCGATGGGCTGATTGTCGCCACACCTGTGTATAAAGCCGCCTATTCCGGCGCGCTGAAAACCCTGCTCGACCTGCTACCAGAACGCGCTTTGCAAGGCAAAGTGGTACTGCCACTGGCGACGGGCGGCACGGTGGCTCATCTGCTGGCGGTCGATTACGCCCTTAAACCAGTTTTAAGTGCGCTGAAAGCCCAGGAGATCCTGCACGGCGTGTTTGCCGATGACTCCCAGGTGATTGATTACCAGCACAAGCCGCTATTCACGCCAAATCTGCAAACCCGTCTTGATACCGCCCTGGAAACTTTCTGGCAGGCGCTGCACCGTCGGGATGTTCAGGTTCCTGACCTTCATTCTCTGCGAGGTAATGCCCATGCGTAACATCATTAAACTGGCGCTGGCGGGATTACTTAGCGTCTCAACACTTGCAGTTGCTACGGAGTCGACTCCAGAAGCGTTACATATTGGCTACCAGAAAGGTAGCATTGGTATGGTGCTGGCAAAAAGCCACCAGTTACTGGAAAAACGCTATCCGCAAACAAAAATCTCCTGGGTGGAGTTTCCCGCAGGTCCGCAAATGCTGGAGGCGTTAAACGTTGGCAGTATTGATCTCGGCAGTACGGGGGATATTCCACCCATCTTTGCTCAGGCCGCCGGGGCTGATTTGGTGTACGTGGGCGTCGAGCCGCCGAAGCCAAAAGCCGAAGTGATTCTGGTTCCAGAAAACAGTCCGATCAAAACCGTAGCCGATCTTAAAGGTCACAAAATTGCCTTTCAGAAAGGTTCCAGTTCGCACAACCTTTTACTGCGCGCCCTGCAACAGGCCGGGCTTAAATTCACCGATATCCAGCCCACTTACCTGACGCCCGCCGATGCCCGCGCCGCGTTCCAGCAAGGTAACGTCGACGCCTGGGCTATCTGGGATCCCTACTACTCCGCCGCGTTATTACAGGGCGGCGTGCGGGTGTTGAAAGATGGCACTAGTCTCAATCAAACCGGATCGTTTTATCTGGCAGCTCGTCCCTATGCAGAAAAAAACGGCACCTTTATTCAGGGTGTGCTCACAACCTTTAGTGAGGCCGATTCATTAACCCGCAGCCAGCGCGAGCAAAGCATCGCTTTACTGGCAAAAACAATGGGCTTACCGGCTCCGGTAATTGCTTCGTATCTGGATCATCGTCCTCCCACCACCATCAAACCGGTTAACGCCGAGGTTGCCGCCTTACAGCAGCAAACGGCAGATCTGTTTTATGAAAACCGTCTGGTGCCGAAAAAAGTCGATATTCGCCAGCGCATCTGGCAGCCCACGCAACTGGAAGGAAAACAATTATGAGTCTGAATATGTTCTGGTTTTTACCGACCCACGGTGACGGGCATTATCTGGGAACGGAAGAAGGTTCACGCCCGGTTGATCATGGTTATCTGCAACAAATTGCGCAAGCGGCGGATCGTCTGGGCTATACCGGTGCGCTAATTCCAACGGGGCGATCGTGTGAAGATGCGTGGCTGGTGGCGGCGTCGATGATCCCGGTGACGCAGCGGCTGAAGTTTCTTGTCGCCCTGCGCCCCAGCGTAACCTCACCTACCGTTGCCGCCCGCCAGGCCGCCACGCTTGATCGTCTCTCTAACGGACGCGCGTTGTTTAACCTGGTCACAGGCAGCGATCCACAAGAGCTGGCAGGCGACGGCGTGTTCCTTGATCATAGCGAGCGCTACGAAGCCTCGGCGGAATTTACCCAGGTCTGGCGGCGCTTATTGCTGGGGGAAACCGTCGATTTCAACGGTAAACATATTCATGTGCGGGGAGCCAAACTGCTCTTTCCACCAATTCAACAGCCCTACCCCCCGCTTTACTTTGGTGGATCGTCAGACATCGCCCAGGATCTGGCCGCCGAACAGGTTGATCTTTATCTCACCTGGGGCGAACCGCCGGAACTGGTTAAAGAGAAAATCGAACAAGTGCGTGCGAAAGCTGCCGCGCATGGACGCAAAATTCGTTTCGGTATTCGTCTGCATGTGATTGTTCGTGAAACTAACGACGAAGCGTGGCAGGCCGCCGAGCGGCTAATCTCGCATCTTGATGATGAAACTATCGCCAAAGCACAGGCCGCATTCGCTCGGACGGATTCCGTAGGACAACAGCGAATGGCGGCGCTGCATAATGGCAAGCGCGACAATCTGGAGATCAGCCCCAATTTATGGGCGGGCGTTGGCTTAGTACGCGGTGGTGCCGGGACGGCGCTGGTGGGCGATGGTCCGACGGTCGCTGCGCGAATCAACGAATACGCCGCACTTGGCATCGACAGTTTTGTGCTTTCGGGCTACCCGCATCTGGAAGAAGCGTATCGGGTCGGCGAGTTACTGTTCCCGCATCTGGATATCGCCATCCCGGAAATTCCCCAGCCACAACCGCTGAATCCGCAAGGCGAAGCAGTGGCGAATGATTTTATCCCCCGTAAAGTCGCGCAAAGCTAAGGAACACGATGATGGTAACGCCAGTGAAGAAGTGGTTATTGCGCGTTGCCCCCTGGTTTTTACCGGTGGGCATCGTGGCGGTGTGGCAACTGGCCTCCTCGGTTGGCTGGCTGTCGACGCGTATTTTGCCCTCACCGGAAGGGGTGGTGATGGCGTTCTGGACGCTCTCCGCCAGCGGCGAATTGTGGCAGCATCTGGCGATCAGCTCCTGGCGGGCGCTGATTGGCTTTTCAATTGGCGGATCGCTGGGGTTGATTCTGGGGCTGATTAGCGGACTGTCGCGCTGGGGAGAAAGGCTGCTGGATACCTCAATTCAGATGTTGCGCAACGTGCCGCATCTGGCGCTGATCCCGCTGGTGATTTTGTGGTTTGGCATTGATGAATCCGCAAAAATCTTTCTGGTGGCGCTCAGCACGCTTTTCCCCATTTATATCAATACCTGGCACGGCATCCGTAATATCGATCGCGGGCTGGTGGAAATGGCGCGAAGCTATGGCTTATCCGGATTACCGCTGTTTATCCATGTGATCCTGCCTGGCGCCCTGCCCTCAATTATGGTCGGCGTGCGTTTTGCGTTGGGCCTGATGTGGCTGACGCTGATTGTTGCCGAAACCATTTCTGCCAATTCCGGTATTGGTTATCTGGCGATGAATGCGCGGGAGTTTTTGCAAACGGACGTGGTGGTAGTCGCTATTATTCTTTACGCCCTGCTCGGCAAACTTGCTGACGTCAGCGCGCAGCTGTTAGAGCGTCTCTGGTTGCGCTGGAACCCGGCTTATCATCTGAAGGAGGCCACGGTATGAATACGGCTCGTCTGAACCAGGGCACACCATTGTTGCTCAATGCAGTAAGCAAACATTACGCGGAAAATATCGTCCTGAACCAACTGGATTTACATATTCCGGCAGGTCAGTTTGTGGCGGTGGTGGGCCGCAGCGGTGGTGGCAAAAGTACCCTGCTGCGCCTGCTGGCCGGGCTGGAAACGCCAACCGCAGGCGATGTGCTGGCAGGCACAACACCGCTGGCCGAGATTCAGGATGATACGCGAATGATGTTTCAGGATGCGCGTCTGCTGCCGTGGAAATCGGTGATTGATAACGTTGGGTTAGGCCTTAAAGGCCAGTGGCGCGATGCCGCGCGTCGGGCGTTGGCTGCGGTAGGACTGGAGAATCGCGCCGGGGAATGGCCTGCCGCACTTTCAGGCGGGCAGAAACAGCGAGTGGCGCTGGCAAGAGCGTTGATTCATCGACCGGGTTTATTGTTGCTTGATGAACCGCTCGGGGCACTGGACGCCTTAACGCGACTCGAGATGCAGGATTTGATTGTGTCACTTTGGCAGGAGCACGGCTTTACCGTACTGTTGGTGACGCATGATGTGAGCGAAGCGGTAGCAATGGCTGACCGGGTGTTGTTAATTGAAGAGGGAAAAATTGGTCTGGATTTGACAGTGGATATCCCCCGTCCGCGCCGGTTAGGGTCAGTGCGATTAGCGGAGCTGGAAGCGGAAGTGTTGCAAAGGGTGATGCATCGTGGGCATTCTGAACAACCGATTCGGCGTCAAGGTTAATATGCCGGATGCGGCGCACAAAACCAGCAGTTTCAACGGGCTTGTAGGCCTGATAAGACGCGTCAAGCGTCGCATCAGGCAGTTGGACACGGTTGCCTGATGCGGCGTGAACGCTTTATCCAGCCAACAAAACCAGCAATTTCAACGAGTTTGTAGGCCTGATAAGACGCGTCAGCGTCGCATCAGGCAGTTGAACACGGTTGCCGGATGCGGCGTGAACGCTTTATCCAGCCAACAAAACCAGCAATTTCAACGAGTTTGTAGGCCTGATAAGACGCGTCAGCGTCGCATCAGGCATATTTGTATCAAGCCAGAGCTTTAGTTATCTTCTCGTACAGATCGCCAGAGAGATTTTCCAGCCCTTTCAACTGTTCCAGCGCCGCGCGCATTTTCTCCTGACGTTTGGCATCGTAACGTTTCAGGCGAATCAACGGCTCAATCAGACGTGAAGCCACCTGCGGGTTACGGCTGTTCAGGTCGGTAAGCATTTCCACCAGGAACTGGTAACCGCTGCCATCTTCGGCATGGAACGCTGCCGGGTTGCTGCCCGCAAACGCGCCGATCAACGAACGAATACGGTTCGGGTTACTCATGGTAAATGAGCGATGCTGCAACAGGCCTCGCACCGTCTCCAGCACATTCGCCGCCGGGCTGGTAGCTTGCAGGATAAACCATTTATCCATCACCAGACCGTCCTGATGCCACTTATCGTCGTATTCCTGCATCAACTTGTCACGGCATGGCAACTGCGCAGCAACCGCCGCAGAGAGCGCCGCCAGCGCATCGGTCATATTGTTCGCTTCGTGGAACTGCTTGCTCACCAGCACATCAGCCAGATGCGTTTCACCAAAAGCGAGGAAGCGCAGGCAGGCATTACGTAGCGTCCGTTTCGCAATATCTTCATGCTCAACGCGATACTCGCTCTGGTAATTCGCGTTATAGATTGCCAGCAGCTCATCCGCCAATTCAGTCGCCAGAGTACGGGTGAGTGCTTCGCGCACTTCGGCAATGGCAATCGGATCAATGATATCGAACAGTTCCGCCATTTCATTGACGGATGGCAGCGTGAGGATTTCTGCCGCCAGTGCCGGGTCAATCTTCTCATCGAGTAGCACCGCGCGGAAAGCATCAGCCACATGCACCGGCAGAGACAGCGGCTGTCCTTGCTGATGACGGGCGACGTTCAGCTTGATGTAGGTCGCCAGCAGGCTTTGCGCCGCATCCCAGCGGGAAAAATCATTACGCGCATGACGCATCAGGAAGGTCAGTTGCTGATCGCTCCACTTATATTCCAGTTTCACTGGCGCAGAGAATTCGCACAGCAGCGCAGGCACCGGCTGGAAGTAGACATTATCAAAGACAAAGGTCTGTTCTGCCTGAGTGACGTTCAGCACGGAATTGACCGGATGACCGCCTTTCTGCAACGGGATCACTTTGCCTTCGTTATCATACAGTTCGATGGCAAACGGAATATGCAGCGGCTGTTTTTCTGCCTGATCCGGTGTGGCTGGCGTGCGCTGGCTGATGGTCAGGGTGTACTGCTCAGTTTCCGGATTGTAGTCGTCTTTGACGGTCACAACTGGCGTGCCGGACTGGCTGTACCAACGGCGGAAATGGGAGAGATCGACATTCGACGCATCTTCCATTGCCTGAACAAAGTCGTCACAGGTCGCTGCACTGCCATCATGGCGCTCGAAATAGAGCTGCATCCCTTTCTGGAAGTTTTCTTCGCCCAGCAGGGTGTGGATCATACGAATCACTTCCGCGCCCTTCTCGTAAACGGTCAGGGTGTAGAAGTTGTTCATCTCAATGACCATATCCGGGCGGATTGGGTGCGCCATCGGGCTGGCATCTTCCGCAAACTGCAATCCGCGCATGGTGCGCACATTATTGATACGGTTTACCGCGCGGGAGCCGAGGTCAGAGCTGAATTCCTGATCGCGGAAGACGGTTAAACCTTCTTTCAGGCTGAGCTGGAACCAGTCGCGGCAGGTCACACGGTTACCGGTCCAGTTGTGGAAATACTCGTGACCAATAACGCGTTCAATATCGAGGTAATCTTTGTCGGTGGCGGTGTCGGTGCGCGCCAGTACATACTTGGAGTTAAAGATATTCAGACCTTTATTCTCCATTGCGCCCATATTGAAGAAATCCACCGCAACAATCATATAGATGTCGAGGTCATACTCCAGGCCGAAGCGTTCTTCATCCCACTTCATGGAATTTTTCAGCGAGGTCATCGCCCACGGCGCGCGATCAAGGTTGCCGCGATCGACATACAGTTCCAGCGCTACTTCGCGACCAGAACGCGTGGTGAAGGTGTCGCGCAGTACATCAAAGTCGCCTGCCACCAGCGCAAACAGGTAGCACGGTTTCGGGAACGGATCCTGCCACTGCACCCAGTGACGTCCATCTTCCAGCTCGCCTTGCGCAACGCGGTTACCGTTGGAAAGCAGGAATGGATATTTGGTTTTATCGGCAATAATTTTGGTGGTAAAACGCGCCAGCACGTCCGGGCGGTCAAGATAATACGTAATATGGCGGAAACCTTCGGCTTCACACTGGGTGCAAAGCGCATCGCCTGACTGATAAAGTCCTTCCAGCGCGGTATTCGCTGCCGGACTAATTTCATTAACAATCTTGAGCGTAAAACACTCCGGTAAATTACTGATGACCAGTGCGCCCTCTTCTTCTTTCCAGGCGGTCCACGGCTCATCATTAATATGAATAGAAACCAGTTTAAGATCTTCGCCATCAAGACGAAGCGGTGCATCTGATGCACCGTGACGGACAGCCTGGCTGACTGCGGTAACTACCGTCTTTTGCGCGTCCAGGTCAAAGGTCAAGTCAATATCAGTAATCTGGTAATCCGGCGCACGATAATCGTGACGGTATTTGGCTTGTGGCTGTTGAGTCATAAATAACCTTTAGCATCTTTTATAGAGTCTGGTGTTCAGTCTATTCCTGTTGCGTAAATCTCGCTACGCAGAATCTTCATCTTTTCAGGTACAAACGCTTTTATTGCTACATTTGTATAACATACACAGCGCAACGCTATCGACCATAAAGGTGGCATATGGTGTGATCGGGGTTCAATAAATTGCGAAACAAGGTATACTCCAGCAGTTTCCTAAGATGTTTATTGTACTAAACGCTCCCGTAAGAGGACGCTACTGCGCACCTATGACACAATTCGCTTCTCCTGTTCTGCACTCGTTGCTGGATACAGATGCTTATAAGTTGCATATGCAGCAAGCCGTGTTTCATCACTACTATGATGTGCATGTCGCGGCGGAATTTCGTTGCCGTGGTGACGATCTGCTGGGTATTTATGCCGATGCTATTCGTGAACAGGTTCAGGCGATGGAAAACTTGTGCCTGCGGGATGATGAATATCAGTGGCTCTCTGCCCTGCCTTTCTTTAAAGCCGACTATCTCGACTGGCTGCGTGAATTCCGCTTTAATCCGGAACAGGTCACTGTTAGCAACGATAACGGTAAGCTGGATATTCGTTTAAGCGGTCCGTGGCGTGAAGTCATCCTATGGGAAGTCCCGTTGCTGGCGGTGATTAGTGAACTGGTACATCGCTATCGCTCACCGCAGGCCGACGTTGCGCAAGCCCTCGACACTCTGGAAAGCAAATTAGTCAACTTCTCGGCGTTAACCGCCGACCTTGATATGTCGCGCTTCCATCTGATGGATTTCGGCACTCGCCGCCGTTTTTCTCGCGAAGTACAAGAAACCATCGTTAAACGTCTGCAACAGGAAAAGTGGTTCGTTGGCACCAGCAACTACGATCTGGCGCGTCGTCTTTCCCTCACGCCGATGGGAACCCAGGCACACGAATGGTTCCAGGCACATCAGCAAATCAGCCCGGATCTTGCCAACAGCCAGCGAGCTGCACTTGCTGCCTGGCTGGAAGAGTATCCCGATCAACTGGGGATTGCGTTAACCGACTGTATTACGATGGATGCATTTTTACGTGATTTCGGCGTGGAGTTTGCCAGCCGCTATCAGGGCTTGCGTCATGACTCTGGCGACCCGGTAGAATGGGGCGAAAAAGCGATTGCACATTATGAGAAACTGGGGATTGATCCGCAAAGCAAAATACTGGTTTTCTCCGACAATCTGGATTTACCTAACGCGGTTGAGCTTTATCGCCACTTCTCTTCTCGCGTGCAATTAAGTTTTGGCATTGGCACACGCCTGACTTGTGATATTCCTCAGGTAAAACCCTTGAATATCGTGATTAAACTGGTGGAGTGTAACGGTAAACCGGTGGCGAAACTTTCTGACAGCCCTGGCAAAACTATCTGCCATGACAAAGCGTTTGTCCGCGCGTTGCGTAAAGCATTCGACCTTCCGCACATTAAAAAAGCCAGTTAATATCATCAGGGAGCCATAACGGCTCCCTTTTTTGCCTTTTATTCCGAAATCTTTTGTCCCATCTGCGAATTCTGCTTGTCTGATTGCAGATGCCAGGTAACATAGGTATCCCCCCATTGACGGGTGGACAAGTGTTTATTTTTTCCGACTATTAACAGAGAGAATATTATGAGCGTTGTGCCTGTAGCCGACGTACTCCAGGGCCGCATAGCCGTTGACAGCGAAGTCACCGTGCGCGGATGGGTACGTACCCGCCGAGATTCAAAAGCTGGCATCTCCTTCCTCGCCGTTTATGACGGTTCCTGCTTTGATCCTGTACAGGCTGTCATCAATAATTCTCTGCCCAATTACAATGAAGACGTACTGCGTCTGACCACCGGTTGCTCGGTCATTGTGACGGGTAAAGTCGTGGCATCGCCGGGCCAGGGGCAACAATTTGAAATTCAGGCCAGCAACGTTGAAGTTGCCGGTTGGGTTGAAGATCCAGACACTTACCCGATGGCCGCAAAACGCCACAGCATCGAATATCTGCGTGAAGTCGCTCACCTGCGTCCGCGTACCAACCTGATTGGCGCAGTAGCGCGCGTTCGCCACACGCTGGCACAGGCGCTGCATCGCTTCTTTAACGAGCAGGGCTTCTTCTGGGTTTCTACGCCGCTGATTACCGCGTCCGATACCGAAGGCGCTGGCGAAATGTTCCGCGTTTCAACGCTGGATCTGGAAAACCTGCCGCGTAACGATCAGGGCAAAGTCGATTTCGATAAAGACTTCTTCGGTAAAGAGTCTTTCCTGACCGTATCTGGTCAGTTGAACGGCGAAACCTATGCCTGTGCGCTGTCGAAAATTTATACCTTCGGCCCGACCTTCCGTGCTGAAAACTCCAACACCAGCCGTCACCTGGCGGAATTCTGGATGCTGGAGCCAGAAGTCGCGTTTGCTAACCTGAACGATATCGCCGGTCTGGCTGAAGCCATGCTGAAATATGTCTTCAAAGCAGTTCTCGAAGAACGCGCTGACGACATGAAATTCTTCGCTGAACGCGTAGATAAAGATGCCGTTTCACGTCTGGAACGCTTCATTGAAGCAGACTTCGCCCAGGTTGATTACACCGACGCAGTCACCATCCTTGAAAACTGCGGCAGGAAGTTTGAAAACCCGGTTTACTGGGGTGTAGATCTCTCTTCCGAGCACGAGCGTTATCTGGCGGAAGAACATTTTAAAGCACCGGTAGTGGTTAAAAACTATCCGAAAGACATTAAAGCGTTCTATATGCGTCTTAACGAAGACGGTAAAACCGTTGCCGCAATGGACGTTCTGGCGCCGGGTATCGGTGAGATCATTGGTGGTTCGCAGCGTGAAGAGCGTCTGGACGTGCTGGATGAGCGTATGCTGGAGATGGGCCTGAACAAAGAAGATTACTGGTGGTATCGCGATCTGCGTCGCTACGGTACTGTTCCACATTCCGGTTTCGGTCTTGGCTTTGAACGCCTGATTGCCTACGTGACCGGCGTACAGAACGTGCGTGACGTGATTCCTTTCCCACGTACTCCGCGTAACGCCAGCTTCTAATTCACTTCCTGAAAGAGCCAGCGCACGCTGGCTCTTTTTTTATCCCCTTCTGTCAAGTTATCTGTTTGTTAAGTCAATCAATCTATTTGCAACCCCTCAAGGCCCCTCTTCCTGTTACGGAATATTTCTCTGAAATATTTGCGAACAAAAAATTAACCCACAGTCTTATTGCGGATTAGCAATTTCTTATCTGATAGCACAATTTTTATACTTATTTTTGGCTTTCTGGACGCCTGAAAGCGTGATTCAGTGTGAATGCGGGGATAAATGATCAGAAAGAAAATTTTCGTTTAGTTAATTTAAATATAAGAAAATCATATAAATAGATAAAATCCACTGCAAATATCATTAAAGTCCAATGGAAATATGACGGCGTTCACAAAGTTCCTTAAATTTTACTATTGGTTACACATTTTTGCTTTTTGTAACTATATCTTTATCTTTGTAGCACTTTCACGGTAGCGAAACGTTAGTTTGAATGGAAAGATGCCTGCAGATACATAAAACACCAAACTCTCATCAATAGTTCCGTAAAGATTCATTGACAGAACTTATTGGCGGCAGTGGCAGGTGTTATAAAAAAAACCATGAGGGTAATAAATAATGATGAAGCGCAATATTCTGGCAGTGATTGTCCCTGCTCTGTTAGTAGCAGGTACTGCAAACGCTGCAGAAATCTATAACAAAGATGGCAATAAAGTAGATCTGTACGGTAAAGCTGTCGGTCTGCATTATTTTTCCAAGGATAACGGTGAAAACAGTTACGGTGGCAATGGTGACATGACCTATGCCCGTCTTGGTTTTAAAGGGGAAACTCAAATCAATTCCGATCTGACCGGTTATGGTCAGTGGGAATACAACTTCCAGGGTAATAACTCTGAAGGTGCTGACGCTCAAACTGGCAACAAAACCCGTCTGGCATTCGCTGGTCTGAAATACGCTGACGTAGGTTCTTTCGATTATGGTCGTAATTACGGTGTTGTTTATGACGCACTGGGCTACACCGATATGCTGCCAGAGTTCGGTGGTGATACCGCATACAGCGATGACTTCTTCGTAGGTCGTGTTGGCGGCGTTGCAACTTACCGTAACTCCAACTTCTTTGGTCTGGTTGACGGCCTGAACTTCGCTGTTCAGTACCTCGGTAAAAACGAGCGTGATACTGCACGACGTTCTAACGGCGACGGTGTTGGCGGTTCCATCAGCTACGAATTCGAAGGCTTTGGTATCGTTGGTGCTTATGGTGCAGCTGACCGCACCGACCTGCAAGAAGCTCAGCCTCTCGGCCAGGGTAAAAAAGCTGAACAGTGGGCAACTGGCCTGAAGTATGATGCAAATAACATCTACCTGGCAGCAAACTACGGTGAAACCCGTAACGCTACCCCGATCACTGGTGGCTTTGCCAACAAAACGCAAGACGTTCTGTTAGTTGCGCAATACCAGTTTGACTTTGGTCTGCGTCCGTCCATCGCTTACACCAAATCTAAAGCGAAAGACGTAGAAGGCATCGGTGATGTTGATCTGGTGAACTACGTTGAAGTGGGCGCAACCTACTACTTCAACAAAAACATGTCCACTTATGTTGACTACATCATCAACCAGATCGATTCTGACAACAAACTGGGCGTAGGTTCTGATGATACCGTTGCTGTAGGTATCGTTTACCAGTTCTAATAGCAGACCTCTTTGTTAAATGCCGAAAAAACAGGACTTTGGTCCTGTTTTTTTATGCCTTCCAGAGCAATCTCACGTCTTGAAAAAACAGCCTGCGTTTTCATCAGTAATAGTTGGAATTTTGTAAATCTCCCGTTACCCTGATAGCGGACTTCCCTTCTGTAACCATAATGGAACCTCGTCATGTTTGAGAACATTACCGCCGCTCCTGCCGACCCGATTCTGGGCCTGGCCGATCTGTTTCGTGCCGATGAACGTCCCGGCAAAATTAACCTCGGGATTGGTGTCTATAAAGATGAGACGGGCAAAACCCCGGTATTGACCAGCGTTAAAAAGGCTGAACAGTATCTGCTCGAAAATGAAACCACCAAAAACTACCTCGGCATTGACGGTATTCCTGAATTTGGTCGTTGTACTCAGGAACTGCTGTTTGGTAAAGGTAGCGCCTTAATCAATGACAAACGCGCACGTACAGCCCAGACCCCAGGTGGTACCGGTGCATTACGTGTAGCTGCCGATTTCCTGGCAAAAAATACCAGCGTTAAGCGTGTATGGGTGAGCAACCCAAGCTGGCCAAACCATAAGAGCGTATTTAACTCTGCGGGTCTGGAAGTTCGTGAATACGCTTATTACGATGCGGAAAATCACACTCTGGACTTCGACGCTTTAGTTAACAGTCTGAACGAAGCTCAGGCTGGTGACGTTGTCCTGTTCCACGGCTGCTGCCATAACCCTACCGGCATCGATCCTACACTGGAGCAATGGCAAACACTGGCGCAGCTTTCTGTTGAGAAAGGCTGGCTTCCGCTATTTGACTTCGCTTACCAGGGTTTCGCCCGTGGTCTGGAAGAGGATGCTGAAGGTCTGCGCGCTTTCGCGGCTCTGCATAAAGAGCTGATCGTCGCCAGTTCCTACTCTAAGAACTTTGGCCTGTACAACGAGCGTGTTGGCGCTTGTACTCTGGTTGCCGCAGACAGTGAAACTGTCGATCGTGCATTCAGCCAGATGAAAGCAGTAATTCGCGCAAACTATTCTAACCCACCGGCTCACGGGGCTTCGGTTGTTGCCACGATCCTGAGCAACGAGGCTTTGCGTGCGATCTGGGAACAAGAGCTGACCGATATGCGCCAGCGCATTCAGCGTATGCGTCAGTTATTTGTTAATACACTGCAGGAGAAAGGCGCAAACCGCGACTTTAGCTTTATCATCAAACAGAATGGTATGTTCTCTTTCAGTGGCCTGACAAAAGAACAGGTACTGCGTCTGCGTGAAGAGTTTGGCGTGTATGCTGTTGCTTCTGGTCGCGTAAACGTGGCCGGAATGACGCCAGATAACATGGCGCCGCTGTGCGAAGCGATTGTGGCTGTGCTGTAAGCGTTAAAACCGATGAAGCCCGCTGAAAGCGGGCTGAGACTGATGACAAACGCAACATTGCCTGATGCGCTACGCTTATCAGACCTATGCGTCCCCTGCAATATTTTGAATTTGCACGATTTTGTAAGCTGGATAAGGTGCTCGCGCCGCATCCGGCATAAACAAAGCGCACTTTGCCAGAAATCCAGGCCCGCATTAAAAGCGGGCTTTTTTATGTGCTTTTACCAGACGGGCATTTCGTCTTGCAGGAAGGGATTATGCAGGCGCTCATAACCAAGAGTGGATAATGGTCCGTGACCCGGAATAAATGTCACGTCATCCCCCAATGGCAGCAATTTATCTTTGATTGAAGAAATCAGTTGATTGTGATCGCCTCGTGGGAAGTCACTGCGCCCTACTCCGCCTTTGAAAAGGACGTCGCCAGAAATCAACAGTTTTGCCTGATTATCAAAGAAAACCACATGGCCTGGCGTATGCCCTGGGCAATGTAACACCTGTAAAGTCACATTCCCTATGCTGATAGTGTCGCCTTCATTCAGCCAGCGATCTGGCGTTAATGGCTGACACTCTTCCAGGCCAAACATGCGACTCTGCGCAGGCAAGCCTTGCAGCCAGAACTCATCTTCTTTTTCCGGGCCAAGCACTGGCACGCCGTAGTGTTGTGCCAGTTCCGCCGCTGCGCCAACGTGGTCCAGATGACCATGCGTCAGCAGGATCTGCATTAGCGTCAGACCGCTGGCGTCAACTTCCTGTTTGATTTTTTCCGCATCGCCGCCCGGATCAACCAGTGCGGCCAGGCGAGTTTGCTCACACCAGATCAATGAACAGTTCTGGGAAAATGCGGTGACCGGAATAATACGATAGTTCATACTGCCCCTGTTTCGTTAAGCGATTGTTACCAGTGCCGTGCTGGCCCGGTATCAATATGCACAAAGTTACTGCGTGGGTAATATCCTACACCACCTGCGCGCATAGATAACGCTGCTTTGCGTATATTGCTTAACGCAATACCTTCAATATGGAAGTCCATCGCCTGCCCTTTAGTGTGATAGCTTTTCTTTGCTACTCCACGGCTGTGGGCGCGTAATTCGTTATTGGTGTCAATCGAACGGTAGCCAGATATGAGCTGTACTGGCTTGCGAGTGCCTAACAACCCTTGCAGGCGATATAACTGGTCGAATAATCCTGGGTCGATGGACCTTATTTTGTTCGCGCGGAAATCGCGGAAAAAATGGTTTAGTTTTGCCAATTCTTCCTGAATATAGCCTCTGCCATCGAAAAACTCCGCCTTAATTGACTCTCCGGTGTGGAGATTGTTAAGTGTCAAAATGCGCGGACGTGGGGTAGAGAGTGTCGCAAATGAAGGCGTCGGCAGGATGGCGGCACCAAGTGCAACGCCACCAAGCGCCAGTAGTTTGCGGCGATTAGCGTCGAATTTGTCCATGATAATCAAGTCTACAGGTCAATGTTATCGTTTATATGCACTTCTGGCGCACAAGAGGCACCTTAACCGCCCATAAAGCTGACGTCAAGATGACTCACCCCCAGCAGCGACGGGGGCTACAGAGAATAGCCCCCGAACATGCCAATTATTACGACAACAGATTTTCCCGAACTACTTCATTTATCTGATTAATTGTTCCGCTTTTGAGACAATTTGCGAGCTGGATCGTGCAGGCAGATCATAATTGTAAATATCTGTACGATATTGGGTACGACCATCTGCACCAACAAAGGCGGTCAGATAGTAAAGATTAACCGGTATCGATTGACGAATATTAACGTAACGGGTATCACCCCGCTTCAGAGCATCGGAGATACGCTTGTCATTCCAGCCAGCATCCTGCAGCAGCATGTTTGCCAGATCCGACGCCTTGTTCACCCGCACACAGCCAGAACTCAACGCGCGCGTTTCACGTTTGAAAAGATTGTGATTCGGCGTGTCATGCAAATAGATAGCGTCTGAACTCGGCATATTAAATTTATACCGTCCTAGCGAATTTCGCGGACCAGGAGCTTGCTGGAAGCGGAACGGCAAATTCGATGCGGTTATCGTCGACCAGTCAATCTGCCACGGGTCAAGCGCATCTTTGCTGTTCCAGCCGCGCATCACCGTATAGCCATGACTTTCCAGATAACCAGGATCGTTACGCACCTTTGGCAGAATATCTTTGCGTGCCAGCGTCGGTGGTACGTTCCACGGCGGGTTTACCACCACATTGTTTAAGGCACTGCTCATCATCGGCGTTTTGCGATCGGGACGACCGACAATGACCCGTGAATCCAGCACTTGATTGCCGTTCTGATAATAGACCAGCGAATAGGCCGGAATGTTAACCATGATGCCAGTAGAAAGCTCGGATGGTAGCAAGCGCAATCGCTGGATATTGAGCGCCAGCACGCCCGCTCGCTGTGCAGGCGTGACGTTTAACCAGTCTCGCGTTGCCGGACCAATAGAGCCATCTGCCCCTAAGCCTTGCCATGCCTGAAAACGTTTCACGGCTTCCACCAGCTCATTATCATAAGCAGCTCGGACGGCTGGCGCTGGTTTACTGCGAGCTGTAGTTTGCTTATCCATCGGCTTAGTTTCGGCTGTTTCGATTGCAGCGGCAGACGGACTAACTACCGCGCCTGTCGATGTTTCATCGCCCGGCAGTGCTATTTTCGGCCCACCTTCGAGCATACCTGTACGCTGCAAAATCTCGCGCAGCGCCGGGACGTCGTTACTCCATTGACCAGGGCGTAGCGTTGCTTTACCGGTCAGTTGCGGCCACGGTTTGGAATCACTCAATAAGGTCAGCAAAGATTCATGCATTGCTGAATATTGCGGATGCTGTGGTGCCAACCCTGAGACAAACGTGGTCAATTGACCGTTATCCAGCGCCACCTGCCAATGGTTAATGACCGAGAGCGGCGGTGTTGAGAGCGCATAAGGTTTACTGCTGTACAGCCAGCGGGTACCTTTGACCGGAATGTTTGCGACGAAATGGAGATACCCCATCATTGCATCCGATAGCACCACATCACGTGCCATACCGTTAACGCCAGGGTCAGTCAGTAACTCCACCCATTTGTTAAACTGCGGTTGAAAACCGGCAATCGCCACTTCCGCCAACTGCTGCTGGAAAGCTTTAACTGCATCACGATTTTCCCACATCGGCTGCATATCGCGTGCTGCATACAAGAGTTGAAGCTGGTTAAGATAAACCGGCTTATAACCTGCAGGTAATTGTGATTCAATTTGCGTGCGGGCCTTTTCTGCCGCACCTTCAGGTAGCGGTTGGATCCCCGCCATTATTGCCGTGGCTTGCGCCTGCGGCAGTACATCTCCCTGTTCACTTACAGCCACCGGGCTGTCACCAGGGATAACCTCAGGCTCATCAGCCTGCACACTGAACAGTGGAGCGAATGTTACGGCCAGGCACAAACTGATTGCCGAAAGCCGACGACCACACATCATGTTAAGCAACATCCCTTGCCCCCTGTTTTTATCATACTCTGAATAGCCAGGCTGTTTTATCTTAACTGCCTTTACAACGCCAATACTCATGAAAGTATGACGAGCAAGCCTGTTACTTATCAAGCTTACCTTCAGTATATAAACGTCGGTACGTTTTTACACAACCTAATGTAAAGAAGTTTAAAGAAAAGCGCGCCATAATGCGGCATTTTTTTAGTGCAGAAACGGAGTTTTTCGAAAAAAAAGGCGGCATCGCTGCCGCCTTGAACTTAACTTGCCTGAGAAGGCGCTTCATCTGTTCCTGGAAGCGTTTCAGGGAGTTGCGGCGCAAATCCTCGCAGGCCGACTACGTGAACGTGTTCGGTATTCTGGAAGACTTTACGCACCAGTTTATAGGTGGTGCCTTTCTCCGGGCTGATATTTTCAGGTGCCGCGATGATGAGCTGCATTTGCAAACGCTCACACAATTCAAACAGCGTGGCGATGGAACGGGCATCCAGTCGCGCAGCTTCATCGAGGAATAGCAGACGGCAAGGAGAGATATCTTTACCGCGCAGGCGGCGAGATTCATCTTCCCAGCTCTGTACTACCATCACCAGAATCGACATACCCGTACCGATAGCCTCACCGGTCGACAGTGCGCCAGACTCCGCGCGCAGCCAGCCATCGGAACCACGGTTAACCTCAACTTCCATCTCCAGGTAGTTACGGTAATCCAGAAGTTCTTCACCAATGGTCTGCGGCGTGCGCTGGCCCATATCAATTTGTGGGTTAAGTCGCTGATACAGTTTTGCCAGAGCTTCCGAGAAGGTCAGGCGGTTGCTCTTGAACAGATCCTGATGTTGCTCATGCTGTTCTGAAAGCACGTCAAGCAGCATGGCGTGGGTTTCACGCACGTTCACGTTCAGACGCACGCTGTTCACCTGACCGAACGATACGCTCTGCAAGCCCTGGTTGAGCATGCGGATACGGTTCTGTTCGCGCTGAATGGTTTTGCGAATGATGTTCGCCACACTGCGGGAGCTGATCGCCAGTTTCTGTTCGCGAGAAGTTAACTCTTCGGTCAGACGGCTAAGTTCGATTTCCATCTGCTCGATAGCTTCCACCGGATCATCGGTACGAATAATATCCTGGCGAATACGTTCGCGCAGATGCTGATAAACCGCCACGAAGAACTGGATTTTGCGCTCAGGTCGTTTTGGATCTTCCGACATGCGCAGCACGTCGCGCAGATGTTCGTTATCCGCCACCGCCAGACGCAGCGCACCTAAGGCCTTATCCGACATGGAACGTAAATCATCGGCAGAGAGATAAGCCAACTCACGACGGTGTAAGCGGCGTTCAACGCCATTATCTTTCACCATGCGCATGACTGCACACCAGCCCGCTTTGGCGGTCACTACCTGCTCGCGCATCTCGAAGTAATCACGCTCCAGCTTGCGCAGTTTGCGGGTCAGGTTGTCCATCTCCGCTTCGCAGAAGGTCAGCGCTTTTTCCAGTTGATTGCGGCGTGAACGGTTATTGCTCAGTTGCGCATGCAATTCGTCACGACGAATACGCGCCCGCTCTTCTGCCCCGCTATCGGCGCGCACGCCGATATCCTGCAGTTCACGTTGCAGATCGTTGAGCAGCTCTTTTTTGGTGTCGTAAGAACTTTTCAGCGAAGCCAGTACCTGGTTGTACTGACTCAACTGCGCAGCGTGGCCGCGCAACGCTTCACGAGCACGAGTACGTTCCGCTTCCGCCTGCTCCAGACGTTCGCGCAGTTTTTCGTTGAGATCGCTGTTCCCACTAAGCATTTCTGCCGAGTCAGAGTAGCTAAAGTGCGCACGACGCTGCACCACTTCAGTCAGGGCAAATGCCTGTTGACGGGCATCGCGCTGCATCTGCTGAGAATACGCGTAATCTTCTTTTAACTGTTCGAACTGTTCCGGGTCGCTCTGCAACACAGAAACGATCGGCTCCAGTTTCGCCAGTTGGTTGCCAAACTGCTGAACAAAACGCGCAGCTTCCTGAGCTTCATCAAGACGTTCGCGAATTTCATCGACACGATCCGCCAGTGAGTCATCCGCTAACAGGTTGAGACGCGGCAGGATACGGTTCAGTGCCGCAACGCCCTCTTTCGCCTGCTCAAACTGAATTCGCTGCTGCTGGTTATCATTTTCATGATTACTCAACGCCCGCTCCAGTTCGACACGACGGCTGTTCAGTTGGCGAATTTCGGCTTCCGGATCAGACTCAAACGCCACTGCCAGATGGCTGCCAATAAAGCGGCTGAATGCCTGATGCAGTCGCTGGGTTTTCTGAACATCAAAGGAGAGCGTAGCAAAGCGTTCAGAGAGCAATTCGCGCTCGGCGTGCAGGCTTTCGATCCGGCTTTCACGCGCCGCGCGACCAAACAGCGGCACTTCCGGGAAACGTGAATAACGCCACTGACGCTCGGCGGTTTTCACCACCACCGCTTTTTCCAGCTCATCGACGTTGAACACGCTATCATCGAACGACTGCGGATCTCCCTCGATCAAGTAGAGATCTTCCGGGCAATCGGTTAAGCCTTCCAGCTGTTCGGCCACCTGTGACAGATCCGGCACCACAATGGCGTGGCGAGACGGGCCATACAACGCCGAGAAGTACGGCGCATCGTCCAGGCTAACGTCGTCATAAATTTCTGACAGCAGCACGCCGCCAAAGCGTTCCGCCAGCGCATTCAGACGCTGGTCTTCGGAGCCGCCTGGCTGGCTTAAACGTTCGATCTCTTCATCGACAGCGTTTTTGCGCGCGCCCACTTCATCACGTTCAACAATCGCTTCGCGCTCACGCTCCAGCAGTTGTTGCAGATATTCGGTGACGTCCTGGCTGCAGGTGAACTCTTCACCGCACTGCTCGCTCAACTGATTGAGGCTGTTTTGCGCTGCCAGCCAAACCGGCGCACGCTGCATCAGGCTCTGAATACGGGATTGCAGCTGTTCCTGTTCCTGACGCAGTGCCATACGCTCTTCACGGGCGTTGGAAACGCTGTCAGAAAGAGAGGCAATACGCGCTTCCAGTTCCTGATGCAGGGCTTCCAGTTCGTCGATATCAAAATTCTTGCCCTGACGTTTGCAGAAATCTGCCAGCAGACGCTCAGCTTCTTGCTGCTCGCGCAGACGCTGTTCCAGTTCGCTTAAACGCATCCGCAGTGGCTGAACCTGCTCTGCCAGGTGACGCTGATCGACCCCTTCGCGCAGCAGTTCGCGGGCGACATCCCACGCCTCGTTACGCGCCAGCGGACCGTTGATTGCAACCACCAGCTGATAAGCCTGCTCAAACTGGCTGTGCGCGGTTTGCGCCATGCTCATTTTCTGCTCAAGAGAGAGCATTTTTTCAGTCGCTTCCAGCTCTTTCGCCTGGAAGGTTTCCAGCCATTCGGCGGCGCTGTCGGCGGTTAAGTCTGGCAGATGGCACAGTTCTTTGGCACGATTAAGCGCAGCAATCGCCTGGTTGTACTGGATCGCGCGCGTTTGCTGGACGTCCAGCGCCTGCTGGTAGTCGGCAAGCTGGCTTTTCAGCTCGTCCACTTCCAGTTCGGCGGCTTCTGCGCGCGCTTCGTTCTCTTCCTGGCTTTCGATGGCTTCTGCCACCACTTCGTTTTGCTCTTCCAGACGGATCTGCAGCTCATCGAGATCCGCTTCGTAGCGTTCGATCTTCTCCTGCTGACGCAGTGCGGTTTGCACCAGGTTCAGGTGATCGCTGGCCGCCTGATAATCCGCTTCCAGATCGCCCTCGGCACCGTTGTGCTCTGCCAGTTCACGCGCCATATCGACGTGTTTGTACTGCTCCGCCGCCAGTTGCTGACGCGAAGTATGTAGTTCGCGACGAAACTCCAGCGCTTTATCGAGATGGACACGGCGCTCGTTGGCGTGACGCATGTAGTCCGCTGCCACGTAGTTGGTGGCTTCGCTGATCAGATGCTTAAACAGGTCACGGTCAGACTGGGTGACGCGAATCGCTTCCAGCGTCATGCGGTTTTCGCGCAGCGCCGCTTCCATGTCCTGGAACGCTTTACGCACGCCGCTGTTTTCCGGCAACAGGTAGTCGCGCAGAGAACGGGTAATGGCGCTGGAGATCCCGCCATACAGCGAGGCCTCGATCAGACGATAGAATTTACTACGATCAGACGCTGAGCGCAGACGACGCGCGATGATGCCCAGATCGAACATCAGCGAGTGGTAATCGGTAATGGAGTTGAACTGTTTAAACTGCACGCCTTCCATCGCCTCGAGCTTGTCTTTCAGCTCGTTAAGCGGCAGCACGCGCGCCTGACGTTCGTTCAGGGATTCGGTCACCAGCTGTGTCGGCTGCACCGACATCGGCAGTCCCTGAATGGCAAACGGCTTGATATCCACTTTACGATCGCGTCCGGCAACCTGTTGCAGACGCACACCGACCACCACGCGCTGGTGGCGCGAGTTAATGGTGTCGAGCATCGAATAACAGACACCCGCTTTCAGCTTACCGTGCAGACCTTTATCGCGCGAACCACTGGTAGCCCCGGCTTCCGTGGTGTTACGGAAATGCAGCAGGGTCAGGTCGGGAATGAGCGCCGTAACAAACGCCGCCATAGTAGTGGATTTGCCCGCCCCGTTACCGCCGGAAAGCGTCGTAACCAGCTCATCCAGGTCAAAAGTTCGGGCAAAAAAGCCGTTCCAGTTAATCAGCGTCAGTGAGCGAAATTTACCGCGTTCAATCATTATTCTTCCTCTCCGCTATCTGGCTGACTCTCTTCGGTTTCGTCATTGAGTTGCAGGTGATTTTCAATCGGCATTGCTTCACCATCGCGAATCAGACGACGTTGTGCTTCACGCGGATCGTCGCCCGCACGCACATCGGCACCAAAGCGGAACACCGATTCGGTAATGCGGAACTTGCTGCTGTCGTGGCCCATAAACCACACCATGCCTAAGCGACGCAGACGGTTGAGCGAAGAGCGTACTTTTTCCTGCAACTTCTGGCGGTCAACGTCTGAACCGGTAGAACGATTGTTCACCAGTTTCAGCAATTTTGCTTCATCGGCCAGGGTGAGCAGTTCGTCATACAGTTCCTGCTGGGTAAAGATCCCCTCGTTGGCCAGCCGTTCCGGGCTGAGATAGAGATAACAGAGGATTTTCCCGACCATCATGTCCAGTTCAGACAATACAGAACGTGGGATGATGGTGGTGGAACGTGGACGTAAATAGAAGAAACCTTCCGGCGCGCGGATTAACTCCACGTTATAACGCGCGTAAAACTCTTCCAGATATTCCTGAAAATCCATCAGGAAAGCATGATTATCCAGTTCGTCGAGGCCAATATGGCGGCCTGAACGTAAGGCGCTATCCAGCGCCGGAAATAACGGATTCGCCAGCGCCTGCGCCAGCTTAACCGGCATCACTTGTTCAATATTTGTCGATGACATGCGCCTGTACCTTGGCTCCGTAATCATTAATCGGCTGCCATTTCGCTGGCAGTCCGGTGAAGTCTGCTTGCGCTACGCCGAGGCGTACCGCCTGATCAATAACAATGCGCGCGACGTCAAAGTGACGCGCACGCGGATACTGCGCCAGATATTCGCGTACCACCAGACCAAGATCCAGCGGTACTTGTCTGGTTTTATAGACGGCGAGCTGCTCTTCGATAATCGCGGCGAGTTGTTCGCGGATCTCGTTAAACTCTTCGTACTCTAAATCTGGCGGAAGTTCCCCGGTCACTTCTTCATCGCGCAGTGCCATCTCTTCGTCACGCATATCCAGCAGACGATCGGCATTGGCGTAAGTCAGCGCCCACGGCTCATCAAAATAGGTTTGTACCGACTGACGTAAACGCTGGGCAAAGACGCGGTTTTTATCCATATCGATAGCGGTACGAATAAATTTGTGTACGTGGCGATCGTAGCCAATCCACAAGTCGATGGATTGCTGGCCCCAGCTGATAATACGATCGAGCTTGCTTTGCAGATCGAACACCAGACGATCGACAAAATGCAGGTCGTCATGGGTCATCGTCGCATCCTGAATGCGCAACAGGTTGGCCTGCAACTTGTCGCCTGCTGCTTCCAGCGTATCCTGCAATTCACGCAGCGTTCCGGAAGTTTCTGAAAGCAACAATTCACAGCTGGAGATCGCCGCCCGCCAGTCTTTATTCAGCAACTGAGCGATATCGTCCTTCACCTGCTGCTGCTGTTCGTCCATCAGACGTTGCGTCAGGTCGATACTGTCGAAAATTTCCGCTACCGAATATTTCAGCGGCGCATAGACGTTGCGGTGCCAGTGAAATTCATCACCGCCCTCTTCGGCGGCATCGGCGGCACGTTTTAACTCACCCGCCACAATCGACAACTGCATAGAAAGGCGCAACGTAGAAAACTCGCGCTGACGGATGTAGTAGTCAGTAATGCCGATGCCGAGCGGCGTCAGGCGATAAATAGCATTCCCTTCCGCCTGCTCGCTGGTAAAGCGGTTCAGCAGACGTTGACGTACCATATCGTTGATCGCGTTGTTGGCGCGCACGCCGATGGTTTCGCTGGTTTGCTCAAACGCATCACTCACATGGCGGAACGCATCCACCAACTCGCCTTCACTCATCTCACCATCAAGACGCTCGCCATTCAGCGTGGCAACCGCCAGCAGAAAAGAGAGTCGGTCTACCGGCAGCGAGATGGAGAAGTCATTTTTTCTGGCCCAGGCAACCAGTTCGGGGACTGTCTGGGATAATTCACTCATACTTTATCCTTGCTCTGCGGTTTGTGCGCGGTGACATGAATATAACGCCCCAGGTTAATATACGGTTCCTGACGGCAATAACGCGTTTCTAATTCAAGTAATGCTTCATAGCTGTCGCGCTGTTGGTGCTTTTCACGCAGATAATCATGAAACACGCGAACGCCTGTCTTACCCATAATTTGCCAACCAGCTTCTTCCAGCCACAGATAAACCTGTGCCGGGTCGCGTGGATAATCTGGCGAAAGCGTCCGTTTTTTCTTTTTCGGCATTCCCGCCTGCACGTAATCAAAATTCCCGGCGACCATGTTATGCATCAGCAAGCCGTGCGCATTGTAGAACATTAATGACAACACGCCGCCTGGACGCAACACTGACCACAGGGTCTGCAATACGCTGCGGGGATCGGCCACCCACTCCAGCACCGCATGGAACAATATCAGATCAACGGGCGTTTCCAAATGTGAAGCAACATCCTGAGCGGCGCAATGTATAAATTGCATGTTGTCGCTCACACCTTTTACTTCTGCCGCCTGTTTTGCGCGGTCGATCATCTGCGCAGAGAGATCGCATAAAATGACCTGATGCCCGCGCTCGGCCATTTTGATTGCGGTCTGCCCTTCTCCACCGCCAGCATCCAGCACACGCAGTTTTTGCGGGCCCATTTCCGCCAGCACGCGATCGAGATCCTGCCACAGAATAGCCTGTCGAAGCTGCCCTTTGGTGGTGCCGTAAATGTTACGGGAAAACTTTTCCGCAATATCATCAAAATTG
Organism: Escherichia sp. E4930; assembly: GCF_005845405.1. NCBI lineage: Bacteria > Pseudomonadati > Pseudomonadota > Gammaproteobacteria > Enterobacterales > Enterobacteriaceae > Escherichia > Escherichia sp. E4930. The sequence continues at coordinate 36,361 of NZ_VCDZ01000020.1, read as the reverse complement.
CGATCCTGCATTGCTTTCTCCACCGGTTGGCTAAGACGTTTTCTGATAAAGACGCTATTTTGTCACAGCCACGGCGAGAATGAACCCGTCTGGTGTAATATCGCTGGCGATCCCTTGCTATATGGTCAAAAAAGGAACCAGAAAGGATGCTTTTTACACTGAAAAAAGTGATTGGCGGCATGCTGCTGCCACTTCCGCTGATGTTGTTGATTATTGGTGCTGGCCTGGCGCTGCTGTGGTTTAGCCGTTTTCAAAAAACCGGGAAGATTTTTATTAGCATTGGGTGGCTGGCGCTCTTGTTATTGAGTTTGCAACCGGTAGCCGACCGCCTGCTGCGTCCCATCGAAAGCACCTATCCGACATGGAATAATGCGCAAAAAGTGGACTATATCGTGGTGCTCGGAGGTGGTTATACCTGGAACCCACAGTGGGCACCGAGCTCTAATTTAATCAATAACAGTTTGCCGCGCCTGAATGAAGGTATTCGCTTATGGCGCGAAAATCCGGGATCAAAGCTGATCTTCACGGGAGGCGTAGCAAAAACCAATACGGTGAGTACAGCGGAAGTAGGTGCCAGAGTGGCGCAATCGCTGGGTGTCCCACGCGAGCAAATTATCACACTGGATTTACCAAAAGATACCGAAGAAGAAGCTGCCGCAGTGAAACAGGCGATTGGCGATGCCCCTTTCCTGCTGGTGACATCTGCGTCTCATTTGCCACGCGCGATGATCTTTTTTCAGCAGGAAGGGCTAAATCCGCTGCCAGCCCCGGCGAACCAGTTAGCAATCGACTCGCCGCTTAATCCTTGGGAACGGGCAATCCCGTCTCCGGTCTGGTTGATGCATAGCGACCGCGTTGGCTATGAAACGCTTGGCCGCATCTGGCAGTGGCTAAAAGGTTCGTCAGGCGAGCCACGGCAGGAGTGATTTAGTCGCCAGATCAAAGTTGCTACGGTTAAACCGCCCGGTATTGACCAGTTGTGCAACTTCATCCCATAACACATACAGCCAACGCCGCCAGATGAAAGACTCCGCCACTGGCGCGCGTTGCAGGTAACTCCAGAGCAAATCTTCCGCCAGGGTGTTATCCATCAACCGGAATAATTCATACTCACGCGGCGCCCAGAGCATTAACCCCGGTCCGACCATCGCCAGGAGCTGATCGCTACGGGAATCTTTCAGCATGCTACGCAAACAGAAATTGCCGTGAATCAGCACACAATTATCGTTAAAACCTTCAAACAACACCGGCAGACATTCACGAGTGCGAAACAGAATCCGCTTATCCTGCATGGTTAAACCTGTGTTATTGAACTGATTGAGCGTCGCCCACAGCATTTCAACGTGCTGACGATACCAGGAAGGCCAGAAATTTTCCTGAGTATTGTCAACCGCGCCAACACATCCGCGGCTGTCCTGACGGTGCCAGGCCAGCAACGCTTCAACAATTTGATCTTTCAGATGTTCCCAGCGCTCTGGCGTTCTTGCGGGAGCTTCCACAGAAACACCGCGCATCCGCTCCAGCAACAAGACATCGGGACCGGGATGTTCTTCATGCGTCATCACGCCATAGATAGTCGGCATGCGAACAGTCCCGCTCCGAGCCAGCATGGTGGTTTTCCATGCCAGCTGTCTGGCCTGCCCCGGGGTAGAAAAACTTCGCGCCATGAGCGGCATCGGGTTTCCCTGGCTGTCATACAACGCCCACAGAGTTGTGTCTGCTTTTTCATTCACACACTCTATACGACTCAATCTTTCGCCCAGTAAATGGCTTAGTTCGGCACGCAGCTGTTCCATTCAGATTACCCTCATAAAAGCTACTGCTTTCATAATGAGCGCCAATGTAAAAGATGTCACCTGAATGAGATCAATTGTTGAAGGGAAAAAATGAAGAGAATCGTAACGCTACGACACTCCTCCCAAAATTGAGATGGAGTGTCGTGGGGAAAAATTAAGCCATTTCAGCGCGAACACGCTCAAGATCTTCGGGAGTATCTACACCGGTGCCAGGAACCTCCTGGGCGACAGCAACATGGATTTTTTCTCCATACCACAGCACACGAAGCTGTTCTAACATTTCGATATGTTCTAACGGGCTTGGCTGCCAGTTAACATAGCGGCGGATAAAACCTGCACGATAGCCATAAATGCCGAGATGGCGCAGAAAGTTATCTCCTACGGTTTCCAGACCTTTCGCAAAACGGTCACGATCCCACGGAATAGTGGCACGCGAGAAGTAGAGCGCATAACCTTCGGCGTCGAGAACAACTTTAACCGCATTCGGGTTAAAGGCTTCTTCCGCACTGTGGATAGGCACAGCCAGGGTCGCCATTCCAACCTGACGCTGGGCAAGGTTATCGGCAACCTGACGAATGATTGTCGCGGGGATCATCGGTTCATCCCCCTGCACATTCACAATCACCGTGTCGTCGCTGAACGCGCATTTTTCGACAACTTCCGCCAGGCGTTCTGTACCTGACTGGTGATCTGCACGCGTCATGCATACTTCACCGCCAGCAGCTTCAACAGCGCGGGCGACATCCTCATGATCGGTTGCGACGATGATGCGCTCGGCACCTGATTCGCGCGCGCGTTCGAGTACATGAACAATCATGGGTTTGCCGTTAATATCGACCAGCGGCTTACCTGGCAGACGCGTGGAAGCATAGCGCGCGGGAATAATGACCACAAAACTCATGATTTACTCTCATCAGCAGTCAGCACGCGGGCTTCCGTTTCCAGCAGCACTGGAATGCCATCGCGCAGCGGAAAAGCCAGGTTGTCCAGTTTGCAAATAAGCTCTTGTTTTTCCTGGTTATACCAAAGTTTGCCATTGCAAACCGGGCAGGCAATGATTTCAAGCAGACGATGATCCATAGTTCCTCCAGATGGATCGGGTTATGAATGCATAAATCTTATCATAATCATTTATGCGTCGGGGTCTATTTCCCAGCCGGTGCGGCAATCAGTAAAGAAACCGTGCGGGCAGCGCCCTATTGTTACTCGCGTTGCCTGCTGCCAGTGAGCAAAATCAGTAATCGCCTGACGCAGCCCTTTTTGAAGGGTCACTGTTGGTTTTACCCCATCCTGTAACCAGAGAGAGAGCACTTCAAAGATGCCAGTCTGGCGATGCATCTTAGAATCCATTCGCCCAACTAATTGCCCACGATGCAATAACGGTAAAACGAAATAACCATACTGGCGTTTGGGCGCTGGCGTGTAGCACTCCAGCCGGTAGCTAAAATCAAAAAGTTGCTCTGCCCGTTTACGATCCCAGACAACAGGATCAAAAGGCGAAAGTACCGCGCTGTGCGTTGCAGTGAGCTTTCCGGCGAGCGCACGTTCGAGTTGCGGCAGCAAATCAGCATGCAGCCAAAGATTACCCAATTTTTCAACATGCACAGCAATGATTTGCTGCTGTTCAGCCCTCGCTTCGCGCCACACTGCCAGCGCCGGACGTTTCAGCCGGTAGTAATCCGCCAGCCACTGTTCGCGAAATATTCCCAGGCTGCGCGCACTGTTATCCAGCATGATGATTTCTGCTTCTGTTTGCGAAACGAGATCGCGCTCATCATCCCAGTCAGGCATGACACGGTGGGTTAAATCATAAACGCGCTGGAAGTTGCGCCGTTCAATCACCATCACCTTTCCGGCGGTAAAGAGCCCTTCCAGATGCCGTTTATGCGGCTTCCATTCCCACCAGCCGCTCGCCCCTTTACGAGGATGCTCAAAATCGGCTGAACGTACCGGCCCCTTATCATGAATATGCTGAATTAACTGTGCAATTTCCGCCGCATGTTCCTGCATCCAGGCATCTCTGTATTTCCAGCCCATTTTTTCAGGTGCCAGCATGCGGTGGCGAATAAGACGAAAATCGCTACGCGGCATAAAGCAGGCTTCATGCGCCCAGTATTCCATTAATTCGCCACACGCCAGAGACTCATCCAGCCACTGCGCAGGATAATTTCCCAGACGACTGAAAAGCACCAGATATGGACTACGGGCAACAATATTGATGGTATCGATTTGCAGCAAGGACATGCGGGAGATCGTTGCCGGAATATCCTCCAACGACGCTCGACGGCGGGGTTTGTTTAACAGGCCTTGCGCGGCAAGGTGAAGATTACGCGCATCAGCAAGGGAGAGGTGCGGCAGCGACATTCATGACTCCATCAATCGAACGCTGCCGCGGCGTAACTAGTTGCCAGAAGCCAGCGAGGTTAGTTGCGCAAGCAGTTTCGCTGGTTCATCACCTGAAAGCTGTGCGTCTACAGGCAAATACCACCAATTTTCTTCTGCAAAGGCCCGGCATTTCACCGCATCTTTTTCTGTCATTACCAGCGTTTGCCCGGCGCTTACCAACGCGCTGACATCCGCATGGTTCAAAGACTGATGATCGGCCAGCGGTACACATTTTTCCGGTTGTACGCCGCACATCTTCAGCGTGGCAAAAAAGCGCGGCGGATGCCCAATCCCCGCCATCGCCACCACATGTTCAAGCTGAGCAACGTCACAACGCGTACCGGTACGTAACTTCACCGCCTGACCCGGCAGCAGATGCATGGGGATTTCACCGCTGCGGGGGACACCGCCGTTGACGATTACCGCATCAACCGATTTTAAGCGCCCCGCGCGCTCGCGCATTGGCCCCGCAGGCAACCACCAGCCATTGCCAAAGCGACGCACGCCATCGATGACGACGATTTCCACATCACGCGCCAGACGATAATGCTGTAAACCGTCATCAGTCACGATAATCTGCACATCGGGATATTGCGCCAGAATGGCTTTTACCGCATCTGAACGGACAGGAGAAACTGCAACAGGTGCACCCGTACGCTGATAAATCAGCACCGGTTCATCGCCCGCCTGTGCGGTGGTGGTATCTGCCGACAATAACAGCGGATACGACTCAGCTTTACCGCCATAGCCCCGGGACACTACGCCAACACGAATACCGCGTGTTTGTAGTTGTTCCACCAGCCAGACAACCACCGGAGTTTTTCCGTTGCCGCCTGCGGTGAGATTACCAACCACGACAACCGGTACGGGGGCACGCCAGGCGCGCTTCAGTTTTAGTTTATAGCAAAGACGGATAACGCCACTCACCAGACCATACAGCCAGGAGAGTGGCAGCAGTAGCCGCCACAAAGGCGACTCGCCAGACCAGATTTTTTCGATCATTGGCCAAACTGCATTTTATGAAGTTGTGCGTAGACTCCACGGTGCTCTAGCAAATCGTTATGCGTACCGCGTTCCACAATGATCCCGTCCTCGACGACCACAATTTCGTCTGCCTTTTCAATGGTAGACAAGCGGTGGGCAATCACCAGAGAGGTACGGTTTTTCTGCAACTCGTCCAGCGCCGCCTGAATCGCGCGTTCGGATTCGGTGTCCAGCGCCGAGGTGGCTTCATCCAGAATCAGAATTGGGCTATCACGCAGCAAGGCACGGGCAATGGCAATACGCTGGCGCTGACCGCCAGAGAGCAACACGCCGTTTTCACCAATCACCGTATCAAGACCGTTATCCATCTTATTGATAAAGTCCATGGCATAGGCCATACGTGCCGCTTCTTCAATCTGCTCACGGCTGTACTGTTCAGTACGGGCGTAAGCAATGTTGTTGGCAACCGTGTCATTAAACAGATGGACATTCTGCGACACCAGAGCAACCTGGTTACGTAAAGACGCCAGGGTATACTCGCGCAGATCGTGACCATCCATCAGGATCTCGCCTTCATCGATATCATAAAAACGGGTGATCAGGCTGGCGATGGTCGATTTACCCGACCCCGAACGCCCTACCAAAGCCACTGTTTTCCCTGCCGGGATCTTCAGGTTGATATTACGCAGCGCAGGGACTTCACGCCCTGGATAGGTAAAAGTGACATTGCGGAATTCAACGTCACCAGTAGCACGCTCAATCTCGCGTTTACCTTCGTCTTTCTCCTGTTCACTATCCAGAATGGTAAACAGCGTCTGACATGCTGCCATCCCGCGTTGGAACTGGGCGTTAACGTTGGTCAGCGATTTCAGCGGACGCATCAGTGCAATCATCGAAGAGAAGACGACAGTAATCGTACCGGCTGTCAGGCTATCCATCACGCTTGGGAAGCTCGCAGCGTAGAGAACAAATGCCAGTGCCAGAGAGGCGATCAGCTGAATGATCGGGTCAGAGATGGAAGAAGCAGAAACCATCTTCATCCCCTGCAAACGCATCTTGTTGCTGACCTTATCAAAACGCTTTGTTTCTACTTCCTGGCCGCCAAAAATCAATACTTCTTTGTGGCCTTTCAGCATCTGTTCAGCACTGGTGGTCACCTGCCCCATGGTGTTCTGCATGTTTTTACTGATGCTGCGAAAACGCTTCGACACGATACGAATCGCAATCGAGACAATCGGCGCCAGCACAATCAAAATGATCGACAGCTGCCAGCTGTAATAGAACATCATGGCGAACAGACCGATAATGGAAGCACCTTCACGCACCACCGTAATCAGCGCGCCGGATGACGACGAAGCAACCTGTTCAGAATCGTAAGTAATACGTGAAAGCAGTGTCCCGGTTGACTGTTTGTCAAAAAATGACACTGGCATTCCCATCATGTGGCCGAACAGACGTCGACGCATGGTCATGACCACTTTTCCTGATACCCAGGAGATACAGTAGCTGGAGATATAACTGGTGATACCACGTAAAATCATCAGGCCGATAACCACCAGCGGCATCCACATCAGCACGGAGCGATCTGTTTTACCAAAGCCATCATCGAGAAGCGGCTTAAGGAGCGATAACATGAAGGTATCGCTGGCTGCGTTGAGAATTAACGCTATGCCCGCCACGATCAGACCCGCTTTAAAAGGCGCAATGGTTGGCCACAGTCGGCGGAATGTCTGCCACGTAGAGAGATCTTTGTCGTTATGCATTCAAAAAACCAGCATTTGTTGAAATAGCCGCATATTCTACCCGTTATCCACTGGCACGCCAAACCACTGATGATACCAACGAGGTAAAATTTGCTCCCTTAAGCTGCTCACCCGCCAACCTTGCGCTGAAAAATAGACCGTTATTTGCCCCTGATGTGGGGTGTCAATCCATTGATATCCTTGTAGTTGATAGCGAAGTTTGACTTTACTGGAGGGTAATCGCCATGCGTTATAGCGCGATGCCGATGCCAGTGCCATTTTTCCATTTACCCGCTGAATCAATGGCACTGATGACGAGGTATTACTACCGTGATGGGGTACCTGAATCAAAGTTGCCTGAACCTGTTGCCAGTAATGACTTAGCATTTTTTGTTCAGCGGGGGCTTCAATATCGCCAGTCAAAAGAATGCTATGTGTTCCATCATCAACCTTAATCACACAGGAATGGTTATTTCCCTTTTCGTTACTCCCTTGCAAAGGCCAGTGCACGCTAAACTGCAATCCTTGCCACTGCCACGCTTCGCCACGCACGCAGGCTGATGATGCACCCAGTTTAAGGGGCTTCTTACCCATAACGTCGGCCAGGCATGTAATATCGAGTCCAGTCCACCCCGATGATCAAGATGTTCATGACTAAGAATAACGCCTACCGGTTCAAGGTCATGCCAGCGGAGCCAGGGAATAATCAGTTGTTGCCCACTGTCCCCCTCCGGCCAGGCGAGCCCTGTATCATAGAGAACCGCTTTACCGTTTCGAGCGATCACCATTGCCAGCCCTTGCCCGACATCAAGCATATAAACCTGCCACTCATCAGACCGTGGTTTTTGCCACAGTGGCCAACACATTATAATTCCTCCAGCCATACACACCGCAGGCAACGTTTGCCATGCGTTTAGTCGCCATATCACCAGTAATAACCAGGGCGAAAATGATAGCCATTGCCAACGTTCAGCAATGCTTATCCACCCTTCAGGCAAACTCTTTAACCCCCAAAAAAGTAAAGCTAAGGACCGATCGGCAAGAAACCATAACCCTTGTTCCAGGATTAATGGCCCGCTTAAATGCACAACCATCGCGGCGAGGATCAACGGAACCGAAATAAATGTCACTAAGGGAATAGCGAACAAATTTGCCATAAATGAAGTCAGACTAATGCCATGAAATATGACTATTTGCACCGGCATTAGCAGGAGTGTTATACCAAGTTGCAGATGGATAAGTGAAACAATAGATTGCAATACAGGCGGCAATGGCCAGACTGGGCAGGGAAACCACTGATACCAAAATATCAGCGCTGCCACCGCTGCGGCAGAGAGCCACAAACTTTGCGAGAGGATAGCGACAGGATCCATCAGCAGAATTGCTGCCAGGCAGCATATCCACACATCCCAACCACTCCATTGCCGGCCGCTCAATTTGAGCGCTCCCCAGGTCGCAAGCGCCACCACGGTACGCAATGCAGGCGGCTGCATACCGGTAAGCCAGGCATAAAAAGCAGCGCAGCAAACTCCACCGATTAATGGCATCTGCCAGTAAATCCAACGCCCGGGGAGGAAAATTTGCCCGCCACGAATTAGCCCCGCAGCCAGTAATGCTGCAAAAGCGATGTGTAAACCCGATATCGCCATTAAATGTGCCGTACCGGTATCGCGCATTATATTTTTAATTTCTTTAGATACCGATAACCGTTCACCCATTCCTAAGCCAAGCATCACCGTCTGCCATGAATACGGCTGCAGCGTCGTTTGCAGGGATGCCAGATATTGCGCACGTAGGCTACAACCTGGTTCAATGACGCTTGCTTGCAGAAAACGTCCGGTAAGTGGCTGATGCTGGGCAATGGCATAACGCTGGCTGTCAAAGCCGCCATCATTAAGTTGACCATGAACAGCACGCACTTTCAGTTTCATCGACCATCGTTGCCCGGCGCATACCGATTGTGGCAAATATTCGCCATATAGCGCGATGCCTGGCGCGGGAAATAACCGCCGCCCTTGTAGATGAGTAATTTGCCCGTAATGCGTGGTCATGCCGTCAGTGGCGGTAATCTCGACGACTGCATCCTGCGTCGCGCCAGTTAAGTTTTCTCCTGCCCACAGAATTTGCTTCGCCGCCAACACGCCCCAAAGAAAAAACAGCAATGTCAGCGTGAAATAACGGACGACTTTAACAGGAATAAATGCCAGTACGCAGACGAATACAGTCAGACTCGCGAGAGTTAATGTCCCAGGCAACTGCGGCAAAATCAGCAGCGGAAAAATCCCGCAAATTATGCACAGGCTAACCGTCGTTATTTTCATGCACTCCTCCCTGTTTTTGGAAAGTGTGCAACTTTGTTGAGTAGTTGTCTGGCGGGAGTTTTGCGTTGCCCGAGGCACGTTCAGAAGAATTTAGCAGGATGATGAAAACTGTACACAACTCTGCGAGACAGCTTCCAGAACCATATTGCAGAAATGAAAAAAGCACCCGTCAGGTGCTTTTTCCGCGTTCAAGTTTTACTAAAACTTAACCGTAAATATTGGCGCGATCGCGCAGTTCTTTACCAGGTTTAAAGTGAGGAACGTATTTTCCTTCCAGCTCTACTTTATCGCCAGTCTTCGGATTACGTCCGGTACGCGGTGCGCGGTAGTGCAAAGAGAAACTGCCGAAACCGCGGATTTCAATACGCTCGCCCTGCGCAAGAGTCGAGGCCATATGCTCCAGCATCTCTTTTACTGCATCTTCAACCGTCTTGGCGGGAATGTGCGATTGCTGGGTGGCAAGTCTTTCTATCAATTCTGACTTGGTCATGATTCCTCCGGTTCCTTAAAGGCAAATTTAACGGCTGCTGTTGCTGCATTGATTAAGGGCGGCCGTAGCCGCCCTTAGTGCTTGATTACAGGACGAAACCTGCAATCTGTCAAGTAAACTCAGCAAACTTCGGAATAAAAATCCCGAAGAGTCAGAGAATTACTCGCCTTTAGCTGCTTTGAAAGCTTCAGCCATTGCGTTGTTGGAGAAGTTTGCATCTTCCTGTTTGTTAACAGTTGCGATTGCATCTTTCTCGTCAGCTTCGTCTTTCGCACGAACAGACAGGCTGATTGCGCGGTTTTTACGATCAACGCCAGTGAATTTAGCTTCAACTTCGTCGCCAACGCTCAGAACCAGGGTAGCGTCTTCAACGCGGTCACGGGATGCTTCAGAAGCACGCAGGTAACCTTCAACGCCGTCAGCCAGTTCTACGGTTGCGCCTTTAGCGTCAACTGCAGTTACTTTACCGGTTACGATAGCGCCTTTCTTGTTCAGAGCAACCCAGTTGTTGAACGGATCTTCTGCGAGCTGTTTAACGCCCAGGGAGATACGTTCACGTTCTGCGTCAACCTGCAGAACAACTGCAGCGATTTCGTCGCCTTTTTTGTATTCACGAACTGCTTCTTCGCCTGCAACGTTCCAGGAGATGTCAGACAGGTGAACCAAGCCGTCGATGCCGCCGTCCAGGCCGATGAAGATACCGAAGTCAGTGATAGACTTGATTTTACCTTCAACACGGTCGCCCTTGTTGTGGGTTTCCGCGAACTGCTGCCACGGGTTAGCTTTGCACTGTTTCAGACCCAGGGAGATACGACGACGTTCTTCGTCGATATCCAGAACCATAACTTCCACTACATCGCCAACGTTAACAACTTTGGACGGGTGGATGTTCTTGTTGGTCCAATCCATTTCGGAAACGTGTACCAGGCCTTCAACGCCTTCTTCGATTTCAACGAAGCAGCCGTAGTCGGTCAGGTTGGTCACGCGACCAGTCAGTTTGGTACCTTCCGGATAACGTTTAGCGATAGCTACCCACGGATCTTCGCCCAGCTGTTTCAGGCCCAGGGATACACGGGTACGTTCGCGGTCGAACTTCAGCACTTTAACAGTGATTTCGTCGCCCACGTTGACGATTTCGCTCGGATGCTTAACGCGTTTCCAGGCCATGTCAGTGATGTGCAGCAGGCCGTCAACGCCGCCCAGATCAACGAATGCACCGTAGTCAGTGAGGTTCTTAACGATACCTTTAACTTCCATGCCTTCCTGCAGGTTTTCCAGCAGCTGATCGCGCTCTGCGCTGTTTTCGGATTCGATAACGGCACGACGAGAAACAACAACGTTGTTGCGCTTCTGATCCAGCTTGATTACTTTGAATTCAAGCTCTTTGCCTTCCAGGTGCAGAGTGTCACGCACCGGACGAACGTCTACCAGAGAACCTGGCAGGAACGCACGAATACCGTTCAGCTCAACAGTGAAGCCGCCCTTAACTTTGCCGTTGATAACACCGGTAACAGTTTCAGCATCTTCGTAAGCTTTTTCCAGCGTGATCCAGGCTTCGTGACGTTTAGCTTTCTCACGGGACAGCAGAGTTTCACCGAAGCCGTCTTCTACTGCGTCCAGAGCAACGTCAACTTCGTCACCTACCTGGATTTCCAGTTCGCCCTGGGCGTTTTTGAACTGCTCAGCCGGGATGGCAGACTCAGATTTCAGACCAGCGTCAACCAGTACTACATCTTTGTCGATAGCAACAACAACGCCACGAACGATAGAACCCGGGCGGGTTTCGATTTCTTTTAAGGACTCTTCAAAGAGTTGAGCAAAAGATTCAGTCATGTTTAATCTTCAGGTTTATATTTAACGTCCACCTGGCTCCGTGCCGGATGGGGTTGTTTAACATACCCGCTGTCATTCCATTGCAACGGGGGTACTGCAAATTCGGTCGCTTATGCGAGAGCCAATTTTTGGCGCGCGTAGTGTAACGCTTTTTCAATCACTTGCTCAATGCTTAAGGTGGTGGAATCCAAAACTAAAGCATCGGCTGCCGGAACCAAGGGCGCTACCGCGCGATTACGATCGCGGTCGTCGCGTTCTTTGATCTCGGCCAAAAGGCGCTCAAAGTTAACACTAAAGCCCTTCTCCTGCAACTGTAGCATGCGGCGATGCGCACGTTCTTCCGAGGAGGCGTCAAGGAAAATTTTTACTGGCGCATCAGGGAATACCACTGTCCCCATATCGCGACCATCGGCGATCAAACCGGGTAACTCCCGGAATGCGCGTTGGCGACGCAATAATGCTTCACGAACGCGTGGGAATGCAGCGACTTGTGAAGCCGCATTCGCCACTTCCTGAGTACGAATTTCGCCGCTGACATCTTCCCCTTCGAGGATCACTTCCAGATTGCCATTGGTCGACACAAAACGTACATCCAGATGGGATGCCAGCGGCACCAGCGCATCTTCCGACGCAACATCAACATGGTGATGTAATGCCGCCAGTGCCAGTACGCGATAAATTGCACCCGAGTCCAGCAGATGCCATTGCAACGCTTCCGCCATAGCCTTACACAAGGTGCCTTTCCCTGCACCGCTTGGGCCATCAATGGTAATAACCGGGGCAATTGCCGTCATCTTTATCTCCTTAAAACAGGCGTACCGTTAACATAACCGCGCGCATTATACGCGTCGGCGCCACAAATCGTTAACGTTGTGTGCAAAAACCAGTTTTGTCTGTATTCAGATGGGGATTTATTGCGCAATTATAGCGGGCTGGCGAAAGACCAGCCCGAAAGATGACAATGATTTACTTACCGGAGGCGATACGATCGCGGATGTGCTGTGCACGCTCTGCTGATGGTGGATGAGAGTCAAACATAGATTGAGTACGACCACCATCCAGGCTGGCCAGTTTTTCAAAGCTACCGACCAGTCCCTGGGTGTTAATGCCACGTTTCTTCAGCAGATCAAAGGAGAAATCATCTGCTTCAGACTCTTTATCGCGGGAGTACTTAGCATTGATAGCGCCTTCTGCGATATCGCCCAGTTGCGAGCGAGAAAGCTGGGAAGCAACACCGCTGGTGGCGGAAATTGCATCGCGTGCGGCAACAATCGCATAAGATGCTTTCATTTCAGCCAGAGAGTGACCCAATGCAACGTGTCCCAGTTCATGACCCAGAACGCCTTCAATTTCGTTGTCGTTCATCATGTCCATCAGGCCACTGTAGACACGGACACAGCCGTTTGCCATCGCCCATGCGTTAACGTCGCTGGTCATATAAACCTTATAGTTAACCGGCGTACCGTTAATGTTGTTACCCAATGCTTTGGCGATTTTTGCCAGACGTTTACCGTACTTGCTGGATTTGCTTGCAACTTGATTGCCGCTGTCCATTTCGGTACAGCCCTGATTGGCAATGGCTTTTGCATCGGCGTCGCTTAACGTTGCAGCTTTATAGGCATTTAAACCGGAGCTGATAGCCATATTGGTATCAATACCGTGCGTATTTTGACACCCTGTCAGTAGTGCTGCAGAAGTCGCAATCGCCAGCAGTAATTTAGTATTCTTCATGTGAATCATCCGTTGATTAATCATATATAAATATTATGTATCAATAAGTTACATTGATAATCGACGTTACCACTGTTCAAAATGACTCACAAGGTCCGAAAAAAAAACGCCGGCAATGTGCCGACGTTTTTAGAAAGAAATATTTGTCTATTTATCGCCCGTTATTCAAGCTGGTTGGCTTATCCGCGCCAGTTGTTCGAAGTAATCCGGGAAGGTTTTAGCCGTACATTTGGGGTCAAGAATCGTCACTGGCGTATCTGACAATGCCACCAGCGAGAAACACATCGCCATCCGGTGATCATTGTATGTCGCGATCTCGGCAAAGTTCAGTTTTTCCGGTGGAGTTATGCGAATGAAATCGTGCCCCTCTTCAACTTCTGCACCGACTTTACGTAGCTCTGTTGCCATCGCGAACAGGCGATCCGTTTCTTTTACGCGCCAGTTATAAATATTGCGCAGCGTGGTTGTGCCTTTTGCAAATAACGCCGTCGTGGCAATGGTCATCGCCGCATCGGGAATATGGTTCATATCCATATCGATGGCGTTCAGTTCGCCACACGTGCAGGCAATATAATCATCGCCCCAGCTAATGGTCGCCCCCATTTTTTCCAGTACATCAGCAAATCGAATATCGCCCTGCATACTGTTGCGTCCAATGCCGGTCACTTTTACCGTGCCGCCTTTGATTGCTGCTGCTGCAAGGAAGTAAGAAGCTGAAGATGCATCTCCTTCGACCAAATAAGTACCCGGAGACTGATAAGACTGCCCCCCTTTTACGACAAATTGTTGATAGTGCTGATTTTCAATCTCAACACCAAACGTTTTCATCAGGTTGAGCGTGATATCGATATAAGGTTTAGAAACCAGATCGCCTTTAATACGAATAACTGTATCTTTCGGCGCAAGAGGCGCAGTCATTAACAGTGCGGTGAGGAACTGGCTGGAAACGGAGCCATCAACGTCAACGTTGCCGCCAGTAAAGCCGCCCTGTAAACGCAACGGCGGATAATTTTCTTGTTCCAGGTAAGTGATCTTCGCCCCGCCCAGGCGCAGCGCATCCACCAGATGACCAATCGGGCGCTCTTTCATACGCGGCTCACCGGTCAGCACAATATCATTGCTACCCAGACAAAGAGCTGCCGCCAGCGGACGCATTGCCGTTCCGGCGTTACCGAGGAACAACTCCAAGGCACCTTCTGCGTGTAATGGACCGCCGTTACCGATAATTTCGCAACGCGTACGATCGGCTGAAAGCGTATAGCTTACCCCTAACGCTGTTAATGCATTCAGCATATGGCGCACGTCATCGCTATCCAGCAGATTAGTTAATACTGTTTTGCCGTGTGCTAATGCCGCCAGCAATAAAGCGCGGTTAGAAACGCTCTTGGAACCAGGCAGATTAATAGTGCCATCGACACGGGCGATGGGGTGCAACGTCAGGGATTCCATGAACTCAACTCTCTACAACAGAAATAAAAACCCCACAGTCTGGCTGTGGGGATTACGCAAAATGTCGGCATTAGCCGTGACGACGTTCGAACTCAACCATGAAGTCTGTCAGTGCTTTAACGCCTTCCAGCGGCATGGCGTTATAAATAGAAGCACGCATTCCGCCGACCACACGGTGACCTTTCAGCGCATGTAAGCCCGCAGCGAAAGACTCTTCGAGGAACAATTTATCAAGCGCGCTATCCGCCAACTGGAACGGCACGTTCATCCGCGAACGGTTAGCTTTCGCCACATCATTGCGGTAGAAATCGCTGTTATCAATCACCCCATACAGCAGTTCTGCTTTTTGCTGATTGATCTTATCCATTGCAACCACACCGCCGTTCGCTTTCAGCCATTTGAAGACCAGACCAGACAGATACCAGGCAAACGTTGGCGGCGTGTTAAACATGGAGTCGTTATCGTTGAGGATGGAATAATCCAGAATCGACGGACAAGCGATATTCGCTTTGCCCAGCAAATCTTCACGAACGATGACGATTGTCAGGCCAGCCGGGCCGATATTTTTCTGTGCGCCAGCGTAAATTACGCCATAACGGCTGACATCAATCGGACGGGAAAGAATGGTTGAAGAGAAGTCGGCAGCGACCACCACATCTTTGCCGAAGTCTGGCGTTTCGTCGATGGCGATACCATCAATGGTTTCATTCGGGCAGTAATGCATATAAGCAGCATTATCAGAGAGCTGCCATTCACGCATTGGCTTAACCGCGCGCAGACCATCAACAGTCACTTTGGCGTCAAAGACATTAGGCGTGCAGTATTTTTTCGCTTCTTTAATGGCACTTGCCGCCCAGTAACCGGCATCAACATAATCTGCGGTGGTTTTATCACCAAGAATATTCAGCGGTACAGCAGCAAACTGACCGCGACCGCCGCCGTGGCAGAACAATACTTTGTAGTTGGAGGGGATATTAAGAAGATCACGAAAATCCTTCTCGGCTTCCTCTGCAACCTGAATGAACTCTTTGCCACGGTGACTCACTTCCATCACCGACGTACCAAGACCGTTCCAGTCGCGCAGTTCCTGTTGAGCCTGTTTAAGCACCTCTGCCGGCAGCATTGCCGGACCAGAACTAAAATTGAAGATTTGAGCCATTTCCCCTCACCACGTTGCGTTGCTATTAACCCGCGGTCAATCGATTGCGACCACAGGTAATACATTATTCCTGTGGCTATCGGTTTTATCATTCAGTGACACACATCGCAATGAGTAAAACCGTTGAGGGCAAAAATGTGGCTTGCATCACACAAAAGAATCTCTCGGATTATTAGCAAAAAGCCGATGTTTTTACTGTCAGGTCACCCGTTTTGCCCGACTTGCCTTCGTCCATTCTGGATTTGCACAGCGCGGACATAATTGTTTTTCCCCCGCGTTCATATGAATGATTTCACTGCAACGGATGCATGCATAGTCCGCCGACTCCGGCACCACTTTGTAACGCTGAGTACAGTCACTGGGTAAAATAAGTAAGCCTGGTTTTACTTTGTCATTTTCAAAGAAATAGACGCTAATTTGGCCATTGGTTTCGAGAATAGCCAGACGCACCTGCCCCAGTTGTTCCACGCCACGCAACCGTAGTTCCATAAAGAACTCAAATTCCGTCATGTTGGAGTTATTGAGTTTCGACCAAGCCAGCTCGCCATCTTCAATAATGACAACCGGTTTACCTTCCAGCAAATCTTCCAGTTTTTCACTGTGCGCCATCAACCACATTACCAGGCGGTATAACAACGCCAGAGTAATAAAGACGATAAGCACCGGGACCATCGGCACATCATCATAAAACGCCACATCCCCTGCCGCCGACCCCAGCGTCAGAATGATTAATACTTCAAATAGCGACATTTGCCGCACGCCGCGTCTCCCTGTCATTTTGAGGAACAAAAAGACCAACACAAAGGTATAGAGACTGCGTAGTGCAACTTCGCCAAGGAAATCAAAAGGCACTTTATCGAATGCCATACGGTGGAGATCGAACGCCTTCATTTTTATGCTCTTATCGTAGTTTATCCGCTAAAAGCATAGCTAACAGTTCATCAGCGTGGCGGCGGTGATAGCACCTTTGAGATAAAACCCGTATTATTGCGCGCTTTCCGTACGACTAAAGTGATTTTCATGACGCAAACATTTATCCCCGGCAAAGATGCCGCACTGGAAGATTCCATCGCTCGCTTCCAGCAAAAACTCTCCGACCTCGGTTTTCAGATTGAAGAAGCCTCCTGGCTGAATCCGGTCCCTAACGTCTGGTCTGTGCACATTCGCGACAAAGAGTGCGCCCTGTGTTTTACCAACGGCAAAGGCGCAACCAAAAAAGCGGCGCTGGCTTCTGCCCTCGGTGAATATTTCGAGCGTCTGTCTACCAACTACTTTTTTGCGGACTTCTGGCTGGGCGAAACCATCGCCAACGGTCCGTTCGTGCATTATCCCAACGAAAAATGGTTCCCACTGACCGAAAATGACGATGTGCCAGAAGGGCTGCTCGATGACCGTCTGCGCGCATTTTACGATCCGGAAAATGAACTGACCGGTAGCATGCTGATTGACCTGCAATCCGGTAACGAAGATCGTGGTATTTGCGGCCTGCCGTTTACGCGTCAGTCCGACAATCAGACCGTTTATATTCCGATGAATATCATTGGTAACCTGTACGTCTCCAACGGTATGTCCGCAGGTAATACCCGCAACGAAGCACGCGTTCAGGGATTGTCTGAAGTTTTCGAACGCTACGTGAAAAACCGAATTATTGCTGAAAGCATCAGCCTGCCAGAGATCCCGGCAGACGTGCTGGCGCGTTACCCAGCGGTGGTTGAAGCCATCGAAACACTGGAAGCAGAAGGTTTCCCAATCTTTGCTTATGATGGTTCGCTTGGCGGTCAATATCCGGTGATCTGCGTGGTACTGTTCAATCCAGCTAACGGCACCTGCTTTGCCTCTTTCGGTGCGCATCCTGATTTTGGCGTTGCTCTAGAACGTACCGTGACCGAACTGCTGCAAGGCCGCGGTTTGAAAGACCTGGATGTGTTTACTCCGCCAACATTCGATGATGAAGAAGTCGCTGAACATACCAACCTCGAAACGCACTTTATCGACTCCAGCGGTTTGATCTCCTGGGACCTGTTCAAGCAGGATGCCGATTATCCGTTTGTGGACTGGAGCTTCTCCGGCACCACGGAAGAAGAGTTCGCCACGCTGATGGCTATCTTCAAAAAGGAAGATAAAGAAGTTTATATTGC
This sequence comes from Escherichia sp. E4930, assembly GCF_005845405.1. Classification (NCBI taxonomy): domain Bacteria; kingdom Pseudomonadati; phylum Pseudomonadota; class Gammaproteobacteria; order Enterobacterales; family Enterobacteriaceae; genus Escherichia; species Escherichia sp. E4930. The sequence goes on along the minus strand of NZ_VCDZ01000020.1, from coordinate 18,333 downwards.
CGATTACGAGCATCTGGGTGTCTACGCTTGCCGAATTATCGTGCCTGGCATGTCCGATATTTATCCGGCTGAAGATTTATGGCTGGCAAATAACGGTATGGGCAGCCATTTACGGGAAACAATTCTGTCACTGCCCGGTAGCGAGTGGGAAAAGGAAGATTACCTGAACCTCATCGAGCAACTGGATGAAGAAGGTTTTGATGACTTTACCCGCGTGCGTGAGCTGCTGGGTCTGGCGACCGGACCGGATAACGGTTGGTACACCCTGCGTATCGGTGAATTAAAAGCCATGCTGGCGCTGGCTGGTGGCGATCTGGAACAGGCTCTGGTCTGGACCGAATGGACGATGGAGTTTAACTCATCAGTATTTAGTCCGGAACGCGCCAACTATTATCGTTGCCTGCAAACGTTGTTATTACTGGCACAGGAAGAAGATCGCCAGCCGCTGCAATATCTAAATGCGTTTGTTCGCATGTACGGCGCAGATGCCGTAGAAGCCGCCAGTGCGGCAATGAGCGGCGAAGCGGCGTTTTATGGCCTGCAACCAGTAGATAGCGATCTGCACGCGTTTGCTGCACATCAGTCGTTGTTGAAGGCCTACGAAAAGCTGCAGCGCGCCAAAGCAGCATTCTGGGCAAAATAAAATCAAATAGCCTACGCAATGTAGGCTTAATGATTCGTCTGAGTTATATTACGGGGCGTTTTTTTAATGCCCCGCTTTACATATATTTGCATTAATAAAATAATTGTAATTATAAGGTTAAATATCGGTAATTTATATTTAATAAATACGATCGATATTGTTACTTTATTCGCCTGATGCTCCCTTTTAATTAACTGTTTTAGCGGAGGATGCGGAAAAAATTCAACTCATTTGTTAATTTTTAAAATTTATTTTTATTTGGATAATCAAATATTTACTCCGTATTTGCATAAAAACCATGCGAGTTACGGGCCTATAAGCCAGGCGAGATATGATCTATATCAATTTCTCATCTATAATGCTTTGTTAGTATCTCGTCGCCGACTTAATAAAGAGAGAGTTAGTGTGAAAGCTGACAACCCTTTTGATCTTTTACTTCCTGCTGCAATGGCCAAAGTGGCCGAAGAGGCAGGTGTCTATAAAGCAACGAAACATCCGCTTAAGACTTTCTATCTGGCGATTACCGCCGGTGTTTTCATCTCAATCGCATTCGTCTTCTATATCACAGCAACCACTGGCACAGGCACAATGCCCTTCGGCATGGCAAAACTGGTTGGCGGCATTTGCTTCTCTCTGGGGCTGATTCTTTGTGTTGTCTGCGGAGCCGATCTCTTTACTTCCACAGTGTTGATTGTTGTTGCCAAGGCGAGTGGGCGCATCACCTGGGGCCAGTTGGCGAAAAACTGGCTAAATGTCTATTTTGGCAACCTGGTCGGCGCGCTGCTGTTTGTACTTTTAATGTGGCTTTCTGGCGAATATATGACCGCGAATGGTCAATGGGGACTAAACGTCCTACAAACCGCCGACCACAAAGTGCACCATACTTTTATTGAGGCCGTCTGTCTTGGTATCCTGGCAAACCTGATGGTATGTCTGGCAGTATGGATGAGTTATTCTGGCCGCAGCCTGATGGACAAAGCGTTTATCATGGTGCTGCCGGTCGCGATGTTTGTTGCCAGCGGTTTTGAGCACAGTATCGCAAACATGTTTATGATCCCGATGGGTATTGTAATCCGCGACTTCGCATCTCCGGAATTCTGGACCGCTGTCGGTTCTGCACCGGAAAATTTTTCTCACCTGACCGTGATGAACTTCATCACTGATAACCTGATTCCGGTTACTATCGGTAATATTATCGGCGGTGGTTTGTTGGTTGGGTTGACATACTGGGTCATTTACCTGCGTGAAAACGATCACCATTAATGGTTGTCGAAGTACGCAGTAAATAAAAAATCCACTTAAGAAGGTAGGTGTTACATGTCCGAGCTTAATGAAAAGTTAGCCACAGCCTGGGAAGGTTTTACCAAAGGTGACTGGCAGAATGAAGTAAACGTCCGTGACTTCATTCAGAAAAACTACACTCCGTACGAGGGTGACGAGTCCTTCCTGGCTGGCGCTACTGAAGCGACCACCACCCTGTGGGACAAAGTAATGGAAGGCGTTAAACTGGAAAACCGCACTCACGCGCCAGTTGACTTTGACACCGCTGTTGCTTCCACCATCACCTCTCACGACGCTGGCTACATCAACAAGCAGCTTGAGAAAATCGTTGGTCTGCAAACTGAAGCTCCGCTGAAACGTGCTCTTATCCCGTTCGGTGGTATCAAAATGATCGAAGGTTCCTGCAAAGCGTACAACCGCGAACTGGATCCGATGATCAAAAAAATCTTCACTGAATACCGTAAAACTCACAACCAGGGCGTGTTCGACGTTTACACTCCGGACATCCTGCGTTGCCGTAAATCTGGTGTTCTGACCGGTCTGCCAGATGCTTATGGCCGTGGTCGTATCATCGGTGACTACCGTCGCGTTGCGCTGTACGGTATCGACTACCTGATGAAAGACAAACTGGCACAGTTCACCTCTCTGCAGGCTGACCTGGAAAACGGCGTAAATCTGGAAGCAACTATCCGTCTGCGCGAAGAAATTGCTGAACAGCACCGCGCTCTGGGTCAGATGAAAGAAATGGCTGCGAAATACGGCTACGACATCTCTGGTCCTGCTACCAACGCTCAGGAAGCTATCCAGTGGACTTACTTCGGCTACCTGGCTGCTGTTAAGTCTCAGAACGGTGCTGCAATGTCCTTCGGTCGTACCTCCACCTTCCTGGATGTGTACATCGAACGTGACCTGAAAGCTGGCAAGATCACCGAACAAGAAGCGCAGGAAATGGTTGACCACCTGGTCATGAAACTGCGTATGGTTCGCTTCCTGCGTACTCCGGAGTACGATGAACTGTTCTCTGGCGACCCGATCTGGGCAACCGAATCTATCGGTGGTATGGGCCTCGACGGTCGTACCCTGGTTACCAAAAACAGCTTCCGTTTCCTGAACACCCTGTACACCATGGGTCCGTCTCCGGAACCGAACATGACCATTCTGTGGTCTGAAAAACTGCCGCTGAACTTCAAGAAATTCGCCGCTAAAGTGTCCATCGACACCTCTTCTCTGCAGTATGAGAACGATGACCTGATGCGTCCGGACTTCAACAACGATGACTACGCTATCGCTTGCTGCGTAAGCCCGATGATCGTTGGTAAACAAATGCAGTTCTTCGGTGCGCGTGCAAACCTGGCGAAAACCATGCTGTACGCAATCAACGGCGGCGTTGACGAAAAACTGAAAATGCAAGTTGGTCCGAAGTCTGAACCGATCAAAGGCGACCTCCTGAACTACGATGAAGTGATGGAGCGCATGGATCACTTCATGGACTGGCTGGCTAAACAGTACATCACTGCACTGAACATCATCCACTACATGCACGACAAGTACAGCTACGAAGCCTCTCTGATGGCGCTGCACGACCGTGACGTTATCCGCACCATGGCGTGTGGTATCGCTGGTCTGTCCGTTGCTGCTGACTCCCTGTCTGCAATCAAATATGCGAAAGTTAAACCGATTCGTGACGAAGACGGTCTGGCTATCGACTTCGAAATCGAAGGCGAATACCCGCAGTTTGGTAACAACGATCCGCGTGTAGATGACCTGGCTGTTGACCTGGTAGAACGTTTCATGAAGAAAATTCAGAAACTGCACACCTACCGTGACGCTATCCCGACTCAGTCTGTTCTGACCATCACTTCTAACGTTGTGTATGGTAAGAAAACCGGTAACACCCCAGACGGTCGTCGTGCTGGCGCGCCGTTCGGACCGGGTGCTAACCCGATGCACGGCCGTGACCAGAAAGGTGCTGTAGCTTCCCTGACTTCCGTTGCTAAACTGCCGTTCGCTTACGCTAAAGATGGTATCTCTTACACCTTCTCTATCGTTCCGAACGCACTGGGTAAAGACGACGAAGTTCGTAAGACCAACCTGGCTGGTCTGATGGATGGTTACTTCCACCACGAAGCGTCCATCGAAGGTGGTCAGCACCTGAACGTTAACGTGATGAACCGTGAAATGCTGCTCGACGCGATGGAAAACCCGGAAAAATATCCGCAGCTGACCATCCGTGTATCTGGCTACGCAGTACGTTTCAACTCGCTGACTAAAGAACAGCAGCAGGACGTTATTACTCGTACCTTCACTCAATCTATGTAATTAGATTTGACTGAAATCTTACAGTAAAAAGCGTACAATAAAGGCTCCACGAAAGTGGGGCCTTTTTTAGCAAGAGAGCCTTTTTTGTCAGCTATCTATACTTTAGGGTAACTGCCAAAACAGACTCGACGTAGCCTTCGAGCTGCGCACCAACACGGCCTCAGATGGGCCACATCTGGAGAAACACCGCAATGTCAGTTATTGGTCGCATTCACTCCTTTGAATCCTGTGGAACCGTAGACGGCCCGGGTATTCGCTTTATCACCTTTTTCCAGGGCTGCCTGATGCGCTGCCTGTATTGCCATAACCGCGACACCTGGGACACGCATGGCGGCAAAGAAGTTACCGTTGAAGATTTAATGAAAGAGGTGGTGACCTATCGCCACTTTATGAATGCTTCAGGCGGTGGCGTTACCGCATCCGGCGGTGAAGCAATCCTGCAAGCTGAATTTGTTCGTGACTGGTTCCGCGCCTGCAAAAAAGAAGGCATTCATACCTGCCTGGATACCAACGGCTTTGTTCGTCGTTACGATCCAGTGATTGATGAACTGCTGGAAGTGACCGATCTGGTAATGCTCGATCTCAAACAGATGAACGACGAGATCCACCAGAATCTGGTCGGCGTTTCCAATCATCGTACGCTGGAGTTCGCCAAATATCTGGCGAACAAAAATGTGAAGGTCTGGATCCGCTACGTTGTTGTCCCAGGCTGGTCTGACGATGACGATTCAGCGCATCGCCTCGGTGAATTTACCCGTGATATGGGCAACGTTGAGAAAATCGAGCTTCTCCCCTACCACGAGCTGGGCAAACACAAATGGGTGGCGATGGGTGAAGAGTATAAACTCGACGGTGTTAAACCACCGAAAAAAGAGACCATGGAACGCGTGAAAGGTATTCTTGAGCAATATGGTCATAAAGTAATGTTCTAATTTCCCCGTAAAGCGGCAACTTTATTGAGTTGCCGCTTTGTTATTCCGCGCTTCATTCTGCAGAACTAACCACAATGATTAGTTCGTATTCGCTTTACGAGCCAATAGCGGGAATATCAACCCCAACCCCACCAGCACAAATGGTGTAGCGATATTCAGCGCTAGCTGGAAGGTCCACTCTGCAGTGAAGGCTTCCATTTTCGGGAAGATCCCCGTCAAACAGGCAAAAGCAGTAAAGGCAAAACACCAAATCCCGACAGTCATCGCCAGAGACTTATTACGAATAAATACATATTCCGGTTTATATTTCTGCGCCAGTCGAACTACTGCAATAAACGCCACGAACACCCACAAATAACGCAGTGGCATCACTACTGAGTTCAAATTGAGCAGCCATTTGTAGAGATTATTCATGTCACCAATACCCAGTGTTGGCAGCATAATCAGAATCGCCACCAGCACCAGGGTCAGTAGATAACCATTAACCGGTGTACCTGAATCATTGGTCCGGCACAATCTGGCAGGAATATATTTACTATCCGCATCACCTAATAACACTTTCAGAGGAGCATCGATGGAGAACACCAGAGCGGCGACTTGTCCCAGGGTATTTGCAATGGCGTAAATCACCATTAGGGTATTCCCCATGTTGTAATACTCGCCCAGCTTCTGAAAAGCGTAATACTGACCGTTAGTCATTAAGTCATCAGGAATATTACGCGAGTCAAACATCATCCCCATTGCGAGAGAGCCCAGAATGGCACAAACCGCAACCATCACCGCCAGGCATAGCATCCCTTTTGGAAATTCTTTTCCTGGGTTGCGCGTTTGATTAACGTAGGGAGAAATCTTCTCTGCACCGCCAACCGCGAAAACCAGCATTGAAATAGTGGTAATGTAGGTAAAATCGATATGGGGAATGAACGTCTCCCAGGTAATGTTCGTGGTCGCAATATGCACTTCAGTAATCACAGGCGCGGTTACTGCCATCGCCACATACAGGAGCGACATGATAAACATCGCAATCCCTGCCACAGAACCGACGATTTTCAGCGATTTCATACCACGTGAAGCGATCCACATAAAGAAGACAAACAGCACCAGCGTTAACCCCTGTAACGCTACGACTGAATATTCTTTGATTAACGAACCGTCACCTTTCATCGCCCAGCCGAGCGCAATCAGAATGGCCTGTGGTTTTTGTGCCAGATAGGGTATATGCACCACCCAATAGGTCCACGCGGCAAGATAAGCCAATCCGGGGCCCATTGTGTGTTTAATCCAGGTACTGACTCCGCCTTTCCCATCTTTAAAAGTCGACCCCAACTGACCGACAATCAATGCATATGGTGTAAAATAGAGCGCAAATATAAACAGCCATGAAAAAACAACGACCAACCCCTGGTTGGCATAATTATTAACAACATTGCCAAATCCCCAAACCGTAATAAAAGACATCAGTGCAATGTTGTACCAGCGCAACTGTTTTTCCTGAACGTTCCCAGCCATAGATCGATCCTTCGCTATTTTTTTAATAGATATCTGTAAAACGAGGGATTATGCGCGGCTAATAAGAAGTACGAAAATAGCGGAATGAAAAATTATAACCTGCTGCACAATTTATTTTTCCATAAATGAAATTTGGTAAAAGCAAGTTGTATAGAGGAAACAAAAAAAACAGAGTGCGATACAGCATGTTCACACTCTGCACTAATTCATTTACACATGAGCGACAGGTTTGGGTGTATGACTGGCGTTACGCAGCAGCATCAACAAGTAGATAAATGACACACTGGCAATCATAATAAATAACAGTTTATCGGAAAAATTCTGCATCAGTATGGCGGTAAAAGACGGACCAAGCAGACTACCGACTGTATAACTCAACAGTAAAGCCTGATTCATCGCCACCAGTTGATGATGTTCAACCTTCTCACAAGCCCAGGCCATCGCTACTGGATACAGCGTGAACCCCGCAGCACCAAGAATAAACAATGAAGGCGCCATCGCGGCCTGGCTTAACATTGCAATACTACCAAGAATGACAACAAAAACCTGAACGCGCAGTACCAGTAGACGACCAAATTTATCCGCCAGACGCCCAATAGGCCACTGCCCAAGGATTCCTGCGCTGACCAGTACAGCCATCCAGAAACCGATGCTGGCGTTATTGATCCCCTGATGGTTAAGATACAATGGCATCAGACCATACAGAGAACCCAGGACAATCCCGGAGATAATACAGCCATTGACCCCAAGCCGTGCCTGACGGAGTTTAAGCATTGATGTAATCGGCGTAGCCGGATGTTTTTCCGTTTGCTGATTCAGAATACGCGTAAACAACAACGGTAAGATACCTGCCAGTATCAGACCCGTTGCCCACGGTAACACGGCCATCAGCTCAGTCGACACTTTGCTGACCAGTAACTGGCCTAAAAACGTCCCCACGTAATAAACCATCATATACGCAGCAAGCAGCCGCCCACGGTTACGGGACGTCCCACTGCACATCAGCGCGCTTTCAACCACGACCCAAATCATTGCGCAACCAACGCCTGCAACGAAACGCCAGGCAAGCCAGCTCCAGAAGCCAATCATAAGGCCAAGCCCGGCACATCCAGCCGCAAAAATAAACGACGCCAGATAGTAACTACGATTAAACCCAAATCGTTTAATGACATACCCTGTTAGCAGGGTACCAACGAGGTTACCTGTAAAATATGACGAGCTGACAACGCCGACCTGCCATGTGGGCAAGTGTTCCTGAGCGAGCCATAGAGGCACGAGCGTATTCAGCACCGCAATCGCCAAAGTCAACAAAAGCAGGCCAGACAGCAAGAGCATGACAGGCCGGGTATACGTGGACATGAATTAAAACCGTGAGGAAGTTCAAATTTCATGCGCATCATGCCACCAACCAAAACATTGTCAATGGGGGAAAATACGTACATAACGCAGCGGCTGTATTATCGATTTATATTACTCATTCATAACACTAATAACGAAAAGATAATCAGTCTCATCTAATTGTTTTTATTGATCTAACATAAAGTTCATATGGTTAGTTCAGTCGAAAAATTTCATGGTCACAGCAAACCTGAATTTCCCGTCTATGCTTTCAGGGCAACGCATCGCGTCTGAACGCTTTCAGGCGTACCACTGACTCTCAAAAGGAGAAGAGAATGACCAAACCGTATGTTCGTCTCGATAAAAATGATGCTGCTGTTTTGTTAGTTGATCACCAGGCTGGTTTGCTTTCCCTTGTGCGGGATATTGACCCCGACAAATTCAAAAATAACGTGCTGGCGCTGGGTGACTTAGCAAAATATTTCAATCTCCCCACCATTCTCACCACCAGTTTTGAAACCGGCCCTAACGGCCCATTAGTCCCCGAGCTGAAAGCACAGTTTCCGGATGCGCCTTATATTGCGCGTCCTGGAAATATTAACGCCTGGGATAACGAAGATTTTGTCAAAGCAGTTAAAGCGACAGGTAAAAAACAACTGATTATTGCAGGGGTGGTAACCGAGGTTTGCGTAGCATTCCCGGCGCTTTCGGCTATTGAAGAAGGGTTTGATGTCTTTGTGGTAACCGACGCTTCTGGAACCTTTAACGAGATTACCCGGCATTCAGCGTGGGATCGTATGTCACAAGCTGGCGCTCAATTGATGACATGGTTCGGCGTGGCTTGTGAACTGCACCGCGACTGGCGTAACGATATTGAGGGACTGGCAACGTTGTTCTCTAATCACATTCCTGATTATCGTAATTTGATGACCAGTTATGACACGTTAACGAAACAGAAATAAGAGATAACCGGGGCCGAAACCCCGGTTATTACACCTTAACTGGCAACAGCCATGCCAACGGTCATATGCAAACCGTAGAATACCCCGCGGCCGATTAATTCCCCTGCGAGAAGCAGGATGAATGATACGGAAAGCAGAGGCACCGCAGGCTGAAAGCCTTTCACCTGCGGTGCAATCCACAAGCACAGTGCCACGGCCAAAAGCACAATCCGCCAGGACATCAGCGCACCGTAGTCAGGCACCAGTGCAGCAGCCTGTTGCACTGAACTATGAATGGTCGCCAGTTCTGCGCCCTGCATTACTGACATCACGCCACTCACCACCAGTGCCAACACGGAAATTGCAGGCAGCAGACGCATCGCCCAGCCATCAACGCCAGCAAGACTCAGCAACAGGTAACCCAGCAACGGGCCGCCCATAAACATGGTCAGGAAGAAGCCCATCGGCGTCCAGATGCTGTACCAGGTCGGTACGGTATCGATGCTGTTATAGACACGCACCATCATCCAGACAAAGACCACGCCGAGAACCATCGTCACCACCAGCCAAAGCGTGCGTAATGCCGGTGACAATTTTTTCAGCATCGCCAACAACCAGCCGATTCCACCTACGGCAAAAAAGATCGAACCGCTGGCGATTTCGTTACTCAGTGCTGAAGCCCCTACCCGGTTAAGCGAGTTAAAGGCGCGCATTGGTGAGCCAAGATGGAGCATAGAGGCGATAAACCCAATGCCCATCAGAACCCATAAACCAAACATGCAGGCGATAACACGCTGCTGGGCTTCTGCTCGCAGGTCACCTTTGAGCAGTGCCAAAGCCAGAACGATAAAACCGCCCGCCACACATTGCCCGAAGACCGTGAAGATCATCAACGGCCATTCATGCCATCCACTTCCCATCTCACACCTCCTTCGGGTTTGCCAGATAGCCAGTGGTATCCCCGGTTGGGCGGCTATTGGCGTTAGGTTTGATCACAATATTCGGTTTGGTGAAGTGCGCACGCGGCAACGGCGCAACAGCCGCCAGATCGCCGTGTTTTTTACGCAGCTCGTCGATAGGTCCGAAATCCAGCGCCCGTAGCGGGCAAGATTCGACGCAGATCGGTTTTTTACCTTCTGCGACGCGGTCATAGCAACCATCACATTTGGTCATATGACCTTTGGTTGCGTTGTACTGCGGTGCGCCATACGGGCAGGCCATATGGCAGTAACGACAGCCAATACACACATCTTCATCGACAACGACAAAACCATCTTCACGTTTATGCATCGCACCGCTTGGGCAGACTTTGGTACAAGCCGGATCTTCGCAGTGGTTGCATGAAATCGACAAATAGTAGGCAAATACGTTTTGATGCCAGACGCCGTTATCTTCCTGCCAGTCTCCACCAGCATATTCATAAATGCGGCGGAAACTAACTTCCGGCGTCAGATCTTTGTAGTCTTTACAGGCCAGCTCGCAGGTTTTGCAACCGGTGCAACGGCTGGAATCAATAAAAAATCCATACTGGGTTGTCATCGGTTACTCCTTACACCTTTTCAACCTGAACAAGGTTCGTATGTGATGGATTCCCCTTGGCAAGAGGAGACGGACGTTGAGTGGTCAGTACGTTAATACAACCGCCCTTATCGACACGTTTCGCATCCGGGTCATACCAGGCACCTTCGCCCAATGCGACCACGCCCGGCATCATTCGTGGCGTCACTTTCGCCTCAATATGGACTTCACCACGATCGTTAAAGATCCGCACCTTATCGCCGTTGCTGATACCACGTTTTTGCGCATCAAGTGGGTTGATCCACATTTCCTGACGGCAAGCTGCTTTCAGCACGTCTACGTTACCGTAAGTCGAGTGAACACGAGATTTGTAATGGAACCCCGTAAGCTGCAGCGGATACTGTTTGTTGAGCGGATCCTGATAACTTTCAAAGCCCGGTGTATAGATCGGTAGCGGATCGATCACATCGCCTTCCGGCAATTCCCAGGTGGCGGCAATATCAGCCAGCGCCTGTGAATAGATCTCAATTTTGCCCGATGGCGTGGTCAATGGATTAGCCTGCGGATCTTCACGGAAGGCTTTGTAAGCAACGTGATGCCCTTGCGGATCGCGCTTTTTAAAGATCCCCTGTTTGCGGAACTCTTCAAAGGTTGGCAGTTCCGGAATCGCTTCGCGCGACTGGGCATACAGGTGACGCATCCACTCTTCCTGGGTACGACCTTCTGTAAACTGTTGCTCGACGCCAAGACGTTTTGCCAGTTCGCTGGTCATCTCATAGATAGTCTTACATTCAAAGCGCGGTTTAATGACCTGGTCGTTGAAAATGACGTAAGACATATTCCCGCAGGAGGCATCCAGCGCAAAGTCCATCTGTTCGGAGGCAGTGCAGTCCGGCAGCAGGATGTCAGCATATTTTGCCGATGAGGTCATGTGGCAGTCGATAACCACAATCAGCTCACACTTCTTATCATCCTGGAGGATTTCATGGGTACGGTTGATTTCCGAATGCTGGTTAATCAGGCAGTTACCGGCATAGTTCCAGATCATCTTGATCGGAACATCCAGCTTATCTTTCCCGCGCACACCATCACGCAGTGCCGTCATTTCCGGGCCACGCTCAATGGCATCGGTCCACATAAACATGGAAATGCTGGTCTGAATCGGGTTTTCCAGAGTAGGCATCCGCACAAACGGTAAGCTGTATGAACCTTCTCGCGCACCGCTGTTACCACCGCTAATACCGACATTCCCGGTGAGGATTGCCAGCATCGAAATGGCACGCGTGGCGATTTCGCCATTGGCATGGCGCTGCGGCCCCCACCCCTGGCTGATAAATGCCGGTTTGGTGCTACCGATTTCACGAGCAAGTTTGATGATTTTATCTGCCGGGATACCGGTAATTTGCGAGGCCCATTCCGGTGTTTTAGCAACACCGTCTGGCCCATCACCCAGAATATACGCTTTGTAGTGACCATTTTTCGGCGCGCTGGCAGGCAACGTTTTTTCGTCGTAGCCGACACAATATTTGTCGAGGAATTCCTGATCAACCAGGTTTTCGGTGATCATGACATACGCCAGACCGTTAACCAGTGCCGCATCTGTTCCCGGACGAATCGGGATCCATTCATCTTCGCGTCCGGCGCCCGTATCGGTATAGCGCGGATCGATAATGATCATACGTGCATTTGATTTTTGCCGCGCCTGCTCCAGGTAATAAGTCACCCCGCCGCCGCTCATACGCGTCTCGCCAGGGTTGTTACCAAACAGCACCACCAGTTTACTGTTTTCGATATCTGACGGACTGTTGCCATCGGCCCAGCCGCCATAGGTATAGTTCAAACCTTCGGCTATTTGCGCCGAGGAGTAGTCACCATAATGGTTCAGATAACCGCCGCAGCAGTTCATCAAACGCGCTACCAGAGTATTTCCCGGCGGCCAGGAACGGGTCATGGTACCGCCCAGCGTACCGGTACCATAGTTCAGATAGATGGATTCGTTACCGTACTCTTTTATCAGGCGCTGCATATTCGTGGCGATGATATCGTAGGCTTCTTCCCAACTAATACGCTCAAACTTACCTTCACCGCGAGCACCTACTCGTTTCATCGGATATTTCAGGCGGTCGGGATTGTAAACGCGGCGACGCATAGAACGCCCACGCAAGCACGCGCGCACCTGGTGCAGTCCTTCGTAATTGTCATCACCGGTATTATCCGTTTCGACATATTTGATTTCGCCGTCCACTACATGCATACGCAGCGGACAGCGGCTGCCACAGTTAACTGTACAGGCGCTCCATATCACCTTTTCGTCTGAATTTGCCGGAGCGACACTATTAGCAGCGTGCGCAATCCGGCTAAAGGGTAATGTTAACGCGCTGCTGGCCATCGCCAGGCCGCCGATCGCTGTCGTTTTTACCAAACCACGGCGACTCACCTCAGCAGCCAATACCGCATCAGGAATTTTCGTTTTCATAATGGCTCACTCAAGCTTGCTTACGATTGATTCCAGTAACAAACCGTCTTGTGTAATTATTTTCATAGCGGTGCGCTATATAGGTTTGTATACATCGAATAATTTGAAAATCAACGGGATAGGTAGATTTTCACTCGAAAGTAGTATTGCGCTTAAGTCAGCTGTAATTATTGTTTGGTATCAAAGGGAGATAAAAAAAGCGCCCGCAGGCGCTTTTTTAGATTCAGAATAGTTGGATATTAGCCGATATATTCCAGTCCGTTCATATACGGGCGCAGAACTTCTGGTACTTCAATACGACCATCAGCCTGCTGATAGTTTTCCATTACCGCAACCAGCGTACGACCAACAGCCAGACCAGAACCGTTCAGGGTATGAACCAGACGGGTTTTCTTGTCAGACTTACTGCGGCAACGTGCCTGCATACGACGCGCCTGGAAATCCCAGACGTTGGAGCAGGAAGAGATCTCGCGGTAGGTGTTCTGTGCCGGGATCCATACTTCCAGGTCGTAAGTTTTGCAAGCGCCAAAGCCCATGTCGCCAGTGCAAAGGATGATTTTGCGGTACGGCAGGCCCAGCAGTTGCAGGACTTTCTCCGCATGACCAGTCATCTCTTCAAGTGCCGCCATTGAATCTTCCGGACGCACGATCTGAACCATTTCAACTTTGTCGAACTGGTGCATACGAATCAGACCACGGGTATCACGACCATAAGAACCGGCTTCAGAACGGAAGCATGGGGTATGAGCGGTCATTTTGATCGGCAGATCATCTTCATCGATGATTTCACCGCGAACCAGGTTGGTCAGCGGAACTTCTGCAGTTGGGATCAGCGCGTAGTTACTGGTATCAGCTTCTTCTTCCAGCGGACGAGTATGGAACAGATCGCCAGCAAACTTCGGCAACTGACCCGTACCGTACAGCGTATCCTGGTTAACCAGGTACGGGACATAGTTTTCGCTATAGCCATGCTGCTCGGTGTGCAGGTCCAGCATAAACTGCGACAGTGCGCGGTGCATGCGAGCGATCTGCCCTTTCATCACCACAAAGCGCGAACCTGTCAGCTTAACCGCTGCCGCAAAGTCGAGGCCGGAGTGCATTTCACCCAGCGTCACGTGGTCACGAACTTCGAAGTCAAATTCACGCGGGGTACCCCAGCGGCTGACTTCAACGTTGTCATTTTCATCTTTACCAACCGGCACTTCATCTGCAGGCAGGTTAGGGATTGTCAGCGCGATATCGCGAATTTCAGCCTGTAAAGCATCCAGCTCGGCTTTTGCTGCATCCAGCTCTTCGCCCAGTTTGTTCACTTCCAGACGTAAAGGCTCGATATCTTCCCCGCGCGCTTTCGCCTGGCCGATGGATTTCGATCGAGAGTTACGCTCTGCTTGCAGGTTTTCCGTTTTGACCTGCAATACTTTACGACGCTCTTCAAGAGCGCCCAGCTTATCTACATCCAGCTTAAAGCCCCGGCGTGCCAGTTTTTCAGCGACTGCGTCTGGCTCATTACGCAGCAGATTGGGATCGAGCATGCTTATCCTGTGCTTATCGAATTAAATGGGAGATGTGGCCACAGCCTGCGACCACAGGGATACAGTAACAACATTACCGCAACGATAACATTAACGGTAGCGTTTTATGGGGCTATTTTGATCCTGTTCAGCCAGCCAGGCGAGCTTTTCGCCAATCTTGCCTTCAAGGCCTCTGTTTGTCGGGAAATAATAGCGCGTTTGTGCTATTTCCGGCGGGAAGTAAACCTCACCGGCAGCATAAGCGTTTGCTTCATCGTGGGCGTAACGATATTCCTGCCCGTAGCCCATTTCCTTCATCAGTTTGGTTGGCGCATTACGCAGGTGTACCGGCACGTCATAATCCGGACGTTCACGGGCATCAGCTAACGCGGCTTTAAACGCGGTGTAGACAGCGTTACTTTTTGGCGCACAAGCGAGATAAACAATCGCCTGGGCAATGGCGCGTTCACCTTCTGCCGGACCTACGCGGGTAAAGCAATCCCAGGCAGCAATCGCCACCTGCATCGCCCGCGGATCGGCGTTACCGATATCTTCTGAAGCAATCGCAAGGCAGCGACGAGCGACATATAACGGATCACCGCCCGCAGTAATAATCCGCGCATACCAGTACAGCGCCGCATCAGGTGCGCTACCGCGTACCGATTTATGCAGCGCGGAAATCAGATCGTAAAAGCGATCACCTTTGTTATCAAAACGAGCGCTACGCTCACCAGCAATTTCGGTGAGTAACTCAGGCTTCAGGACACGTTTGCCGCTGTCATCGACTTCGGCCATATCCGCCATCATTTCCAGCGTATTTAACGCCCGGCGCGCGTCGCCATTCACCAGTTCAGCAATCGCGCGGCGTGTTTCATCTGGCAGAACAATATCCTGCCCACCGTAGCCGCGGGTTTTGTCTTCCATCGCCTGAGTCAGTACTTGCTCTATATCTTCGGTGGTCAGGGATTTGAGCAAATAGACACGAGCACGGGAAAGCAGCGCCGAATTAAGCTCAAACGACGGGTTTTCAGTGGTTGCGCCAATAAACGTGATGGTGCCATCTTCAATGTGCGGCAGAAACGCATCCTGTTGGCTTTTATTAAAGCGATGCACTTCATCGACAAACAAAATGGTACGGCGACCGGCATTGCGGTTTTGCCGCGCGCGCTCTATCGCTTCGCGAATTTCTTTCACGCCAGAAGTGACAGCAGAAATACGTTCCACATCAGCATTTGCATAGCGGGCGATCACTTCGGCAAGGGTAGTTTTACCGGTACCTGGCGGCCCCCAGAGGATCATGGAATGCAGATGTCCGGCTTCGATAGCGCGCGGCAACGGCTTCCCCGCAGCCAGCAAATGTTGCTGGCCAATATACTGTGCTAAATTTTCTGGCCGCATACGTGCGGCCAGAGGTTGAAAAGTATTATCCGAAAAATCGAGCGACAGATTGCTCACTCAGGTGCCTCTACTTACGTTGATCATCTACCGTTACGCCTTGCGGCGGGGTGAAGGTAAATTTCGCTGCATCCACAGCCCCATTTTGCTGGGATTTCAGCTGATAACTGCTGCGTTGATCGTCCTGTTCCACTGCGCTGAATTGATGGATGGTGCCATCACGGCCCACGTTAATAGTGAACTGCTTCAGATTGCCATTGCTGGCTTTCGGCGTCAGGACAAAATCATCGCCGTTCTGTTTGATGTTGTACTGCTGCCAGTCGCTGGACTGGTTACGTGCGATCAGCATAAATGGCGTATTCCCGGTGGCATCTTTCAGCCAGGTCGCCGTAGCCTGTTCAACAAACGGGTTATAGAACCACAGTGTTTTACCATCAGAAACCAGAATGCTTTCATCAGGTTGAGTCATATGCCAGTTGAATAAGTTTGGACGTTTCACCCACAGATCGCCCTGACCTTCCTGCACCGCCGCGCCGCTACCGTCAGTCACTTTTTGTGTGAAGCTGGCGTGGAAGCTGCTGACTTTATCCAGACGGCTTTTCAGATCGCTTGCGGCATCAGCCCAAACACTGGACGCCACTAAACTTGAGAGTAATGCACAGGTGATGGCAATTTTTTTCATCATTGTTCCTCAAATTACGTCACTCCCGATCGGGAGTTCCCTCTACTCTCTATTCCAGGCTAATAATCAGCTTGAGGAAAGAAGAAAATACTGAATTTTCAGTTGATAGAGTGCCGGATGCGACGCTATTGCGTCTTATCCGGCCTACGATGCACTAATTAGTCAAACGGTGGCGGAGCCAGTACTTCACGATTACCGTTGTGACCCTGTTCGCTGACGATCCCTTGCGCTTCCATCTGTTCAACAATGCGTGCAGCACGGTTGTAACCGATGCGGAACTGACGCTGAACACCAGAAATAGACGCTTTGCGTTTTTCAGTGACAAACGCCACCGCCTGATCGAATAGCGGATCCAGTTCTTCAGCACCGTCGAAACCACCAGCTCCGCCTTCGCTTTCGCTGTCGGAGGTGATGCCATCTACATACTGCGGACGACCACGCGCTTTCCAGTCCTGCACCACGGCATGAACTTCCTGATCGCGAACAAAAGCACCATGGACACGTACCGGCATGGTTGAGTTCGGCCCGGAGTAAAGCATATCCCCCATACCAAGCAGTGATTCCGCGCCAGCCTGATCAAGAATGGTACGTGAGTCGATCTTGCTGGATACGGTAAAGGCGATACGGGTTGGAATGTTCGCTTTAATCAGCCCCGTAATAACATCCACCGAAGGGCGCTGCGTTGCCAGCACGAGGTGAATACCTGCGGCACGGGCTTTTTGCGCCAGACGCGCAATCAACTCTTCCACTTTTTTACCTACCGTCATCATCAGGTCGGCAAATTCATCCACCAGCACTACAATGTACGGCTCTTTTTTCAGCACTGGATGCTGGGCATCCATACTGTCACCTGGCTTCCAGTACGGGTCTGGAATCGGACGCATCATTCGGTCCGCTTCAGCAATTTTTTCGTTATACCCCGCAAGATTACGCACTCCCAGTGCCGACATCAGCTTATAACGGCGTTCCATTTCATTTACGCACCAGCGCAGAGCGTTGGCAGCATCTTTCATGTCGGTAACGACTTCCGTTAACAGATGCGGGATGCCTTCATAAACCGAAAGCTCCAGCATTTTCGGGTCGATCATAATGAAACGAACATCTTCCGGCTGCGCTTTATAGAGCATGCTCAGGATCATGGCGTTTACTCCCACCGACTTACCGGAACCAGTGGTCCCCGCAACCAGCAAGTGAGGCATTTTAGCCAGATCGGCTACGACCGGATCGCCTGCGATATCTTTACCCAAAACAATCGTCAGCGGCGATGGGTTATCACGGAACTTCGCGTTATCCAGCACTTCGCGCAGATAAACGGTTTGTCGTTTTTTGTTCGGCAACTCCAGACCTACGTAAGGTTTGCCAGGAATGACTTCAACCACACGCACCGCCACGGTCGACAATGAACGGGCAAGGTCGCGTGACAGGTTAGAAATACGTGCGGCTTTTACGCCCGGCGCCAGGTTCAATTCAAAACGGGTGATTACAGGCCCTGGTGAATAATTGACCACATCAGCTTTAATGCGGAAATCGGCCAGCCGTGCTTCTACCAGACGCGCCATTTGCTCAAGCGCAAAGGTATCTACTGGCTCAACTTCGCTTGGCGGTGGTGTCAGCAAATCCAGCGAGGGTAGTGGCGTCGTTGGTTTATGCAACGGACGGCTATCACCGTTGCGCATTAACAACGGATGAAGCAGGGTATCCTGCGGCTGTGGCGCTACCGGTTGCTGCGGCTGCTGATATTGCGGCTGCTGATACTGCGGCTGCGGCGCCACCGGTTGTTGCGGCTGC
>NZ_VCDZ01000019.1:0-43202 GCF_005845405.1 Escherichia sp. E4930 | reverse complement strand
CTCAACGGATAAAAGGTACTCCGGGGATAACAGGCTGATACCGCCCAAGAGTTCATATCGACGGCGGTGTTTGGCACCTCGATGTCGGCTCATCACATCCTGGGGCTGAAGTAGGTCCCAAGGGTATGGCTGTTCGCCATTTAAAGTGGTACGCGAGCTGGGTTTAGAACGTCGTGAGACAGTTCGGTCCCTATCTGCCGTGGGCGCTGGAGAACTGAGGGGGGCTGCTCCTAGTACGAGAGGACCGGAGTGGACGCATCACTGGTGTTCGGGTTGTCATGCCAATGGCACTGCCCGGTAGCTAAATGCGGAAGAGATAAGTGCTGAAAGCATCTAAGCACGAAACTTGCCCCGAGATGAGTTCTCCCTGAGACTTTAAGTCTCCTGAAGGAACGTTGAAGACGACGACGTTGATAGGCCGGGTGTGTAAGCGCAGCGATGCGTTGAGCTAACCGGTACTAATGAACCGTGAGGCTTAACCTTACAACGCCGAAGATGTTTTGGCGGAAGAGACATCGATAAGTAAGCTTGATAACAGATTAGATTAACCGGCGTAAGCGGGTTAATAAAACAGAATTTGCCTGGCGGCCGTAGCGCGGTGGTCCCACCTGACCCCATGCCGAACTCAGAAGTGAAACGCCGTAGCGCCGATGGTAGTGTGGGGTCTCCCCATGCGAGAGTAGGGAACTGCCAGGCATCAAATAAAGCAGTAAGCCGGTCATAAAACCGGTGGTTGTAAAAGAATTTGGTGGAGCGGTAGTTCAGTCGGTTAGAATACCTGCCTGTCACGCAGGGGGTCGCGGGTTCGAGTCCCGTCCGTTCCGCCACTTATTAAGAAGCCTCGAGTTATTGCTCGAGTTTTTTTTCGTCTGTATTTCTATTATTGCCAAAATCGCAAAAATCCTCTGCGTTTTACGCTCTTTTTCCGCAACAGTCTGAAGCCCATAATCACCTTAGTTAACGAAAATATCATTAAAAGAGGCATATTATGGCTATCCCTGCATTTGGTTTAGGTACTTTCCGTCTCAAAGACGACGTTGTTATTTCATCTGTGAAAACGGCGCTAGAACTTGGTTATCGCGCAATTGATACCGCACAAATCTATGATAACGAAGCTGCCGTAGGTCAGGCGATTGCAGAAAGTGGCGTGCCACGTCATGAACTCTACATCACCACTAAAATCTGGATTGAAAATCTCAGCAAAGACAAATTGATCCCGAGCCTGAAAGAAAGCCTGCAAAAATTGCGTACCGATTATGTTGATCTGACGCTAATCCACTGGCCGTCACCAAACGATGAAGTCTCTGTTGAAGAGTTTATGCAGGCGCTGCTGGAAGCCAAAAAACAAGGGCTGACGCGTGAGATCGGTATTTCCAACTTCACGATCCCATTGATGGAAAAAGCGATTGCTGCTGTTGGCGCTGAAAACATCGCCACCAACCAGATTGAACTCTCTCCTTATCTGCAAAACCGTAAAGTGGTTGATTGGGCCAAACAGCACGGCATTCATATCACTTCCTATATGACGCTGGCTTATGGTAAGGCACTGAAAGATGAGGTTATTGCTCGTATTGCAGCTAAACACAATGCGACCCCGGCACAAGTGATTCTGACGTGGGCGATGGGGGAAGGTTACTCCGTAATTCCTTCTTCTACTAAACGTGAAAACCTGGAGAGTAATCTTAAGGCACAAAATTTACAGCTTGATGCCGAAGATAAAAAAGCGATCGCCGCACTGGATTGCAACGACCGCCTGGTTAGCCCGGAAGGTCTGGCTCCTGAATGGGATTAAGTCTCTCTGACAGCTCCTCCGGGAGCTGTTTTTACATGCTCGCTAAGGAAATCGATAAAAGCCCGGATGCGCGTACTTACCGCACGGTCGCTGTAATAGACTGCACTGAATGGCATTTCAACTGGCAACACTTTATCTGCCATTAACTCCACCAATTCTCCGCGAGCGATTTCTCTGTCGATCATGTAGTCGGACAAACACGCAATCCCGTTGCCACTCAGGCAAAGCTGTTTCAGTGTTTCCCCACTATTGGATGACAAACCGTACTTCACCTCATGTAATTGTCCATCACTACAGGCTATCGGCCAGGTATTGAGGGAAGCGGGTTCAGTGAATCCAAGACAAACATGTTGCTTTAAATCGTCGATCGTTTCTGGCTTCCCGTAGCGGGAAATATAATCAGGGGAGGCGATAATTTTTCGATAACTGTTAAATAACGGCCTGGCACGTAAGCTGGAATCCGTTAACGTACCGGCGCGTATCGCGACATCTACTTTTCTTTCGATCAAATTAATAATCGTTTCGGAGGAGACTAGCGATAAAGTGACTTCCGGATAGCGTTCACGGAAAGGCTTAATCAACGGCATCAGAAAGTGCAGCACCACTGGCGTCGCGGCATCGATCCGTAACAGTCCACGCGGTGTATTACGCGTCTCCATAATTTCTGATTCTGCCGCAGCCATCTCCTGCAAAATTGACTGTACGCGACGAAAATAACGCTCGCCTTCTTCCGTCAGACTAAGTTGTCGCGTGGTCCGATTAAGCAGGCTAACGCCTAGTTTCATCTCCAGCTTTTTCACCGCCCGGCTTACCGCTGAGTTTGCTTGCCCTAATTGTTCCGCTGCCCGGCTAAAGCTGCCGCTTTCGACGACCGAAACAAAAATGGCGAGTTCTTCCGACGTGGCTTTCATTTTTGCTCCTGTTGCAAAATAGAAGAGATATTTTGAATTTATTTGTCATTAAACCATCAGGATGCGTGATATGTCATCCGATTAAATGTTCTCAATAATGAGCAAAATTCTGACCGGTGTAAGCACTTGCTTACATAACAATATACAATTGCTCGTTGAAAGAGTGAGCTAAAATCCCTATAACAGTAGAACCCTCCTGAATGCGGAAGGGGTGACGTAATCGAGGTTTCAAAGTCAAAAGTGCGAAAAAACACCTATGCCATGCGCTATGTTGCCGGACAACCTGCGGAAAGGATTTTACCGCCGGGGTCTTTTGCGAGCATTGGCCAGGCATTACCGCCCGGAGAACCGTTAAGTACCGAAGAGCGTATTCGGATCCTGGTGTGGAACATATACAAACAGCAACGTGCTGAATGGTTGTCGGTATTAAAGAACTACGGCAAAGATGCACATCTGGTTTTATTACAGGAAGCGCAAACAACGCCAGAGTTAGTACAGTTTGCGACTGCTAACTATCTTGCTGCCGATCAGGTACCCGCTTTCGTGCTGCCGCAGCATCCTTCCGGTGTCATGACCCTTTCGGCGGCGCATCCCATTTATTGCTGCCCGTTACGTGAACGTGAACCTATTTTACGTCTGGCGAAATCAGCGCTGGTGACGGTCTACCCATTACCTGATACCCGCCTGTTGATGGTCGTCAATATTCACGCCGTCAACTTTAGTCTGGGCGTAGATGTTTACAGTAAGCAGTTGCTTCCTATTGGCGATCAGATTGCCCATCACAGCGGCCCGGTCATTATGGCGGGAGATTTCAATGCCTGGAGCCGTAGAAGGATGAACGCGTTATATCGCTTTGCGCGGGAAATGTCGCTGCGCCAGGTGCGTTTTACCGATGATCAGCGCCGTCGGGCGTTTGGTCGCCCGCTCGATTTTGTTTTCTACCGTGGTCTGAACGTCAGCGAAGCTTCTGTACTGGTTACGCGCGCTTCCGATCACAATCCGCTACTCGTTGAATTCAGTCCCGGCAAGCCTGATAAATAAGGTATGTCAGGTCTGCCACAGGGCAGACCAACGTTTGGCGCTGCCCTTTATACTCAAACAACAAAAGGACAGCGCAATGACAACACAATCCCACCATGACCACGTAGAAAAGCAGTTTAGCTCGCAGGCCAGTGAGTATTTAACCAGTACCGTACATGCATCCGGGCGAGACTTACAGCACCTGGCGGTGCGTCTGGCTGATTATCCTGATGCAAGTGTACTTGATATGGGCTGCGGAGCAGGGCATGCCAGCTTTGTCGCTGCGCAAAACGTGAGCGCGGTAGTGGCGTATGACTTATCTGCCCAAATGCTGGATGTCGTGGCACAAGCTGCTGAAGCCCGGCACCTGAAAAATATCGCCACCCGCCAGGGATATGCCGAAAGTCTGCCATTTGCCGATAACGCATTTGATATTGTTATCAGCCGTTATTCTGCCCATCACTGGCATGATGTTGGTGCAGCACTACGTGAAGTGAATCGGATATTGAAACCCAGCGGTAGGCTGATTGTGATGGACGTAATGTCTCCGGGTCACCCAGTGCGCGACATCTGGTTACAGACGGTAGAAGCATTACGGGATACCTCTCACGTACGAAACTACGCCAGCGGTGAGTGGTTGAGGTTAATCAATGAAGCCAATCTGATAGTTGATAATTTAATTACAGATAAGTTACCGCTGGAATTTTCTTCATGGGTCGCGAGAATGCGTACGCCAGAAGCGTTAGTAGACGCTATTCGCATTTACCAACAGAGCGCATCGACAGAGGTGAGAACGTATTTTGCCTTGCAGAATGACGGCTCTTTCACCAGTGATATCATCATGGTAGAAGCACATAAAGCGGCATAAATAAAAAAGGCACCGGGGGAATCGGTGCCTTTTTATTATCTGGTTTGTCAGGAATCTGGCATGTTGTTGTTTTTCACAAACAACGTCAGCTTATCGCCTGGTTGCAGATTCGCAGTGTCGCTGTTCCAGCGCATCACATCTTTGATGTTCACGCCGTGGCGTTTAGCAATGCTTGAAAGCGAATCGCCTTTGCGCACACGATACGTAATGCTATCGCTGTTGTTTGCCAGCCGCTGTGCGCTACTACCTGCGCCAATCGTCAGACTTTGGCCTGGTTTCAGCTTAGATCCGCGCAGTTTATTCCACTGCTGCAAATCTTTGGTGCTTACGCCGAGACGTGAAGCGATACTTGAAAGCGTGTCGCCAGAACGAACGGTGTAAACACGACTGTTAAGCGGCGTATTGTCGGCAACCAGTGTCGACTGTACAGCAGCAATTTCGCCGGAAGCCAGAGATTCACGCAGTTGATCTGCATGCTTCTTTGGCACCATCACGTACTGCGGGCCACTTGCGCCCAGCGTGGAGCCTTTCACGCCAGCGTTGAATGTCTTCAGCTTGCTGACGGAAATTCCCGCCATATCTGCAACCTTCGCCATATCAACCGGGCTACTCAGGTGTACACGCGCCAGAGCACGGCTTTCATCGGTCGTCGGCAGACGTACGCCATAACGTTTGCTGTTTTTGAGAATATCACTCAATGCCAGCATTTTAGGCACGTACTGCTTCGTTTCCTGCGGCAACGGTAACGACCAAAAGTCCGTGGATTTCCCACGTGCTTTGTTCGTTTTAATTGCCTTCATGACCCGACCTTCGCCGCTATTATAAGCCGCTACGGTCAAAAGCCAGTCGCCGTCAAACATCTTGTTCAGACGTTGCATCATGTTCAGCGCGGCTGTCGTTGAAGCAACAACATCGCGACGCGCGTCATAATTGCGGGTCTGTTTCAAACCATAATTGCGCCCCGTGCTCGGAATGATCTGCCAGATGCCTGCGGCATTGGCGCCAGACGTCGCGTGAGGATCAAAAGCGCTCTCCACTATGGGTAGTAGTACCAGTTCCATAGGCATGTTACGTTTTTTAACTTGCCCGGCTATCCAGTACATATACGGCTCTGCCCGTAAAGTTACATCGTGGAGATAGCTCTTATTGCGTAAATATTTCTGTTTCTGTTCGCGAATCCGGTCATTTTCCGGAATTCCCATCTTTAGCTCGTCGCCAATGAAAGCCCACAAGTCACCATCTGGCGCGATAGACGTCCCATCGTCCATCCATCGTGCCTGACTTGTAAACTTTGCTGCTTCCCCTTGACCAGCTGCAGAAAGGCTCTGTGCGTGCTGTTGGACGTTACCGGTACTCTGGCAACCCACGAGCAGGACAGAGGCGAGTAATATCGCTTTTGCCTTCATGTGTGTGTCAATAGTTGCTTAAAAGACGACCGATCATAACGGCGAACGAAGCCGATGACAAGAAAGTTTTATCAGAATCTATCTTTCTTTGACCTTAACCAGGCAAAACGCTCATCAGGTTGTTGCAATAATGTTTCTTTATTAATTACATTAATTAAATCAATATCTTCTGTTCTTAAAAAAACATTAATTTTCCGCTCATTTTTGAGAGTAACGGGGAGTGTAATTTGATTTTTTGCCCGTAACTCAATAACTTTACGATAATAATCATTTATGGACAAATCGTGCGGAAGAATACTCAAGGCAAACTTCATATTTGATAAAGTATATTCATGAGCACAACATACCAGTGTATCGTCAGGTAGAGCACTTAATTTTTTAAGTGATTGATACATTTGAGAAGCTGTACCTTCAAATAATCGCCCGCAGCCACCAGAGAAAAGAGTATCACCGCAAAATAGATAAGGATTGCTGAAGTAACAGATGTGTCCTAAAGTGTGACCTGGTGTAGCAATTACACTAAATTCATGCCCCAAAACGAAGGCAGTATCACCATCTTTGACTACCTGCGTTGTTCCCTTATTTTGTGTCTCTTGTGGACCGTAGACCACAATTTGCGGAAACTTTTCCACCAGTTCTTTTACGCCGCCAACATGATCGTGGTGATGGTGGGTGAGAAATATGGCCTCCGGTTGCCAGTTATTGGCGGCAATGGCCTTTACTACCGGCTCCGCTTCTCCAGGATCGACAATCAGGCAACGGCCTGCTTCATCATTCAAAACCCAGATGTAATTGTCATCAAAGGCAGGAATACTGTTAAGATTCATATATTACCTCTCAGTGTGAAACGGAAGGTTGTGATGAAACCGGCAAGGAACCCTCAAACAGTCGTGGCTCCTGATTGCTGGGGCGATTTGCCCTGGGGAGAGCTTTATCGCAAGGCGCTGGAGCGCCAGCTCAACCCATGGTTCACAAAAATGTATGGTTTTCATCTGCTTAAGATTGGCAATTTAAGCGCAGAAATCAATTGCGAAGCGTGCGCGGTTTCTCATCAAGTGAATGTTTCTGCGCAAGGAATGCCCGTACAGGTGCAGGCGGACCCACTTCATCTTCCTTTTGCCGATAAATCCGTCGATGTTTGTTTACTGGCGCATACGTTGCCATGGTGCACCGATCCGCATCGTTTGTTGCGTGAAGCCGATCGGGTATTGATTGATGATGGCTGGCTGGTCATTAGTGGCTTCAATCCCATCAGTTTAATGGGATTACGTAAACTTGTGCCAGTCTTGCGAAAAACATCGCCTTATAACAGCCGGATGTTTACCCTAATGCGGCAACTGGACTGGCTCTCTTTGTTGAATTTTGAAGTGCTACACGCCAGCCGTTTCCACGTTCTCCCGTGGAATAAACATGGTGGAAAACTATTGAGCGCGCATATTCCTGCGCTTGGTTGCTTACAACTTATCGTTGCCCGGAAACGGACTATTCCTTTAACGCTCAACCCGATGAAACAGAGCAAAAACAAACCGCGAATTCGCCAGGCGGTCGGCGCCACCCGGCAATTTCGTAAACCACAGGCTTAAACTTCGACTTGGTAGCCCGTATCTTCCAGTGTGGGATTCATTGCCGCGGCACGAGCCAGTTCATCGCAACGTTCGTTTTCTGGATGACCTGCATGGCCTTTTACCCATTCCCATTTGATTTGATGCTGCCCCAACGCAGCATCAAGACGTTGCCAGAGATCGACATTTTTTACTGGTTTTTTGTCTGCTGTTTTCCAGCCACGTTTTTTCCAGTTATGGATCCACTGGGTGATCCCCTGGCGGACATACTGGCTGTCGGTACTCAGAATGACTTCACAGTGTTCTTTTAACGCTTCCAGCGCGACAATAGCGGCCATCAACTCCATACGGTTGTTGGTGGTGCGGGTGTAGCCAGCGCTAAAAGTTTTTTCGCGTCCACGATAGCGTAAAATAGCGCCGTAACCCCCAGGTCCTGGATTACCCAGACACGAACCATCGGTGAAAATTTCTACCTGTTTAAGCATCTCTGGTAGACTTCCTGTAATTGAATCGAACTGTAAAACGACAAGTCTGACATAAATGACCGCTATGAGCACTGCAATTACACGCCAGATCGTTCTCGATACCGAAACCACCGGTATGAACCAGATTGGCGCGCACTATGAAGGCCACAAGATCATTGAGATTGGTGCCGTTGAAGTGGTGAACCGTCGACTGACGGGCAATAACTTCCATGTTTATCTCAAACCCGATCGGCTGGTGGATCCGGAAGCCTTTGGCGTACATGGTATTGCCGATGAATTTTTGCTCGATAAGCCCACGTTTGCCGAAGTAGCCGATGAGTTCATGGACTATATCCGCGGCGCGGAGTTGGTGATCCATAACGCAGCGTTTGATATCGGCTTTATGGACTACGAGTTTTCGTTGCTTAAGCGCGATATTCCGAAGACCAATACCTTCTGTAAGGTCACCGATAGCCTTGCGGTGGCGAGGAAAATGTTTCCCGGTAAGCGCAACAGCCTCGATGCGTTATGTGCTCGCTACGAAATAGATAACAGTAAACGAACGCTGCACGGGGCATTACTCGATGCCCAGATCCTTGCGGAAGTTTATCTGGCGATGACCGGTGGTCAAACGTCGATGGCTTTTGCGATGGAAGGAGAGGCACAACAGCAGCAAGGTGAAGCAACAATTCAGCGCATTGTACGTCAGACAAGTAAGTTACGCGTTGTTTTTGCGACAGATGAAGAGCTTGCAGCACATGAAGCCCGTCTCGATCTGGTGCAGAAGAAGGGCGGAAGCTGCCTCTGGCGGGCATAAATACCTGTGAAAGGCGCTAAAAATAGCGACTTGGGCGATTTTTGCAGCAAACGATTCAAAAGATGAGAAAAATCGTTGACGAAGGCTGAGGCAATCCGTAATATTCGCCTCGTTCCCAAAGGAACACAACACGGAGCGGTAGTTCAGTCGGTTAGAATACCTGCCTGTCACGCAGGGGGTCGCGGGTTCGAGTCCCGTCCGTTCCGCCAATATTCAGAAAGCCTGAGTCAGTAATGATTCAGGCTTTCGTCGTTTTTGCCTTCAGGAGAGTTTGTCACCCCTGAAGGCAAATAGATATAATCTAAAAAACTGTCACATCATATAATGACCAGCTATTATAAATTCTGGCCATTTCTGTTATTCCAACGCATCCCATTTCTCCAGTAATTCTGCTGGAATTTCATTTATTACTTCCGAGAAGCGTTTTCCGACCAGACGCTCTGCCTGACGCAACAAGGGAATAGTCGGACTGCTCGGCTCACTATACTCAAACCAGCGACGTATAACTCTCAAACGTTCCAGTGCATCGTTCCGGTCGCTGATTTGCCTTTGTTCTGCGCAGACCTTTCCGGTCTTTTCAGCAGGTATATCTTCGAGTGGTGCAACATATTCTGCCTGTGTCGTTTCAGTATTATTGATGGAGACATGCTCCGGATGAATAACCAATGTTTCCTGTGATGGGATCTCTGGCGTGGTTGATTGCACCGCTCCCGGTAACAGGGTCAGCAGTTGCGTAAGCCGCGAAAAGTCCGGAGCATGGTCATTCAGCATTTTACGCGCATGGCGTTGCAGTCGCTCAGTGTTTTCAGCGGCCTGGCGAAAAGCGTCTAGCGGCAGTACACCGCGAGCTTCCAGATCGGCCAATTGCTGACGTACCGATTCCGGCGCCAGGGCATCCGCCGGGCGTGATGCAGACAACGAGCGTTCCACATCTCGTACCTGGAGGCGCAAAGCGGCATTATTTGACAGCGTAATGCCTCGTATATCCGCCATTACGCCTTCGTGGTCCAGCAACGCCGATAGTGCGTTGCTGCGCGCCACTGCCGCATCTTCGGCGGTGATATCTTCAGTTGCAAGCAGTTGCGGATGGATGGTATCCGGGTACAAGCTGCACAGCGTTTCGAGTTGCGTGAGTACCTCCGCCAGTCCTCTGGCTCCGGCCTGCTGGATACGGCAGCGCAGTAGAATCACCAGGATTCGAATATCTTTGCTTCGTGTTAGCAGGCGGCGAGCGTCTCGCTCGAGTTCTGCCCAGTTAATGGTTTCCGGCGTACTGACAAAATCGCCATATTGCGCTTCTTCACGCGGTGTAGCGCGGGTGAACAGCAGCAGGTATTCCGGATCATATTCCAGATCCGGGCCACAGGGGCGTTCAGCCGAAATAGGGTCTGACAGAGATGTATCCATTAAATTATCCTTAGTGCGCCAGATAGTGCTCAGGTTCGAAAATCATGCCTGTCACAGGATCGTCGTGCATGGCTTTTCCAGCCCAGGCGGTCCAGCCCAACTGATATGGGCCGCCGGTAACGGCAGGAGGAGCGGCGTGTGGTTTTAGCTGTAGCTCAATTTCCCAGCAGTATTCAAACCCGGTAAAGGCGCGAACCAGTTCCGTCAATACGGGCAGGTTATTGCCGCCAGGCAGGAAGCGTTGATAATCGGCCAGCGTCAGTGGGCCAATCACCAGTCTGAACTTATACTGCATGTCCGGTACGGCCTGACCGATGAGTGCGCCGTTGCCAATGATGGAAGAAAGGGCTGGTGTCCCCAGCCGGGTAATTTCATCATCTGCCACGGGTATCCAGTGCAGGACATATTCCTGTATCCGGAAAGGCACGCCGAAATAGTGCGCCAGCGTGGCAGCCAGCCCGTCTGGATTGCGTGATTCGCGCGCCAGATGAGCCGATGCCGCCAGGCGAACGTGATCCGGTAGCGGGCTGTCTACACTTTCTCGCAAATCTTGCCCGCTGAGGCTGGCGATATAAAAGGCAAATCGGTCATATTTCGGTTTATCCAGACCACCTCCAGCTGACTGGGCGCTGCGCCAGGCCTGATAAAACTGGGTCAGCCAGCGGTGATGAAAAAGGTCAGTAAAACAGGTCAGCGTCGGATCGCGGTAGCTTTCGGTCCGGTTACGCGCCAGTTCGGTGTAGTGCAGCGGCAGCGGGCCATTCGGCCCCCACAGCCCGAGGCTGTACAGACTGACGTGCAGGCGGCCTTCCTGCCAGCTTACGCTGGCGATTTCCCGTGGTGCAAAAGTCAGCGCAGGTGTTTGCCCGAGGCGGAATTTTTCCATTCGTGGCTGCCAGGCACTACCTGCAGGGACGGTACACAACTTTACATTCACGCGGCGCATCAGGTTCAGAAAACCGTAACGCCAGGGCATTCCCTGCGCCTGAGTGAAATCGCCGTTCATACACTTCCCCGCTGTCCGGCTCTGACCGGCCAGGTCATAATTTTGCCGCGCTGCATACTGTGCAGCGTCATCTGCGAGAAGGTATTAATGGAAACATGACGGGCGATATAGTGTTCCAGCACCAGGCCGAACAGATACGGACTGATGCCAGAAAAACCTTCCTCATCCACCGTCAGCTCACAACAGACGCCGCGACCATAGACCAGCAGCCCGGAACCCGGCAGACGGCGGGTGACCGGCGTTGTTTTGCAGCCAATCAGGCTGCGTACCTGTCGTGATTGTGGACTGTCATGCGCCGGAATAAACAGGTTAAGCAGGTCGCGTAGTGCTTGACCGCCGGTACGGTGATCCAGATCGGCCAACGGCAGATAATTAAAGGATAACTGGCGGATCAACCGCCAGGCCATTTCTCGTTCCGCCAGTGGATGCTGCGGCGGGCGAGGCGGACGAATAAGTCCCACGCCCGCCACCGGGATGGCCGCATCCACGGTCAGATCGTCCCAGCCATTGCGTGCAATAAGGCAGGGGAGATCGCGGTTGGTGACCATGGCCGTGATGGTGATATGGCGCAGATTTTCCGGGTACGGCGCTTCATATTGGTCAACCAGTGACAGGAACACTTCCGATCCCGTATAGGGGGTGCGGGTGCCGTAGCGGCGGGCGTTTTCCGACAACCGACGCGGCTCCCGACGCAGGGAAAAATAGCGCCCGTGGTTGCCTTCATCGTTATTGCGGGTGTGGTAGAGCGGGCGAAAGGTCATTTTCCGTGTAGTGTCGGTTTCCAGCCCTTCCACTTCCTGGACCGAGAACACCTCATAATCCAGTGGATGGGTCCTGTCCACCACAAGGTGCTGCTCTGTCGAGCTGTGGGTGACGTCGATTCGGGCGGTGACGCGGGGAAAAAGGTTAATAACCGGGGTGCAGAACAGGCAGAACTGTGACGCATTTGTCTGGTGGATCAGCCAGTCCGGCGGCAGGTGGTTTAGTAAGATCACAATCTCCGCCACGCCGCCGTTAATTTTCTGTAACCCGGCAGACAGACCTGCCGGGGTGAAAAAATAAAAGCGTTCCGGACATGCAAAATATTCATGCAGCAGGTTATGACCGTGAAATACGTTCCAGGCCAGTGGCAGCAGTCCCTGACCTGGTTCCAGCCCCTCGTAGGTAACTGGCTGTTTCAGATTTACATCCAGTACGCCGTCAAAATGACCCGGAACGCCTGCCAGTGTGGCAATGGAACTGGTATGCAGAAGTTCGAACAAGTGAGAGGCTGTGCGTTCCTCGCCGCAGAGATATAGCGGCAGCCTGTCCAGCCCGGCAAGTTGGCTAAACGTCAGTTCACCGAAGGTGCGCAGAGTAATACGCAGCGCACCGGCGACATGAATGTTGGTAGGTAGGTAGCGATGCAGAGCTGGCATATCCGGTGGAGCGGCGGTCAGGCGCACCTCTTCGATGGTGAGCGGCCACAGCGTCACATCCTGGCTGCTGCGAAACTGGCAGGCGGTACTTTCCCCTTCCGGAATGGCGGAAAAAAAAGCGGTGTCGCGTGGGACGGTGAATCCCTTTGCCAAATCGCCTTCTTCCGGATCGGGATGCAACTGTGCCATGCTCATTGAGGGCGTGGGAGTAACATAATTGGGGCTGACGACCTCCAGCAGGCGCTGGGTGAAACGCGGAAATTCAGCGTCAATTTTAAGCTGCGTACGGGCAGTCAGGAAGCTGAAGGCCTCAACCATCCGCTCCACATACGGATCGGCAATATCCGTTCCCTGCATTCCCAGCCGGGCGGCGACTTTGGGATGACGTGCGGCAAATTCGGCTCCCGTTTCACGCAGGTAGCTCAGTTCGCGGTTATAGTATTCCAGTAGCCGTGGATCCATCGGTCACCCTCTATATTAAAAAAACGTAATGCGGCTCTGTTCCATATCCAGCGCGCTGCGTACCCGGAATGCCGTCGGATACGGCTGCGTAAGGATTTCGCCACGAATTTCAAACTGTAATGTGTTATGGCCACTCTGGCGTTGTTCATCCTGTAGTGGAATTATTTGCAGGGTGGATGCTTTCAGCCGGGGTTCAAATCGAGTAATCGTGCGTAAAATAGCCCTGCGGATATCGTCCCACTTGTGTTCATACAGAAAGCTGCCTGCCAGTGGAGGCAGGCCGTAGTTCAGAACAGAAGCTGCCGCCTCTGGGTAGCGAGTGGCATCAATATCATCTTCATGACTGACGGTGTTGAGTAAAAATGATAAATCCCGGCGGATGATCTCCTTGAACTGGACTGAACTGACGCTGATATCGTGATCGCGCTTCTGCTGCGGGGCATCGTCACAAAGTCGATCAAACAATGTAGGCATCAGGTGGTTGCTTTGGCGCAAGCGAGAGGCGCTCATGCGTCACTGCTTTTGGGTGTATTAAAGGTACAAGAGGTCATATCCAGCAGGCTGATATCGCCGTGGCTGGTGAGCCACATTTTTTGTCCTAACGCCGTAACCAGAGTTTCTCCTGGCCCATCCTGCCAGGTGGTTTCCCGGCACAGACGCAAGGCGTCAGCAGCGCTTTCAGAACCACTGTAGCGAGGAAACAGCCAGGCGCTGTGTGTGTCGCCGTTGTGAAGTGTGATATTGACGGGTTTCCAGATTAGATCTGTCAGATTAGCCGGCAGGGGGGATTTCAGTGAACGAATTTGCGAAAATGGCAGCCAGATATACACGCCACCAGCGACCAGTTCCAGCACCGGGCCGGTACGCGAGTCACTGTCGCTTATCCAGTCGAATACGCCGCCATTCCACTGCCCGGTGGTGTCTGTTATAGCTTCAAGCGCGTGGCTGCGGTTGGCATCGGCTTCCTGCACTTCGCCGCGGGCGTTACAGGCGAGAGCAGCCAGTAAATCCTCCATCCAGGCGAGTGGTGGGAGAATAAAACCGGGACGCTGTTCGCCCTGAAAGCAGGAGTGACGGTATATTTCACAGCGGATCAGCTCGCCAAATACCTGTGCCTCGCGAGCATAATTTGCGTCCACTCGGGCGCACAGTTGAATTTGTTGCAGCGCCCGCGACCAGTCACCGATTGCGCACAATAACTGAAACAGGCTGTGCCGACGTGAAGCCTGTGCCGGGTGCATCTTTACCTGGTGTTCCGCCAGTTGAATGCCCTCCGCCACGGAATAGTCTCGCAGCAGCGCCGACAAGGTAGCCGGTAGCACGTTATTGTTTGTCATGAGTGATATCTCCGTGTTGTGCCGGGTTTATCCGGTAATGGCTGTCAATGCCGATGACACGGTGCTCTCGCTGCGTCAGATCGGGCAGAATGGCGTTATGCACTGCCTCCGGTTTGTATTCAGGAGAAAGCAGATGCAGGATATCAGGAGGAGTCTTTTTGGTAGGCCAGGTAGTTTCTCCTTCACCGGTGGCATCCAGTACATCGAGAATAGCGTCAATACTTAACCCGCCAGTGACCATATCCTGTAATGTATCGGCTTCAGTGACCAGATCACGCAATGAAGACAACTCCTGCGTGCCACCCTCTCCATTAAGGGGGAAAGGATCGGCATGACGATGAATATCTTGTTCAGGAGACAACAACGCCTGGCGGTATTCCTGATAAAGCAAGGTTAGTGGGGTATCTGAATCTGGGGTGCCTTCAGTAGCAACTGCGCCATGAACCGGAATAATATCGAACGGATTTTGCTGCTGCTGTTGTTGTTGTCGAAACCAGTCGAGATCGAGATATTCGGTTATTGTTTCAGGCGAAATGACAGGTTGCAGTGCCGTTTTTTTCTCGCATGGCTCAGGAGACATCGGATTGTCCCGGACTAGACACCAGGAAGATAACCCCCATTCAATCAGGTCCCCTTCATTCAGGCGCATACGGTGATGTGGCTCCACAATCAGGTCATTTACCGTGCAACAATATTCATCGGACAGATTGATTATCCACCATGCCTCTTCGTGGCGAGTCAGGCTGAGAGCAATCTTTGTATCCTCACCCACATCAAAAACAGGGCTCCATGGCGCTTTGACTGTGAAGATAATCTGTGTTCCTGCAGTGGCGTAAATGGTGCCATCGGTAACGCCGTGCCCCTGTATTTTTTGCAGTCCCCAGGTAATAATTTGTTTCATTACGTATCACTATATAGAGTGTTTTTTTAATAGAGTATTTATTTTTGTTTTTTAGATAAGTAACGCTGATTAATTTGCTTTATCAATATTAATTTTCTCGTAAATATATAATGGTGATTATTGTTGATATATATTCATGATATGAATTCAATTAACTTCTTGTATTGAAAATCATCATAAAAAAGATACTAACCGTTATATTACATTGCATTCTGTGATATGCATCATTGTTTCAATCTGAGATTTTGATAATTCTATTAATTAGAAATCTTAATCGGTACATTTATATTTATGTATCATTTATATGTTTTTACATCATTAGGTGTAACAGATGGACACTCCTGTTTCACGCAGTGCACTATATGGAAAGCTAACAAGACCTTTATTTCGGTCTTTAGAATCTGCGACAACGTTCTGTAAATTGCGCGCTAATCCTTATGTCGAACTGATACATTGGTTGCATCAGCTAATACAACAACCAGAGAATGATATTCACAATGTACTTCGACATTACCAAATAACATCTGCTGATGTTGAGACGGCGTTAATTCAGCAATTGAATATATTACCTTCCGGCGCGAGTGTAATTAGCGATTTTTCCCACCACATCGATCTTTCTGTTGAGAAAGCCTGGATGTTGGCAAGTATCCGCTTTGGTGATCAAAAAATTCGTAGTGGTTGGTTACTACTTGCCTGGTTAACCACACCAGAATTATATCGAGTGTTAAAAAAGATCTGTGCGCCACTAGCTGCGCTGCCGGTAGATGAATTGTTAGATATTCTTCCATCTTTAATCACATCATCTCCTGAAATAACAGAAATGCCATATGACGGTTCGGATTTGAATTCTGCTGTTCCGGGGGAAGCAAGTCAGGTATTTCCGAGCGAATCAGCCGGGAGCAAATCCGCATTGGCGAAATACTGCCAGGACATGACAGCACTGGCGCGTGAAGGTGGTATCGATCCGGTCACCGGTCGCGGGCACGAGATCCGTACCATGACGGATATTCTACTGCGTCGTCGCCAGAACAATCCCCTGCTAACCGGTGAGGCCGGCGTTGGGAAAACGGCAGTGGTGGAGGGATTCGCGCTGGCGATTGTTAAGAGTGAAGTGCCGCCTTCATTGCGTAATGTACGGCTGCTGTCGCTGGATGTCGGGGCGTTGCTAGCCGGGGCGTCCATGAAGGGCGAATTTGAATCCCGTCTGAAGGCGCTGCTGGAAGAAGCTGCGCGCTCACCGCAGCCGGTGATTTTGTTTGTCGATGAAGTTCACACCCTGGTGGGCGCTGGTGGTTCATCCGGTACAGGTGACGCCGCCAACCTGCTGAAACCGGCGCTGGCGCGCGGCAGCCTGCGCACCATCGGCGCAACCACCTGGAGTGAGTACAAACGGCATATTGAGAAAGATCCAGCATTGACCCGGCGTTTTCAGGTGTTACAGGTCGCAGAGCCGGAAGAGGTTGCAGCTGTTGAGATGGTCCGCGGGTTAGTCAACACGCTGGAAAAACACCATGACGTCCTGATCCTTGATGAGGCCGTGCGCGCCGCTGTACAGCTTTCTCACCGTTACATTCCGGCCCGGCAGCTACCGGATAAGGCCATTAGTCTGCTGGATACGGCGGCGGCCCGTGTGGCGTTGTCGCTCCATACCCCGCCTGCGAAAGTCCAGTATTTGCGTCAGCAGCTCAACGCTGCCGAACTGGAGCGGGAGTTGTTATTAAAGCAGCAAAAAATGGGTATCCGCGCAGAGCGGGGCGACACACTGGCGACACGGATCGCATCATTGAATACAGACCTTTCTGACACCGAAGAGCGCTGGCAGCAGGAACTGGAGTTGGTTCATACCTTACAAAAACAACGTTCAGCAGAACCTGACGAGCATGACGAAACCGCGTTGCAACAGTCGGAAGTGGAATTAAGAGGTTGGCAGGGCGAAAACCCCGTCGTTTTCCCGGAAGTCAATGCGGCAGTAGTCGCCGCCATTGTCTCCGACTGGACCGGTATTCCCGCCGGCCGCATGGTGAAAGATGAAGCCAGCCAGATTCTGGAACTACCCGCACGTCTGGCGCAGCGTGTTACCGGACAGATGGACGCGCTGGCACAGATTGGCGAGCGTATCCAGACCGCGCGGGCGGGTTTAGGTGACCCGCGTAAACCAGTAGGGGTATTTTTACTTGCCGGGCCGTCTGGTGTCGGTAAGACCGAAACCGCGCTGGCGTTGGCGGAATCTATCTACGGTGGTGAGCAGAACCTGATCACCATCAATATGAGCGAGTTTCAGGAGTCGCACACCGTCTCCACGCTGAAGGGGGCTCCGCCCGGCTACGTGGGCTATGGCGAAGGTGGCGTGCTGACGGAAGCCGTACGCCGTCACCCCTGGAGTGTGGTGCTGTTGGATGAAATTGAAAAAGCCCATCACGACGTCCACGAGTTGTTCTACCAGGTATTCGATAAAGGAGCGATGGAGGACGGCGAAGGTGTTCACATCGATTTCAAAAATACCACGTTATTGTTGACTACTAATGCTGGGGCGGAACTTATCAGCCAACTCTGTGAGGATCCGGCGCTGATGCCCGATTCGGCAGGGTTAAAAGAGGCGTTAATGCCAGAGTTACGCAAACACTTCCCGGCGGCTTTCTTGGGGCGTGTGACGGTTATTCCTTATTTACCGCTGGATGAGACGGCGCGTGGTGTTATTGCCCGCCTGCATCTTGGCAGATTGATGGATCGGATGGCGGAGCAGCATGGCGTTTCACTGGTGTATGGCGATGAACTGATTACGCATATTGTGTCGCGCTGCCCGATGCACGAAACCGGCGCTCGTTTGCTCATCGGCTATATCGAACAACATATCCTCCCACCACTGTCCCGTTACTGGTTGCAGGCGATGACAGAGAAAACGGCCATCACACAAATCCGCATGCGTGTGGATGATGATGAACAGATTATTTTTGAAACGGATTAATGGAGCACCCTTATGGCAAAAGAATTAAGTGGTGCACTGTGGGTCAGTCGCTTTCCTGGAAGTTCTTCCACCAATGATTTGCAGGGAGCTTTTCGTGCATCGGTTGATAATTTCTTGCACGCGTCTGGTAATGCGCATTCGAGGGGCCGTATTTCTGCAACATATCGTCCTCCTGCCAGAGCATATCTCATGCACTGGTCAATTGATGGACATTAAATATGACTTTTCGTTATTCGGCGTTGTGGACATTTCTGTTAATGATGTTCGCTTTCTGTGTTCAGGGGGAACCGCCTTTACCACAGGATGTGCAACATTTTCTGAGTAATGCGGAAATGTGCCAGCATTTTGCTGGTGAATGGGACAGTTCTTTAGCAGAGAAGGATAAAAGAGACATCGAAAAGGGGGTTGATACCTGGTGTCCTCCGGCGAAGAAATCACTCCCTGTGCTGCGGGAAAAGTACAAAGAAAACAAAGAGATTATAAAAATACTCTCTGCGTATGATTTTTAAACTGTACCGTCGGACCACTCCCCTGGTGTC
The DNA here is from genome assembly GCF_005845405.1 of Escherichia sp. E4930. Classification (NCBI taxonomy): domain Bacteria; kingdom Pseudomonadati; phylum Pseudomonadota; class Gammaproteobacteria; order Enterobacterales; family Enterobacteriaceae; genus Escherichia; species Escherichia sp. E4930. The sequence goes on along the minus strand of NZ_VCDZ01000019.1, from coordinate 24,327 downwards.
GTCGGCTGACTGATAAGGAAATGAAGGATTATGGCTATCAACAATAGCGCGCAGAAGTTTATTGCCCGCAACCGAGCGCCCCGAGTGCAGATTGAGTATGACGTTGAGATTTACGGCTCCGAGAAAAAAATCGAGCTGCCGTTTGTCATGGCAGTGCTGGCCGATCTGGCCGGTAAACCACGTGAAGAGCTGCCATCGGTCACTGACCGTAAATTCCTTGATATTGATATCGATAACTTTAATGAACGTATGAAAGCCATCGCGCCGCGCGTGGCGTTTGCTGTCCCCAATACGCTGACGGGCGAAGGGCAGTTAATGGTCGATATCACGCTGGAGAATATGGACGATTTCTCGCCTGCGCAGATTGCCCGTAAGGTGGATGCCCTGAACCAGCTGCTGGAAGCGCGTACACAGCTTGCCAACCTGCAAACATATATGGATGGTAAAGCGGGAGCTGAAAATCTGATCAATAAACTATTACAAGACCCGACGTTACTGAAAGCTCTGGCCAGCGCGCCAAAACCTGTCGTTCAACAGGAAAGTGTCTTATCAGGTGAAACGGGAACAGCAGACTAACTGCAATTTTATTAAGGAACTTTCATGGTAAACGATACTCTTCTGGCGACTGGCGACCTCTCTGCTGCGCAAACCACTGCCTATCAGGAAACGGAATTTGATTCGCTGCTGGATAAAGCCTTCCGTCCCAAGACACCTCAGGCTGCAAAGGCTGTTGAAGCGGCAGTTCAGACGCTGGCCCAACAGGCTCTGACAAATACGGTCACTGTTAGTGATGATGCTTATAAAAGTATTGCTGCAATTATTGAGCAGATCGATTTCAAATTAACTGAGCAGATCAAACTAATCCTGAGTCATCCGGAATTTCAGAAACTGGAGTCCTCCTGGCGTGGGATGGAACATTTGGTTTACAACACCGAAACCGATGAAAAATTAAAAATCCGCTTTATGAACCTTTCGAAGGATGAATTGCGGAAAAATATGAAGCGTTACAAAGGGATCGCGTGGGATCAAAGCCCCATGTTCAAAAAGTTGTATGAGGCCGAATATGGGCAGTTAGGCGGAGAACCTTACGGTTGTATTATTGCGGATTATTATTTTGATCACACGCCACCGGATGTGGATCTGCTCGGCTCCATTGCCAAAGTGGCAGCCTCAGCCCATGCGCCGTTTATTGCCGGGGCCTCTCCGTCAGTGTTACAGATGGACTCTTGGCAGGAACTGGCTAACCCGCGTGACCTGACCAAAATTGTGACCCAAAACCTCGAATACGCACCGTGGAACTCGCTGCGAAAAAGTGAGGATTCTCGCTACATTGGCCTGACGATGCCACGTTTTCTCTCCCGTTTGCCTTATGGTGCGAAAACAAACCCTGTCGATGAGTTTGATTTTGAAGAAGATGCAGATGGCGCAGACCACAGCAAATATGTCTGGAGCAATGCAGCCTATGCAATGGGTGTAAATATCAACCGTTCTTTCAAACATTACGGTTGGTGTACGTTGATCCGTGGCGTGGAATCTGGTGGAGCGGTGGAAAATCTGCCCTGTCATACCTTCCCGACCGATGATGGCGGCGTGGATATGAAATGCCCGACAGAAATTGCCATCTCTGACCGTCGTGAAGCTGAACTGGCGAAAAATGGTTTTATCCCACTTATCCACCGCAAAAACTCTGATTACGCCGCCTTTATTGGCGCGCAGTCTCTACAAAAACCGCAGGAGTATTACGATCCGGACGCTACGGCCAACGCCAATCTCTCAGCTCGTTTGCCATATCTGTTCGCCTGTTCACGGTTTGCGCACTTCCTCAAATGTATCGTGCGCGACAAGATCGGCTCGTTCAAAGAGCGTGAAGATATGCAGCGCTGGCTCAATGAATGGATCATGAACTACGTTGATGCCGATCCGGTGAACTCCTCGCAGGAAACCAAAGCTCGCCGCCCGCTGGCAGCTGCCGAAGTGGTGGTGGAAGAGGTGGAGGGGAATCCGGGCTATTACGACGCCAAATTCTTCCTGCGCCCGCATTTTCAGCTTGAAGGGTTAACAGGATCACTGCGTCTGGTGACAAAACTGCCGTCAGTAAAACAGGGTAATGCCTGATTTTTATGAATATTTTAATGAATGATGCCGGGTAATACTCTGGGGGATATATGGCATATGTTTATGGACTGGTAGATTCATTGCAGGGCACTGACATGGTGGGAATGGCGGGGGCAGGAGACAGAAAGGAATGTGTGTTCTTAGTTCAGGTATATGCACATGTGGGGAATACTGGAGCCTGGAAGCAGGGGCGAAAGGTTTTTGGGGATAAATCGATCCCCAGAGGAACAGCAATTGCCACTTTTGTTAACGGAAAGTATCCCTCGAGGCAGAATGAGCATAAGCATGCCGCTTTCTATCTGGAACAGGATAGTCAGTATATTTATGTTATGGACCAGTGGACAGGTAAAACCACGAAAGTCTCTGCACGCCCTATTTCCCGAAAAGGTGGAATGCGCAGCGATGGAACATATCCTGATGCCAGTAATAATGCGGAAGCTTTTTATATTATTGAGTAGAGGATAGATTCAATGGGGACACGTTTTATTTTTTCTCTGTTGTTGGGTTTTATGTTGTTTTATTCACAATTTGTTACTGCGTGGGAAGTCAGTTGCCCCGTGTTTATCAATATAAAATCCTCAACAACAGTACTGGAGCCAGATATATCTGCATCGTGGCAGAGATCTTCCCGCTATGAACCCCGTCTGTGGTTGGACGGGGTAGGGATGTCGCAGGGAAAACCTGAAAATCGGGTGGATCTAAAACCAGAGACAGAGACAATAAAGGGTGAAACCAGGCAAATATGGGATACCACAATGGCCAGTAATCAGAATAGTGAACGTTACTGGGTTTCCTGTATTTATAACCATGGACAGGTTTGGTTATCACAACCGGTCCCTGCATTGGCGACACAGTGCCAGGCATCTTCTTTGCCGGGGCAGCGGGTACCAGGAGAGTCATCGGTATCTGTGACATGTAAATAGAAGTAATACATTCATTTTGTGAATTAATGACGTGCCGGTATCTCATTACCGGAAATTATACAGCCTTCTATTCTTCTGAAATTAAGGAGAGGGGGCTCTGTACGGCCATGGTTTACCTGAATTCATATGCGAAGATAAACCAGGGATTATTTTAAGTAATTCTTAATAAGGAAATGAAAATGGCTTATGACATTTTTCTGAAAATTGACGGCATTGACGGCGAGTCAATGGATGACAAACATAAAAATGAAATTGAGGTGCTGAGCTGGCGCTGGAATATCCACCAGGAGTCCACCATGCACGCAGGTAGCGGTCTGGGATCTGGCAAAGTCTCCGTGACTAACCTGGAGTTTGAACATTACATCGATCGCGCTAGCCCGAACCTGTTCAAATACTGCGCCTCTGGTAAGCATATTCCGAAGTCCATCCTTGTCATGCGCAAAGCAGGCGGCAATCCGCTGGAATACCTCAAATATACCTTCACTGACCTGATTGTGGCTGTTGTTTCCCCCAGTGGTAGTAAGGAGGGTGAGATCGCCTCCCGCGAGAGAGTCGAACTATCTTTCAGCACCGTGAAGCAGGAATACGTGGTGCAGAACCAGCAGGGTGGCAGTGGCGGCACTATCACGGCAGGTTACGATTTCAAAGCTAACAAAGAAATTTAAGCAATATTTTCCCGGCCAGGTATATAGCCTGGCCGGTTTTTATTATTTGATTTTAAAGGAAATTACAGTGAATAAATGGCGTAACCCCGGTGGGTGGTTATGTGCGGTAGCTTTGTCTTTTGTCTGCCTGCTTTCCGGGTGCAGCATTGACAGCGACGATGTGCCGGAGCTGATGTCACAAAGACTCGATCTGGTGGTTAAGGCTTCCGATAAGGTGAATCCTGACAATCAGAAAAAAGCCGCGCCCATAGAGATACGCGTTTATGAACTGAAAAATGATGCAGCTTTCATAGCGGCGGACTGGTGGTCCCTTCAGGACAATGACAAAGCTGTTCTTGCCGATGATTTACTCCACCGCGACAGCTTTATCTTGCGCCCGGGCGAGGAGAAAAAGCTGCGTCGTGCTCTCAATAAAGAAACCACGGCACTGGGGATCCTCGCCGGCTATCGCAATCTGGGAAAATCAGTCTGGCGGGCCACGTATAAAATTCCTGATCCCCCGGAAAAAAGCTGGTACAGCCGCTTTATGCCGAAGAAAAAAGTCGAACTGGATGCCGGTATAGAGCAAAGCGCTATAGTGATTAAAGAACGGGATGAGTAAATTATGAGTTGGAATAACCGTGTGGTCTGGAGTGAAGGACAATTTTTGCTGCCACAGATGTTTCAGCAGCAGGAACGCTATCTGGAACATATCATTCATTACCGCAGTTTGCCGCTTTCGCCTTTTTTCTGGGGCTTTAGTGAATACGGCATTGATAGTGAGGCGCTGAACATCGGAAAACTGGTACTCACGAAGGCTTCCGGAGTGTTTGCCGACGGTACGCCGTTTAATGCGCCGGGTCACACACCACTACCGCCGCCTCTGACCATCCTACCAGAGCACCTTAACCAGTTGATTTATCTGGCAGTGCCAATACGTACGCCGAACAGTGAAGAAACCAGCTTCGGCAATAACCCGGAATCACTGGCACGCTTTTCGGTGCATGAAAATGAAATCCGCGATGCCAACTCTCTGGGGCGCGGCGCACAACTGTTGCAACTTAGCCACCTGCGTCTGCGACTGTTGCCGGAAAAGGCGGTGACAGATGCGTGGATCGGTTTGCCCCTGACGCGCATTACGACGATACATCCTGATGGACGCATCGAGCTTGACAACGATCTGATCCCGCCGGTGGCAAATTACCAGGCAAGCGCACTGATATGTACGTGGCTGTCGTGGATCAACGATTTGATAAAAATGCGCGCAGATTCACTGGCGCAACGGTTGACGGGCAGCGATAAACACGGCCATGAGGCGGCAGAGGTATCGGATTACCTGCTTCTGCAAATTCTCAATCGTTTCGGCCCCTTACTGATTCATATGGCGAAAACGCCGCTGTCGCCAGAAGTGCTCTATCGGAACCTGTGTGAACTGGCTGGGGAACTCTCTACCTACGTACGGCCACAGACGCGCCGTCCGGAAGAATATAAAGAATATAAGCACCTGACGCCCTATGCCGGGCTGAAATCGGTAGTGGATGAGGTGCAGTACCTGCTGAATGCTGTGCTGATCCGCGGAGCGCAGCGAATCACTCTGGAGGAGGGAACTTACGGTATTCTCAATGCGGTGGTTGAGCCTTCCGAACTGTCAGATTTCAGCTCATTAGTGTTGGCGGTGAAGGCGCATATGTCCGCAGATACCTTACTGCAACATTTTTCGGCCCAGACCAAAATAGGGCCGTCCGAACGCCTGCCGGAATTGATTCGCTCGCACCTGCCGGGTCTTGCTTTACAGGTATTGCCGGTGCCGCCGCGTCAGATCCCGTTCCAGGCTGGCTACATCTATTACGACATCCGCCGCGACGGTGTGCTGTGGGAACATATCGCCCGCTATGGCGGTATGGCGATGCACACCGCCGGAGAATTTCCGGGGCTGGAGTTGGAGTTGTGGGGAGTTCGCGATAAATGACCGACGAGATTCTGACGCCACCTGCGGTGAATACCCTGTCATTCCAGCCATCAGTGGGTGGCACAAAGCCGCCTGATAATGACATCCAGGACAGCCTTCGTGGGGAAGATATCAAGGTGGTGGTTGAAGATGGCCCGGATATGAAGCTTCGTCTGGCCGAAATTACTGCTGCCGTGAATCCTCTACTGGCAGCGGCCAGCCCGTTGCTATGCGCACTGGCGCAAATGCCCCGCGAACTTTCCCCAGGTTTTGTCGAACATTACCGTGTCTTACTGGAGCGTGAAGTTCGTAGATACCAGACGCTGTGTGATCAGGCAAACCTGCGCCGCGAACATGTGCTGGCGGTGCGCTATTGCCTGTGTACGTCGCTTGACGAAGCTGCCAACAACACCACCTGGGGGCGTCGTGGTGTTTGGGCTGGAAAAAGCCTGCTGGTTACTTTTCATGGCGAAAGTGAAGGCGGCATCAAGCTATTTCAGATAATTGGGCGTCTGGCCGCAAGTTTCCAGGAGCACAGCGATGTGCTGGAAATCATATACCACATTCTGGGGCTGGGTTTTGAAGGCCGCTACAGCGTTCGGCCCGACGGGCGTAAGCAACTGGACGATATCCGTCAGCAATTGTTGACCCAATTGGTCCAGCGCCGCGATCCGATAACGCCGACGCTCTCTCCGGGGTTTACCGGTGCCGTCAGCGGACGGATGCGGCGGATGCGCCGGATGCCGGTCTGGCTGAGTTCAGGAATAGCTCTGCTGGTGATGCTGACGGTGTTTGGCCTTTATAGCCACCGGATGAATCTCGCCACCGAAACTGTACAGCAGCGTATCGACTCCATCGGTAAACACCTGCCGCCACCGCCCGTTCCGGTGCACAAACTGCGGCTGAAAATCCTGCTGGCGAACGAAATCGCGCGTGGCCTGCTAACGGTTGAGGAAGATGAGCACCACAGTCGGGTGGTATTCCGTGGCGACACGATGTTTGTACCGGGGCAGAAAACCGTGAATGACACGTTGCGCTCGGTGATTGATAAGGCCGCGCGGGAGATTGCACGTGTGGGCGGTGCCGTGACGGTGACCGGCCATACCGACAGCCAACCGATCCACTCCGCTGAGTTCCCGTCCAACCAGGTGTTGTCGGAAAAACGTGCGGCAGAAGTAGCTTCGTTGCTGACATCCGGTGGCGTTCCGGCCAGCCGGATTCGGGTCGTTGGTAAAGGGGATACTATGCCGGTGGCTGATAATAGTACTAAAACTGGACGAGCGCAGAATCGCCGGGTGGAAATTCTGGTGGTGGAGTGAATTAATAATGGAAAAGCTAGAGTGTAATGCGTCTAACCATTCGCCAGTGTGGGGAGTAACAGAATTTATATTCTGGAAACTGGCGCCTAAAAAATGGGGGGGAGGCGTAGCATTTGGGCGTTATTTTAAAGATGGTTGGGTGAAGCATAACTGTCTTTTGATCAATGCAGCTGCAAATGCCTGGCATTTACCTGCCCCCTTACTTGCTGGAGTTTGTTGGATTGAAGTAGGGGGAGATCCTCAGATTATAGACACGCTGGCATTTGAATTTCGTGCTATGAGTTGGAGTGGGCCTGAATGGGTTGATGAACATATCACAATCGCTTCGAAACCAGAAAAAACTTCTTTTGGTGCGGTGAGTATGCAATTGCGAACTGCAGCCAGAACACTCGGGCTTGATGGGACTAAAATGGACAACTCTCAGTTGCGTGAGCTGGCAAATTGTCTCCAGCATGATGTGTTTAATATACAATTAGCTGCAAGACATCTTTATCAATTGGCTGAAAAAGATGGTTTTCAGGTATCCTTACCTCACCTGACAAAAGAACAAATAAGAATTATTGGAGCTTGTTATAATCGAGGTGTTTCCCTTAGTCTGGAAAAAATAAAGGAAGATACCAGCTGTGGCGATTTTATTATAAATAACTGGTTACATTTCTCTAGTTTATTAATAACTACCTGGAAGTCTTCATGAGAAAAATAATTCAGATATCAGGGTGGTTATTATTTATTATGGGATTGGTCACTATCATGCTTTTTTCCGGGAGTGAGTACCAGTGGATGCAGGATATGGACCCTTCAATAACAGCATTACCTCAGGGAAACGGAAATAGAGATGTAATCAGAAAATTAATTTATTCTATTTCAGTGGCTATTCAGATTGTTCTTTATTTTCTTTCAGTATCGCGTACAGGAAAGGGATTTTCAGCCCTGGGTATTTTGCTATTACTGATTACCGCATGGAGCTCTGAACAATAATGCAAAAATTTCTCAGTCTGCTGTTTTCCCGCCGCACACTGGCCGTTGTCGGCGTGGTGGTGCTGGCGTTGCTGGTCTGGTTTATCGGGCCGCTGGTGGCGTTTGACACCTTGCATCCGCTTGCGTCCGTGGGTAGCCGGGTAGTCACTATCGTTCTGTTACTGATGTTCCTTGCACTGTGGCTGGTTAATTGGTCTATGAGCATCATTGGCGTTACGGTTCTGTGCCTGGTTATCGGCTTTGTCTCACCGTTGCTGGCCTTCGGTGATGTTCATCCATTTGCGCCGCTGTGGCTGCGTCTGACGCTTATCGGCCTGATCCTTCTGTCTTATACGCTGTATGGCCTGTACCGATTGTGGCGGGCGCTGCGTCTGGATGAACAACTGCTGCGCCGTTTCCTGCATCCGCGCGGGGAAGATGTTCCGGTGGCAGGGGAAATTAAAGCCGACTTACGCACCGTCAGCCATATTGTCACTCGCGCTATTCGGCAACTGAAACAACTGCGCGTAGACTTGCCGGGCTGGCGTAAGGTACTGGAAGGAAAACGCTTTCTGTACGAACTGCCTTGGTTCATGATTATCGGTAGCCCCGGTGATGGTAAAACTACCGCGCTGCTTAACACCGGGCTACAGTTTCCGCTGGCGGAGCAGATGGAGCAAACCGCGCATATCCTCACAGTGCCGGGCGGCGGCACGCTGCACTGCGACTGGTGGTTTACCAACGAAGCGGTGCTCATTGACACCGCCGGGCGCTATGCTCGCCACGATGACGGCGGTGAAATCAGTGCGACCCAGCGCAACGCCGGGGAATGGCAGGGGTTTCTGGGGCTGCTGCGTAAACACCGTCCCGGCGCACCGCTGAACGGCGTTATCCTGACGCTAAACGTGGCGGATCTGACCGCGCAGTCCCCGGCGGAACGACTGGCTGCCTGTGCGGCTCTGCGTGCGCGGCTGGCTGAACTGCGTGAGACGCTGGGTATTCGTTTCCCGGTTTATCTGGTTGTCACTAAGATGGATCTGCTGCCGGGCTTTACGGAGTATTTCCGTGGGCTGACCAGTCACCTGCGTGCCCAGGTCTGGGGCTTCACCCTGCCATACAGCCGCAGGCGTCACGCCAGCGATCCGCAGTCGTTGCATGCGCTCTGTGGCCAGGAACTGGCAAATCTGACGCTGCGGCTGGATCAGGGGCTGGATACCCGGTTGCAGGAAGAGTACGACCTTAAAAGCCGTCAACGGCTCTACCGCTTTCCGCGCGAATTTTCCGCGCTGGGCGCGCCGCTGCTGGAAGCCATTGAACAGATTTTCCTCGATTCAAAATTTGACGCCACTCAGCTTAACAACACCCTACGCGGCGTATTTTTTACCAGCGCCGCACAGGCGCAGGCAGACGCGGTGGCCGATCAGACGGGCATCTGGCAGCGCTTTGTCCGGGCGATCAAAGGGAAAGTGGAGTCACCTTCTCATACCTTACCGGACGGCAACCGCAGCTATTTTCTTCATGACCTACTGACCCAGTTTATCTTCCGTGAAGCACACCTGGTGGAGCCGAATCTTCAATGGGCCTGGCGTTATCGCCTGCTGCGTACTGGCGGGCATCTGCTGGTACTAGCGTTGGCTTTCTGGTTGTGGCAGGGAATGCAGGGCAGCCAGCAGGGTAACAGCGGCTATCTGAATGAAATCGCCAGTCGGACGGTCCAACTGGATGGTGACGTCAAAGCCTATACCGGAAAACCTGCTATGCAGCCTGTCCCAGTCCTGTTGAACCAGGCGCGGGCGCTCTCTGCCAGGCCGGGGCTGGACCCGGACTCACCGCCGCTGGCCTGGCGTTATGGGCTTTACAGCGTTCCGCCAGTAATGGAGAGCGTCGCATCCCTGTATGACCGCCTGCTGGACCAGCTCCTGTTGCCGCCACTGGTGAAGCGCATGGAATATGTGCTTTCAGATGCCATTGCTCGTCAGGACAGCAAAGCCGCGTATGACGCTCTGCATGTTTATCTGCTGCTGAATCTTGATAAAGACCACGAGGACAAATACAACGCAGCGGAGATCCACTCCTGGGTACTGAACGATCTGGAAAACCGCGATAGCGTGGCGGAGTTCGGCGGCCGTGCAGCAGTGCTGGAACATATCGACGCCCTGTTTGACGGCAGCCGCGTGGTGCATTCGCCTTATGACAAAGATGAGGGACTGATCCGCATGGCGCGGGCTTTCCTTGACGGTCATACCAGCACCGAGCGTATCTATACTCGAGCCCTGGCTTCCATGGAGAGCGAAGCACCGCAGGAGTTTTCGCTGGTTCGCGCGGTGGGCGCGGATGCGGGGACGGTTTTTGTCCGCACGGATGGCGCGCCACTGGATAGGGGCGTGCCCGGCATCTTTACTCGCGAAGGCTACCGGGAACTGTTCGACAAACGGCTGTCGGAGTTTGTCGCCTCCGCATCAGCGGACGACGCCTGGGTAATGGGCCGGGAAAACGCGCAAAAAAAAACGACTGATATTGTGATGAGCCAGTTGCCGGGGCAGGAACTCCCGGTTACCCGTGAGGTACGCCGCCTGTACCTGGCTGAATATGCCCGCCGCTGGCAGGATTTTCTGGCTAGTATTCACAGCATCAACAGTGCCGGAGAAGACGGTAGTCCCGGACTGGCGTATGACCTTCAGGTGCTTCGCACACTGGCCTCGCCTGACTCACCTCTGATGCGCCTGAGTAAAGCGGTGGTGGAGCAGACCACGCTGGTACCGCCGCTGGATGCGCAGGCCAGACAAAAACAAATGGCCCAGCGCTCGCAGGACCGGCTCTCCGGTAATGCGGGTAAAGCAGTGCAGACGGCAAAGTTGTTGCAGGATATCCACCCGGAAGAGCGGCTGGAAAAATCGCTGGTGGATGACCGTTTCGCCGCTCTGCGGGAAGTGGTTTCCGGGCGGACGGACAGTGGACAGGGGGGCGGGGCGCCGCAGTTAAATTCGCTGCTGACGATGCTCAATGAGTATTACACCCAGCTCACCATCGCCGACAGTGCATTGGCAGCGAGCACATTACCGGGCCGCATTTCGGCGGCGGATAAACTACAACTGGAAGCGGCAAAACTGCCCGCACCGCTGAAAAATATTCTGCTGGATCTCACGCAGCAGGGAACGCGAAAGATCAACGCCGGCACCGGTGAAGTGCTGAACGCGCAGATGGAAGCGGTGATCGGCGATGAGTGCCGTGATGCCATTGACGGGCGCTACCCCTTCACCGACAGCCCGCAGGAAGTCAGCGCGGACGATTTTAACCGTATCTTTGCTAGCGGCGGTGTGCTTGATGCCTTCTGGACGAAGCAACTGGCCCCGCTGGCGGATACCGCCAGCAACCCGTGGCGCTACAAACCGACCGAAGGCAATATGACCTTACAGGGACCGGACCTGATGCCATTTCAGGAGGCGAAACAGATCCGCAGCGTTTTTTTTAATGGGGAAGGCGGGAAAAAGTTTTCCTGGGCGATGCAGGTCCGCGTCGTGGATATGGACCCTGCAATCACTGAACTGGTGATTGATATCGACGGCCAGGTGCTGCGTTACGCTCATGGCCCGGTCAGGCCGCTAAAAGTGAACTGGCCGGGGCCGCGTAACGGTTCAATGGCAGAAATCACCGCCAGCCCGCGCATTCGCCAGGACACCTCGACGCTACTGACTAATGGACCGTGGGCGCTGTTTCACCTGCTGGATGCGGGTAAGGCGCAGGAGACGGCGGTACGGGGAACACAGCAGGTGGAGTACAGCTTTGACGGGCGGCGGGTGGTGCTGGAAATCACCGCCGGACGAGACTTTGACCCGGTGGATCGCGAGCTGCTGCAAAACTTCAGTTGCCCTACGAGGATTCTCTGATGCGCCGCGCTACGGCAGTATCGGCCCCGGCGATGTTCGGCAGGCTGCCAGACCAGCGGGACTACGTACGCTGGCGGGTGAGTGCGAACGAAGGGCAGGTGTGGCAGGCGTGGCTGAACCAGCAGACGTGGCTGGGGCAGGGGCGGCATATTGTTCTGCCGGAAGGAACGGATGCTGCGAAGGCCGGAATAAATGACGGTTGGATGCACCTGTCACCGCGTGAGAAAACGGCTCTGCCGGAACACCACCCATTGCCGTGGAGTTTTGTTCTGTCGCCGGGATTTTTACCCATTGGCGGGCGTGATGAGTGGCTGACCGGAGTATTGACCGCATCGCGAGACAGTACGGGCAGACCGTGGCCGCTGGTGATTTACCAGCGAGCCGGGCGAGAATGGCTGGAAGAGAGCCTGGATGACACGCAGGGCTGGCTGTACTGGCTGGCGCAGTTGACGGCAGCTCATGTCTCACCACAGACAGAACGTTGCGGGCGACTGATGGAGCAGACCGACCAGTTGTGGGCGCTATGGCGGCCGGGGCCGCGCTGGGCACAGTGGTTGCGCGGCTTGCGACGTGTACCGCAGCGCAGCCGGGAACTGACCGACCTGCCGGACGCGCCGGTAGTGGAGCTGCCCGGTGTGCGTCATCTGCCGTGGCCGGGCTGGCCGGACAAAATGCTTGTGCAGGCACAGCAAGGACAGGGCTGGTTCTGGCAGCAGAACAGCGAAGGGCGGTATGTGGATGCGCTGCGGTTGGATATCCGGCAGCATTAAAAATAATCAGATGAGGAGTGAATCATTGGTTCTTATGATAAAGCCTGTAATAACGCTGGTGTAGTAAGGTTTGTACAGCAATATCTGAAAGAATGTGAATTAATCGCTAAACAACTTGATGTGCCCGTAGAAAATATCCTGGGGCTTGCCGCAAAGGAGTCCTTTTACGGGCAGGGTCGAATCGCGACAGAATACAATAACTATTTTTCCATGCATGGTCCGACACCTTTACAGTCAGGGCAGGTTCACCCGCTGGGGAGTAATAAGGTTTGGGTTGCCACTTATACCTCTTTTTCAACTAGCGGAAAGTCCTTTGCAATCCGATTTGGTAATGCGGTCAGAAATAAAAAATCTCCGGAGCAATTTGCGCAGGCATTGATTGATTCTGGTTTTAATTCAGGTAAAAACAGTAATGGCGGCCATACCGGTTATGCTAGTGAGTTAGTGGGGGTGATTAATATGGTTAAGCGGAGAATAACATGTCCTGTAAATTAATATTAGTATTGCTTTTCATGGTCGTGTCCGTGAATTGTTGTGCTGAAATTCTTATCAGGAATGTGCCGCGGTTTGATCTAACGAATGTTAACCAGTCAGGTCTTACTGAAACACAGACGCAGGCATTATTGGTTTTTTCACTAAAAAATGAAAAATATAATGTGGAATTGTCTGGGGTTTTTCTTGACGGTTCTCTGAAGGATAAAAAAGGTAACCTGTTTCATCCTGGGTATTTTAGTTTTGGGGTAGGTTATAATTCTCCTTCCGCCGGTGCGACAGATGTGTGGGGACTATTTTCAGTTAGCCCTGTAACTGGTGATATATGGGAAGAGTATTCATGCAGGAGAATCTCATTTTCCGCGCTGCAAAAAATACAAAAAGGAATAATGAAAAAAACCGGAGCAACGTTTGCCAGTGAAGTGGTTCAGCGCCGGGGGCTGGGTTGTACGGATGAGTAGTACATGTCATGGAATTGCCTGCCGTGACCGTGCTGGCTAGCAAAAATGTTAACGCAGGCGCAGCAGGGGCATGGATGGTTCTGGCAGCAGAACAGCAAGGGGCGGTATGTGGATGCTTTGCGACTGGAGAAAAAATAATGTGCCCACGAATGCTGAGAATAGCTATACAAAAATATGACGATAAACGTGCAGATGGGGAAACAAATATACCCATGAACTTCAAGTTGATTGCTATCTGTTTACTTCAGGCTACCCTTGGTCCCATCTGCGTTGGTGGGTAAGCAAGCATCTTCAGGTTTATTGGATATATAGCAATATAAGGAGGTGAACATGGGTAACTCTCAGGATGAGGCTATTCAGCAGGCATACGATGCTTATGACGACTTAATGCTGGATAAACGATATATCAGGGACAATGATGCTTGGGGAGATTTAAAAATTGACCGTGAAAATGGTGCAATCTCATTGTTGCTCAGATGGAAATATAATTGGATAAAAAGATGGGATGCAAAAACTGATTGGACAGATATGGAGAAAAATGCCTTTCATGGGAAAGTTATTTTTGTCATTAATCAAACATGGAATAATAAGATTTTTTTATCCGTTTCTGGGAAGTCTGAGTTTGTCAGTAAGTTTAATGGTAAGGATTTATCTTTCACAATAGAAATAATTCAGACTGATCGGCATGGGTATTGGGATGTGGTGGTGTTTAAAATTGATAATGATGATCCAAATAGTTTTCGTCAGAGTTCCATTGTCTGGAATAGTCGATACGTTGAACTTGACTCTAAAGATATAGTTGCAGCAGCTAAATGCCTTGGTTCATCAAAAATTTGCCATGAGCAAATAGGGCTGTCTCACGAGCTTGGGCATATTATTGGATATCTTACTGATGAATACTATAGTGATGATGCAGATAAAGCAACTACACCATTCTCTGGGGACGCCAGTGCGTTAATGAATATTGGTATGGAACTGCGCTCTCGTTATATGGGAAATGTCATTGAGCGGTTAAATAGAATGGTTCCGGGTTCTAATTTTTTTGTGAAAAGCGTAAAAAAATGAAACTAATATACGCTGTGATTATTTTTTTGATAGTGGGTGGGGCGAAAAATAGCATGCCTGATATTCCTGTACATGCTTATCTGAATGCGAGTGGTGTGTATAATAGAGTTGAAGAGAATGTTCTATTAAATAACTATGGTCAGCCAGCGTATGAATTTATAAAGCCTCGTTATAAACTTGTAGGCGAATATTATATAGAAATTGAAAATACCTATCGCTCAACAAATCCTGAATTCAGAAATATCCCCATCAAAGAAATGTTTTGGCATTTGCGGGGGGATTTAAATCTGACATGTTTTTTTCATTATAAAGATGGACAGTGGCGGGTTATTTCTTATTTTTTCTGGCAGCCGGGCGCTAAATTCTAATCCGATATTAAAGGAATAAATATCATGAGTTTTGTATCTACGGGTAATAAATCTGGCAGTAACCGTGGGCCAGCTATCTCCACGCCACTTATAGCCAGAGAAAGTGGTGGTATAAGCCCTGGTTCAGCCGCAACCGATGTAGCTGATGCAGCCGAGCAGATGGCAGAACAGGCCGCGGCGGACCTGTTTGGTGCGTTGCCGGAACCGTCAGGTCTGGTTAAAGCCGCAGTAGCTGCTGCGCAGGCTGCCGCTGCAGCAGCAGGGATATCGGATATGGCTGGTGCAGTTCAGGATGCGGCGGCGTCGATTGCAGCCGGTGGTCCGGGGGCGCATAACGTCACAGTAAGTGGTAGTGCGGTGCCGCCGCAGATGCTTTTGTTTGCAGGCATGAATGGTTCGGAAGGGCTTGGGAATCTGTTTTCCTACACAGTACAGCTTAAAACGCCGGATGCCCTGAACCTGGGGTACGTTTCCCCCGCAGCCAACCTGCCGCTTCAGCCGATGGTGGGCAAAGACCTGTGCGTCAGTATCGAACTGGACGGTGGCGGAAAACGGTATATCAGCGGGCTGGTGACGGCGGCGAGGGTAGTCGGCCATGAGGGCCGTTCGGTAACGTATGAATTACGCATTGAGCCGTGGCTGAAGCTGCTGACCCACACCAGCGACTATAAGGCGTTCCAGAACAAAACCGTGGTGGAGATTCTCGATGAAGTACTGGATGAATATTCTTTTCCGGTGGAAAAGCGGCTGGTGGAAAATTATCCACCCCGCGCCTGGCAGGTGCAGTATGGTGAAACCGACTTCGATTTCATCCAGCGCCTGATGCAGGAATGGGGGATTTACTGGTGGTTTGAGCACAGCGAGAACAGCCACACGCTGGTGCTGGCGGATGCCATCAATGGTCATAAAGCGTGCCCTGACTCGCCGCTGGTGGAGTGGCACCAGGAAGGGCTGAAACTGGATAAGGAATTTATCCACACCATTACGGCCAGTGAGAGGCTGCGTACTGGAAAGTGGGTGATGGACGATTTTGATTTTATGAAGCCTCGTTCGCTGCTTAAAAGTACCGTGGCCAGTCCGCGTGATACCGGTCATGCTGAATACGAGCATTACGAATGGCCTGGTGATTACTTCACTACGGGCGAAGGCGAGATGCTGACGCGCATTCGTATGGAAGCGCAGCGCAGCCCAGGCAGCCGGGCACATGGGGCCGGTCATATCCGTACCCTCATGACCGGGTACACCTTTACATTGATGAATCACCCGACGGCAGAAATTAATCAGGAATACCTGCTGGTACAGGCCACGCTGTTTTTACGGGACAATGCGCAGCACAGCGGCCAGGATCAGCATTTTACCTATGTCACCACGTTTGAACTGCACCCAACCAGCGAAGTTTACCGCCCACAGCGAACCCTGAGCAAACCCCACACCAAAGGCCCGCAGAGCGCCATCGTCACCGGCCCGGCGGGGCAGGAAATCTGGACGGATAAATATGGCCGGGTGAAGGTGCAGTTTGGCTGGGATCGTTACGGTAACAATGACGAAAACAGCTCCTGCTGGGTCCGTGTCAGCTATCCGTGGGCAGGGAAAGGATTTGGCATGATCCAGATCCCGCGTATTGGCCAGGAAGTACTGGTGGATTTCAAAAACGGCGATCCGGATTTGCCCATCATCGTGGGGCGCACCTATAACCAGGACACGATGCCGCCGTGGGGGCTGCCGGGCATGGCGTCGCAGAGTGGGATATTCAGCCACTCATTGCAGGGAGGGCCGACTAACGGAAATATGCTGCGTTTTGACGATAAAACTGGTGCGGAAGAAGTGAAGTTCCACGCGGAAAAAGACCTGAATACTACGGTAAAAAACAATGAAACCCACACGATCATGGTCGATCGCACAAAAACCATTGTCAAAAATGAAACCATCAGCGTGGGAGAAGACCGTAATGCCACCATCACAAAAAATGATGGTCTTTCCGTCAAACTGGCTCAAACCATCAATGTCGGAACGACATATCGTCTGGATGTTGGCGATCAATTTACCCTTCGTTGCGGCAATGCAGCGCTTGTATTACACAAGGATGGCTCGATTGAGTTTTGCGGAAAACAACTTTTACTGCACACCAGCGATGTTATGCAACTCATTGGCAGTGGCATTGATATGAACCCGGATGGCGGAAAAGCCATTACTGCGGATGATATTGCCCCGTTATCCACTCCGGATGCTTCTGAATAAAAAATAATAAAAGGATTTTATCTATGACCAGCCTTTACCGTATTCAGGAGGGCAGCTTTGCCCTGCCTGAAACTTTTCTTGATCGCACCGTCAATATCTTCGTCCCGTCGGGCAATGAGAGGGCAACTCCCAGTCTGAATATTTCCCGCGATACGCTCAGGTCCGATGAAAACCTGACCACCTATATTGACCGCCAGATAGCTTTGATGAAAAAAAACCTGGGCCAGCACCGGGTACTTTCGCGGGGAACGGCACTGGCGGGAACTGGCGAAGCTGCCATGACAGGTGAACAGATTCTCGCAACTCATCGTTCTGGAAAAACAGAAGTGTACCAGCGTCAGGCCGGGTTTATCACCGGGCCAGCAAAGGTACTGGTGTTGACGCTGACCAGTCAGCGTCCTTTTGATGAGCACACCGACCAGCTATGGACTGCATGGTTGACCAGTTTTCAGCCTGCTAAAAGCTAAAAAAACAGGGAGGTTTTGTCATGTATGAAGCCGCACGGGTGGATGATCCCATCTACCACACCAGCGCCCTTGCCGGGTTTTTGATAGGGGCCATCATAGGTATCGCCATTATTGCCGTCGCCAGCTTTGCTTTTGTTACCTGCGGCTTTTTGGCTGGGCTGATTTTGAGTTTTCTGGCTGATCAGATAGCTTCCGGAGTCCTGCAACTGGGAGAAGCCATCGGGCGCTCGATACATTCCACAGTGGGAAAAATTCTGACCGGTTCTGATAATGTCAGCACCAACAGTCGCCCGGCCGCCCGCGCCGTACTGAGTACGGTGATATGCGAAGACCATTCCCCGGAAATCCGCATTGCCCAGGGTTCCGGCAACATCTACATCAACAGCCAGCCAGCTGCCCGCAAGGATGACCACACTGAGTGTGATGCAGTGATTGAGGACGGCTCCCCCAATGTCTTTCTCGGCGGTGGTACACAAACGGTACTGGAAATCAGCCCGGAAATCCCTGACTGGCTGCGTCAGGTGGTGGATGTGCTGTATGTGGTCGCCGGAATGCTTGGCGGACTTGCCGGAGCCGCACGCCAGGCGGCAAAGATGGGGTCGAAATTTGGCACAAAATGCGCGGCCAAATTTATTGGCGGCGAAATTACCGGGATGGCCGTTTCCGAGGTCGCTATGGGGTTGTTCAGTAACCCGGTGGATGTCACTACAGGGCAAAAAATTCTGCTGCCGGAAACGGATTTCACCCTGCCGGGTCGTCTGCCTGTTACCTGTTCGCGCTTTTATGCCAGCCACCTGGAAACTGAAGGATTGCTGGGCAGAGGATGGCGGCTGAACTGGGAAATAACCCTGCGAGCTGATGAGGAACATATCACTCTGATTGGCGGACAAGGTCGGGAGTTAAGTTATCCGAAAGCGATGCTGACACCGGGTCACCAGATATTTGACCCCGAAGAGCAGTTTTACCTTAGCCGCCTGCATGACGGACGCTATGTGCTGCATTACACCGACCGCAGCTACTACGTGTTTGATGAGTTTGATGACCACGGCGTCGCGCCATTACTTTTTATGGAGACACCGTACCGGCAGCGAATTGCTTTCGGGCGTGAGAACGGCAGGCTGGTGCGGGTGGCTTCCAGCAGCGGGCACCATCTGTTACTGCACCGCACAGTGACGCCGGCAGGGGAAAGACTTTCGCATATTGAACTGGTGAAAGGCGGGCGTCCCGGTAACCTGGTGGAATATCGCTACGACGATAACGGGCAACTGACTGGCGTGGTGAACGGGGCCGGTGTGACGGTACGCCAGTTTGCCTATGAAAATGGCCTGATGACAGAGCACCGCAACGCGACGGGCTTTACCTGTACCTACCGCTGGGAAGAGATTGAGGGGGTTCCCAGAGTGGTGGAGCACTCGACCAGCGACGGCGAGGATTACCGGTTCCACTATGATTTTGCTGGTGGGCAGACGGTGGTAACCGGCAGGCCGGAGCAGAAGTGGCAGTGGTGGTTTGATGAAGATACGTATGTGACTGCTCACCGGACGCCGGGCGGCGGAATGTACCGCTTCACGTACAACGAAAACCATTTTCCCGTAGCGGTGGAACTCCCCGGCGAACGCAGGGTAACGCTGGAATACGACACCCTGAGCCGGGTGGTGAAAGAGACGGACGCGGCAGGCCGGGTGACGCAGACGCAGTGGAACGGCAGTTTTGATGAAATCACGCGCCGGGCGCTGGATGACGACCACATATGGAAGGCGGATTACAACGAACACGGGCAGGTGATACGGGAGACGGACCCGGAAGGGCGCGTCACGCGGTACGGGTATGATGAACAGGGGCTGGCGGTCAGCCGCACGGATGCGCGGGGCGGCCTGGTTGCACTGGTGCATGATGCGCGCGGCCAACTGAGGCGTTACACCGACTGTTCGGGGCGCGCCACGGGTTATGAATACGATGAAGACGGCAATCTGACGGCGGTGACGGACGCGGAAGGGAAAACAGTACGCATCAGCTATAACCGTCTGGGGCTGCCGGAGACGGTCAGCCACCCCGGTAAACAGCAGGACCGTTACACCTGGAACGCGCTGGGGTTACTGAGCAGCCACCGTCGCATCACGGGCAGCGTACAGTCCTGGCAGTATACGCCGCGCGGGCTGCTGGCGCTCCATACGGATGAAGAGAAACGGGAGACGCGCTGGCATTATACCGCGGAGGGATGGATTGCCAGCCTGAGCAACGGCAACGGGGCGCTTTACCGGTTCAGCTACGACGGCAACGGACGGCTGACGGGAGAACAGCGCCCGGACGGCCTGATACGGATTTTTGTGCTGAATGCGGGCGGGTATCCGGTCATCATCCAGACGCAGGGCACAGAAGGCGGGATGCGTAATGAGCGGCAGGAGCGTGACGCGCTGGGCCGCCTGTTGCGCAGTGACACGCAGCACAGTACACGGACCTTCAGCTACAACCGTCTTGACCAGATAACGGAAGTGACGCTCACCCCCACGCAAGTAGGGGAACGGCTGCACCACATGCAGGCGGACAGAGTGCGCTTTGCGTATGACCGCAGCGGATGGCTGACGGCAGAGCACAGCGTGCACGGCAGCATAAAGTACCGGCGTGACGCGCTGGGCAATCCCACCGACATTACCCTGCCGGACGGGCAGCATCTCAGCCATCTTTATTACGGCAGCGGGCACCTGCTCCAGACAGCGCTGGACGGTATCACGGTCAGTGAATATGAGCGTGACAGCCTGCACCGGCAGGTGATGCGTACCCAGGGGGCGCTGACGACGTTCAGCGGCTACAACGCCGACAACCGGTTAAGCTGGCAGCGCAGCCTGCCAGGCGGCAGCCAGAATCCGCAGCAGGCCGGTCAACCTCCGGCGCAGAACGACAGCGTGACGGCGCGGGACTATATCTGGAATGCGGACGGTGAAGTCGGCGGCATCAATGACAAACTGCGCGGTTGCCTGGTGTTCAGCTATGACCGCAGCGGCTGGCTGACCAGCCGCACGGGGCAGATGTACGACCATGACCATTATTATTACGATAAAGCCGGCAACCTGCTGACGGATGAATATCAGGGAGCGGTGATGGATAACCGCCTGCCGGGCTACGGGCGTGACCGTTACCGCTATAACGAATGGGGCGAACTGACAGAGCGCAGGGACCAGCAGCTGGAGTGGAACGCGCAGGGCCAGTTAACGCGGGTCATCAGCAGCAACAGCGAGACGCGGTATCAGTACGATGCACTGGGCAGGCGCATCAGCAAGGCGACCAGCAATCTCCATACCGACCGGGGAGAACGAAGCCGGACGACGTTTGTGTGGGAAGGGTTCCGGCTGTTGCAGGAGACAACGTGGCAGGGAAAGCGGACATACCTGTACGACGCGGAACAGCCGTACACGCCGGTGGCAGCCATCACGGGGCGCGGAGAGAGCCGGAAAATCTGGTATTACCACACGGACCTGACGGGCGCGGTACAGGAGGTGACCGCGCCGGACGGGAGGCTGGTGTGGGCGGGCTACCAGGCGGGATTTGGTGAAAACCGGGGCGACATCAGCAACAGCGGGGCGTACTTTGAGCAGGCGCTGCGACTGCCGGGGCAGTACTTTGACGAAGAAACAGGACTGCATTACAATCTGTTCAGATATTATGCGCCGGAGTGCGGGAGGTTCGTAAGCCAGGACCCGATAGGGCTGGCGGGGGGATTAAACCTCTACCAATATGCACCGAATCCGCTGGGCTGGATCGATCCACTTGGATTAGCCTGTTATCAAGCAACGCGAACAGATAAGGGTGTTTCTGTAGGTAAAAAGATATCTTGGAAAAATGCAATAGGTAGGCTTCGTGCAGGAAAAGATGTATTTGTTGAGTCCATCAAAGAAGCTCGTCGTTTGTCAAAAGCAGCTGGAAGAGGTAAACCTATGCGACACAGGCCCCATCCTGATAAGTTGGGAAGCACAAAAGGCCGATTACCTCATATGCACCCAAATCAACATCAGGGGCCTGCTGGTAATGGGCATATTTTCCACCCTGACTCTCATGTAAGTGATTAAATGTCTGTATATTTAATATATTTTGAAAAAAAACAGCAGCCCATGAATAATCATTTTAATGGTTTTAACAGTGTTAATGATTATACATTGCCAAATGTTTTACATGGTGAGGAAATAAGTGTTGAACATTTAGGGAAAAATATTAAAGCCAATATTATATATGATGGCATATCTTCAGGCGATTTTTATTTTTTTGGGAAAAATAGAGAAGGCAAAAAAGGTGAGTTATATCGTAAGTCACTAAAGGAATTCATCTTGAATCGAATGAAAAATGAATGTGTTAATCCATTTATTTATCTTAATATTTTTGATGGTGAAAATGTTAGCTGTATTAAATTGCCTGAATGCTACACTCAGATTTCTTTAGATGAGTTAGATTCTATTTTTAAAGGTGGCACATATAGAGGATTTTTTAATATAGTAAAATAAAATTCTATAACCGAACTCGATAGCGGTGTGCTTCGCTGCTTTCAGGGACAATATCTTGACCGTGAGGCAGGACTGCATTATAACCTGTTCAGGTACTACAATCCGGAGTGTGGGCGGTTTACGCAGCCTGACCCGATAGGGCTAAGAGGCGGGTTAAACCTCTATGCTTACGCGCCTAATCCGTTGTCATATATTGATCCACTTGGATTAAAATGCGCTACTCTTGAATATCATCATCGTCAGAAACCAGGTAAAATAACTAATTTGCGAGAACTTAAACGACAAATTAGGGGACAGATAAGAGCTTTCAATAAAATATTGAAAGAAGAAGGAATGGAAGGTTTAAAACGACGCATAAGTAATTATACGGCTAATGTGGAAAAGCAAGGTCGCGATTATGTTAGAAAGCTAGGGTCAGCCGGAGATGGGAAAGTTTGGTTGCATGAACCAGATATGCGAACAGGTGGGCTACCCGGTGATGTAAGCAGAACTGGGCTTAGTAGAGAGAATTCAATTCTCGGGGGGAATGCCCCTCAAATTGCAGACCAGATATTATCAATGTCTAATGATGTTGATAAGTTAACAGCTAAACTAATTCTTTCTGGAATATCACCATGAATAACAGCAAGAACATTATAGAAACTTATAAATCATTAAAAGAATCAGAGAAATTTGATTTTTTAGTATGCTTCAATTCGACGTTAGATCTTGAACTTGCATCATTTTTTCTTGCTTTGGTAAAAGATGATTCATGTGATGATGATTTGCGAATTGAAGCGGTAAAAATCATTGGGTTGTACAAGGGTGATTATGATGATCGTTTTATTATAAATGATCTTATTGAAATAATTAATTCAGATGAGGATGATAGCTTAATCGTCTCTTGCATAAATACATTATCCCTATTAAATATTGGTGATAATGAAATAAAATTTGCCTTAAGTATTATACAAAAGGATAGTTATATTTTGTTTAAAGGGGCTGCTTTTTCTTTAATATCCCATAATAAACACATTCCATCTGCTATTGACGCTTTAAGAGAGCTATTAAACAACACAGAGTATGGAAGATCAGCGGCAAGAGAATTGGCTTGATTCGTTTGATATAAAGCCGGGAAGCTTATTTACCTTCCCGGCTTTTTTATTATTTAACCTTCGTTCAGCACACCAGGGAAAGATCATCAGAAGTACACTTTTTGTACTAAATAATTCGCATTTTATGTTTAAAAATTGAGATATTCCTCATTACCTGAAGCTGTTTTTTATTACTTATACATGATCAAATACTCCTTACATAATTAAGGAGAGCAAAATGGAACTTAAAAAATTGATGGAACATATTTCTATTATTCCCGATTACAGACAAGCCTGGAAAGTGGAATATAAATTATCGGATATTCTACTGTTGACTATTTGTGCCGTTATTTCTGGTGCAGAAGGATGGGAAGATATAGAGGATTTTGGGGAAACACATCTCGATTTTTTGAAGCAATATGGTGATTTTGAAAATGGTATTCCTGTTCACGATACCATTGCCAGAGTTGTATCCTGTATCAGTCCTACAAAATTTCACGAGTGCTTTATTAACTGGATGCGTGACTGCCATTCATCAAATGATAAAGACGTCATTGCAATTGATGGAAAAACGCTCCGGCATTCTTATGACAAGAGTCGCCGCAAGGGAGCGATTCATGTCATTAGTGCGTTCTCAACAATGCACAGTCTGGTCATCGGACAGATCAAGACAGATGAGAAATCTAATGAGATCACAGCTATCCCTGAACTTCTTAACATGTTGGATATTAAAGGAAAGATTATCACAACTGATGCGATGGGTTGCCAGAAAGATATTGCAGAGAAGATACAAAAACAGGGAGGTGATTATTTATTCGCTGTAAAAGGAAACCAGGGGCGGCTAAATAAAGCCTTTGAGGAAAAATTTCCGCTGAAAGAATTAAATAATCCAGAGCATGACAGTTACGCAATTAGTGAAAAGAGTCACGGCAGAGAAGAGATCCGTCTTCATATTGTTTGCGATGTCCCTGATGAACTTATTGATTTCACGTTTGAATGGAAAGGGCTGAAGAAATTATGCGTGGCAGTCTCCTTTCGGTCCATAATAGCAGAACAAAAGAAAGAGCCAGAAATGACGGTCAGATATTATATCAGTTCTGCTGATTT
>NZ_VCDZ01000018.1:0-125286 GCF_005845405.1 Escherichia sp. E4930 | reverse complement strand
TTACCTGCACCCACAACTCAGGAGGCCGGAAGGTGCCAGAAAAAATTACGAAAAAATCTCTCATTCAACGCTGGGCTACTGGTTGTGGCATCATTATTTAAGAGGATGCGAAGAGTTGCTTCCTTCATCTTCACTCTCTCCGCGCAAGCTCAAACGGGTAATAGATATGTGGATGCCCGTAACTACCGGGCATCATGGTCGGCCTCCTGACCGTATTGATGAACTGGATAATTTTCTGCCTGAAGATAAAGCTGCTGCACGAGATTTTCTCATTGCAATCAAACCACTGTTTCCGCTCATCGAGATCCCCGCATTCTGGGATGAGGACGAGGGCGTTGAACTTATAAAACAACTTTCCTGGTATATCTCTGCAACCGTCGTACTTGCAGACTGGACGGGATCGTCAACGCGATTTTTTCCACGCGTCGCACAGACAATGGATATTGAAGATTACTGGCAAAAGGCTTTAGTTCAGGCTCAAAACGCCTTAACCGTCTTCCCGCCAAAAGCACAAACCGTGCCTTTCACCGGAATTAATACGCTGTTTCCTTTTATTGAGCACCCGACACCGTTACAGCAAAAGGTACTGGATCTGGATATCAGCCAGCCAGGGCCACAGTTATTTATTCTGGAAGATGTGACTGGCGCAGGTAAAACAGAAGCGGCGCTTATCCTGGCGCACAGGTTGATGGCTGCGAGGAAAGCACAGGGTTTGTTTTTGGGCCTGCCAACAATGGCAACGGCCAATGCCATGTACGATCGGCTGGTCAAAACCTGGCTTGCTTTCTATTCGCCAGAGTCCCGCCCCAGCCTGGTGCTGGCACACAGTGCCCGCACATTAATGGACCGCTTTAATGACTCACTCTGGTCCGGTGATTTAGTCGGGGCAGAAGAACCGGATGAACAAACGTTCAGTCAGGGATGTGCGGCCTGGTTTGCCGACAGTAACAAGAAGGCGCTACTGGCTGAAATTGGCGTCGGCACGCTGGATCAGGCGATGATGGCAGTGATGCCGTTTAAACATAATAATCTGCGGCTTCTGGGGTTGAGTAACAAAATCCTGCTGGCTGATGAGATACACGCCTGTGATGCTTACATGTCGTGCATTCTTGAAGGGCTGATCGAGTGGCAGGCACGTGGCGGAAACAGCGTCATTTTGCTTTCTGCCACGTTATCTCAACAGCAGCGTGACAAACTTGTCGCTGCCTTTGCGCGGGGTACAGAGGGCCAGCAAGAAGCCCCGTTCCTGGAAAAGGACGATTACCCCTGGCTGACGCATGTCACGAAATCGGATGTGAATTCACACCGGGTAGCGACGCGCAAAGACGTTGAGCGTAGCGTGAGCGTGGGTTGGCTTCATAGCGAACAAGAATGTATGGCACGTATCGAATCGGCGGTAAGTCAGGGGAAATGCATCGCCTGGATCCGGAATTCTGTCGATGACGCTATTAAGGTTTATCGTCAGTTACTTGCCAGCGGCATCATTCCTGCTGCCAGCCTTTCACTTTTTCATAGCCGCTTTGCTTTTAGCGATCGCCAGCGAATTGAAACGGAGACGCTGGCACGCTTTGGTAAAGAAGATAGCTCACAGCGTGCCGGAAAAGTCCTTATTTGTACTCAGGTCTTAGAGCAGAGCGTCGATTGCGAC
This sequence comes from Escherichia sp. E4930, assembly GCF_005845405.1. Classification (NCBI taxonomy): domain Bacteria; kingdom Pseudomonadati; phylum Pseudomonadota; class Gammaproteobacteria; order Enterobacterales; family Enterobacteriaceae; genus Escherichia; species Escherichia sp. E4930. Next base: position 123,638 of record NZ_VCDZ01000018.1, on the reverse strand, counting down.
CTGGACGAAATGATTTCCGATCTTGCCCCGATTGATTTGCTGATCCAGCGAGCGGGGCGATTACAGCGGCATATCCGCGATATTTATGGTCAGTTAAAGCGTGACGGTAAAGACGAGCGTTCTCCTCCTGAATTGCTGATTCTGGCCCCCGTCTGGGACGACTCTCCGGATGACGAATGGTTTGGTAGCGCCATGCGGAACAGTGCATATGTCTACCCCGATCATGGGCGAATCTGGCTGACGCAGCGTGTGCTGCGTGAGCAAGGTGCTATTCAGATGCCACACTCAGCCCGGCTTCTTATTGAATCCGTCTACGGTGAGGACGTGGTAATACCGGAAGGGTTTGCCCGCAGCGAGCAGGAGCAAGTGGGCAAATATTACTGCGATCGCGCAATGGCTAAAAAGTTTGTGCTGAACTTCAGGCCCGGCTATGCCGCCAGTATCAACGATTACCTCCCGGAAAAACTGTCGACACGTCTGGCTGAGGAGTCTGTTTCCCTGTGGCTGGCTAGCTGTATTGACGGTGTGGTGAAGCCTTATGCCACCGGTGCACACGCATGGGAAATGAGCGTTGCCAGAGTGCGCCGAAGCTGGTGGAAAAAACATCGGGATGAGTTTTCTTTACTGGAAGGGGAAGCGTTCAGGCAGTGGTGCATTGAACAGCGGCAAGATCCGGAGATGGCAAACGTAATTTTAGTCACTGATGACGAAAGTTGCGGGTATTCGGCTACAGAGGGATTGATTGGCAAGGTTGGTTGAGATGTCTGCGACAGGACTCTCTGAATAGTTGATATACAGAAAAGGATGGAAGGATGGACAACCGACCTGGGATGGTCTTTTTTACGAGAGGATGCGTATGAACTCGTTTTCACTTCTGACAACCCCGTGGTTGCCCGTTCGTTTTAAAGACGGAACGACAGGCAAACTGGCACCAGTCGATCTGGCTGATGAAAATGTTGTCGATATCGCTGCGCCGCGGGCAGATCTCCAGGGGGCGGCATGGCAGTTTTTGCTGGGGCTACTACAAACCGGTTTCGCGCCCAAAAATCATGGTCGTTGGGATGATATCTGGGAAGACGGACTGGAGGCTGAAAAGCTACGGGAAGCATTGCTGTCATTAGAACACGCTTTCCAGTTTGGGCCAGATTCCCCTTCATTTATGCAGGATTTCGAGGCGCTCACGGGAGATAAAGTTCCGGTCGCTTCGTTACTGCCTGAAATTCCCGGTTCTCAAACGACGAAGTTTAATAAAGACCACTTTATCAAGCGTGGTGTAACGGAATATCTGTGTCCTCATTGCTTAGCACTAGCCTTGTTCTCTTTACAATTGAATGCACCAGCGGGTGGAAAAGGCTATCGCACCGGTTTGCGCGGCGGTGGGCCGATGACCACTCTGATTGAATTACAGGAATATCAGGGCAATCAACAAACGCCCTTGTGGCGCAAACTGTGGCTCAATGTGATGCCGCAGGATGAATCCGACTTACCGTTACCCAAAAAATTTGATGATCTGGTTTTCCCCTGGCTTGGCCCGACGCGTACCAGCGAACTGGCCGGTGCGGTGGTAACCGATGAACAGGTCAATAAACTCCAGGCCTACTGGGGAATGCCGCGGCGTATACGTATTGATTTTAATACCACCACAGTCGGCAACTGCGATATTTGCGGCGAGCAGAACGACACGCTCCTGAGCCTGATGACGACCAAAAATTACGGTGCGAATTATGCCATGTGGCAGCATCCCTTAACGCCTTACCGTGTACCGCTTAAAGAGGGTGGCGAGTTTTACTCGGTTAAACCACAACCGGGCGGTTTAATCTGGCGCGACTGGTTAGGCCTTATCGAAACGGGTAAGTCAGAAAACAATACGGAACTTCCCGCGCTGGTGGTGAAACTCTTTAATGCCAGCAGTCTGCAGCAGGCAAAAGTGGGCCTATGGGGATTTGGCTATGATTTCGACAACATGAAAGCCCGTTGTTGGTACGAACACCATTTCCCGCTGCTGCTCAATAAAAAAGAAGGCCAGATACCGAAGCTACGATTGGCTGCGCAAACAGCTTCACGAATTCTAAGTCTGTTACGGAGTGCACTAAAAGAAGCATGGTTCTCCGATCCAAAAGGCGCACGGGGGGATTTTAGTTTTGTGGATATCGACTTCTGGAACAAAACTCAGCATCGCTTCCTGAGGTTAGTGCGCCAAATTGAAGAAGGTCAGGATCTGGATGAATTACTCGGCAAATGGCAAAAGGAAATTTGGTTATTCGCGCGTCAGGATTTTGACGAGCGTGTATTCACCAATCCTTATGAGCCCGTTGATTTAAAACGCGTCATGACCGCGCGCAAGAAATATTTTACAACATCGGCGGAGAAGCAAAGTGCTAAAGCCGCCAGGGAGAAAAAGCAGGAGGCTGCTGAATGAGTATTGTAAAAGAGGAGCACAAAGCCACGCTGCGTAAATGGCACGAAGAGTTGCAGGCTAAACGCGGCAATCGTGCCAGTCTGCGGCGTAGCACAACGATTAATGATGTTTGCTTGTCAGAAGGGTTTCGTTCTCTGCTGATGCAGACCCACACTTTGTGGAAAATTGAAGCACAAGAGTGGCGTTTTACCGCACTGGCGCTGGTCGCCGCAGTTAGCGCCAATGTAAAAGCTATTGATGAACGGCAGCCTTTTGCCGCGCAGCTGGCGGCGGTAATGTCTGAAGGGCGTTTTACTCGCCTGTCGGCAGTCAAAACACCGGATGATTTACTGCGTCAGTTACGTCGCGCGGTCAAATTATTAAATGGTTCCGTCAATCTTATCTCTCTGGCAGACGATATTTTCCGCTGGTGCCAGGAGAGCGATGACCTGCTCAATAATCACCGCCGCCAGCAGCGGCCAACAGAATTTATCCGTATCCGCTGGGCGCTGGAATATTACCAGGCCGGCGACGCCGATAACGAACAAAATTAATAAAGGACTATCTCATGACGACATTTATTCAGCTTCATTTGTTAACCGCTTACCCTGCTGCCAACCTTAACCGTGATGATACCGGTGCGCCGAAAACTGTGGTGCTGAGTGGTGCAACGCGTCTGCGCGTTTCCTCGCAAAGTCTGAAGCGTGCATGGCGCACTTCTGCACTTTTTGAACAGGCACTGGCGGGCCATATTGGTATTCGCAGTGGGCGTATTGCGCGTGAAGCGGCAACTATCCTGATTGAGAAAGGAATCGAAGAGAAAAAAGCCATCGAATGGGCGGCAAAAATTGCAGATTATCTTGGGAAAGCTAAAAACGACAAAAAACCAAAAGATCCGCTCACTAATGCCGAAACTGAACAACTCGTCCATATCAGCCCAGCAGAATTTGACGCCGTAAAAGCGCTGGCCCATCAACTGGCAGAAGAAAAGCGCGCGCCAAAAGAGGACGATCTCTCTTTGTTACGTAAAGATCGCATGGCGGTAGATATCGCCATGTTTGGTCGTATGCTGGCGAATAAACCTGAGTTTAATGTTGAAGCCGCCTGCCAGGTCGCGCACGCGTTTGGTGTCAGTGAAACAATTGTCGAAGATGATTTTTTCACCGCCGTTGATGATTTACGCCAGGCTTCTGAAGATGCCGGTGCCGGGCATCTGGGAGAAACCGGATTCGGTTCTGCGCTCTTCTACACCTATATCTGCATTGATAAAGATCTGCTGGTAGAAAACCTCGGCGGTGACGAAGCGTTAGCTAATCAGACCCTGCGCGCCTTTACGGAAGCCGCGCTCAAAGTCTCTCCAACCGGAAAACAAAACAGCTTTGCCAGCCGGGCTTATGCCTCCTGGGCGCTGGCAGAAAAAGGCACCGATCAACCGCGTTCTCTGGCGGCAGCTTTCTATGAACCCATTAATGGCACCCGTCAGTTAGAGGTGGCGGTGCAGCGTATTACAACTCTTCGCGAAAATATGAATACGGTCTACGAACAGAAGACCGATTACGCAAGTTTTGACGTGATGAACAAACAGGGAAGCATGAAGGACGTGCTGGACTTTATCTGCGCGTAAGGGGCGGCTTATGAGCCAATATCTGATTTTTCAGCTTCATGGGCCGATGGCATCCTGGGGCGTCGATGCCCCCGGCGAAGTGCGTCATACCCATGAACTGCCTTCGCGCTCAGCATTGCTGGGGCTGCTTGCTGCCGGGGTAGGGATCCGGCGTGATGATACCGAACGCTTAAACGCGTTTAATCGCCACTATTCACTGGTGGTTTGCGCCAGCCGTAACCCGCGCTGGGCACGGGATTATCACACGATCCAGATGCCAAAAGAGGTGCGTAAAGCGCGTTATTTCAGCCGTAGCGAAGAGTTGAGTAATCCTGAACTGCTAAGCGCGATTATCTCCCGACGCGACTACTACACCGACGCCTGGTGGATGGTAGCTGTGGCAAAAACCCCCGATGCGCCATACAGCCTCGAACAGTTGCAGGACGGTTTACGCCATCCGGTTTTTCCGCTTTATCTGGGGCGAAAAAGTCATCCGCTGGCGTTACCACTTGCGCCGTTACTGCTCGAAGGCAACGCGTCTGATGTCTTACGTAACGCATACCAACAGTATCAGGATCGTTTCCGCGAACTGAAAGTCTCACTCCCGAAACTTCAGGATGAATGCTGGTGGGAAGGGGAGCACGACGGCCTGGTCGCGAGCAAAATATTGCGCCGCCGGGATGTTCCTTTAAATCGTCGGCAATGGCTGTTTGGGGAACGCACCATCAATCAGGGGCCGTGGCTCAGCAAGGAGGAACCATGTACCTCTCAAGAATAACCTTACATACCGGCCAGCTTTCGCCTGCGCAGTTGCTGCATCTGGTGGATCGCGGTGAATATGTGATGCATCAGTGGTTGTGGGATCTCTTCCCTGGCGGCAAAGAAAGGCAATTTCTTTATCGTCGGGAAGAACTCCAGGGCGCGTTTCGCTTTTTTGTCCTCTCGCAGGAACGCCCGGCGGAAAGTGAAACTTTCACCATCGAATGCCGGTCATTTGCGCCCGAGCTGCGTACCGGACAACAACTTTGTTTCAACCTGCGGGCGAATCCAACAATCTGTAAAGCGGGCAAGCGCCACGATCTGCTGATGGAGGCGAAACGGCAGGTGAAGGGGCAGGCGGTAGGGCGTGATATCTGGTTGCATCAACAACAGGCGGCGCTGGACTGGCTGGCAGCGCAGGGGGAAAGAAGTGGTTTTACACTACTGGATACCTCGGTTGATGCCTACCGACAACAACAACTCCGGCGGGAAAACTCCCGGCAACTGATCCAGTTCAGTAGTGTGGATTATACGGGGATGCTTACGGTCACCGATCCTGGGTTATTTCTGCAACGTCTCAGTCAGGGGTATGGCAAAAGCCGGGCGTTCGGTTGTGGTCTGATGCTGATCAAACCAGGGGCAGAGGCGTGACGTTTGTACCGCTGAGCCCGATCCCATTAAAAGATCGCACCTCCATGATCTTCCTCCAGTACGGTCAAATCGACGTACTGGACGGCGCTTTCGTGCTGATCGACAAAACCGGGATCCGCACGCACATTCCGGTGGGATCGGTCGCCTGCATTATGCTCGAACCGGGAACGAGAGTTTCCCACGCGGCGGTGCATCTGGCCGCCACGGTGGGGACGCTACTGGTCTGGGTCGGTGAAGCGGGTGTTCGCGTCTACTCTTCCGGACAACCCGGTGGGGCGCGTGCTGATAAGTTACTCTACCAGGCAAAGCTGGCTTTAACGGAAGATCTACGCCTGAAGGTGGTGCGCAAAATGTATGAATTACGTTTTCGTGAGCCACCGCCAGCTCGCCGTTCAGTGGAGCAGCTACGGGGAATTGAGGGATCCCGCGTTCGCCAAACCTATGCATTACTGGCGAAACAATATGGTGTGAAATGGAATGGTCGCAAATACGATCCTAAAGACTGGGAAAAAGGCGATGTTGTCAATCGCTGCATCAGTGCTGCCACATCATGCCTGTACGGTATTTCTGAAGCTGCAGTATTAGCTGCGGGATATGCGCCCGCTATTGGTTTTATCCATAGTGGCAAACCGCTTTCATTTGTTTATGACATAGCCGATATCATTAAATTTGATTTGGTTGTGCCAAAGGCATTTGAAATAGCGGCAAGACACCCGGCAGAACCTGATAAAGAAGTGAGGCTGGCCTGCCGTGATATTTTCCGTAGTAGTAAAGTAACGGGCAAATTAATTCCGTTAATTGAGGAAGTGCTTGCCGCAGGTGAAATTGAACCGCCACAACCTGCGCCGGATATGCTACCGCCAGCCATCCCCGAACCTGAAACGTTAGGCGATAGCGGTCATCGAGGACGCGGCGGATGAGTATGATCGTAGTTGTAACGGAAAATGTTCCTCCACGTTTACGTGGACGGCTCGCTATCTGGCTACTGGAAGTGCGTGCCGGTGTGTATGTCGGAGATACATCCAAACGTATTCGAGAGATGATCTGGCAGCAGATCACTCAACTGGCAGGTTGCGGAAATGTTGTGATGGCCTGGGCGACCAATACCGAGTCGGGTTTTGAATTTCAGACCTGGGGTGAAAACCGGCGTATTCCGGTGGATTTGGATGGGTTACGTTTGGTTTCTTTTCTTCCTGTTGATAATCAATAAGTTATCCGATTTTTAAAAATAAGGAAATGTTTGAATTTAGTTGGTAGATTGTTGATGTGAAATAAAGTTGTTTAAAAACAGATATGTATGCTTAGTGTGTTCCCCGCGTCAGCGGGGATAAACCTTCGTCTTATCGATAACCGGGTCTTGCTTGCATGTGTTCCCCGCGTCAGCGGGGATAAACCGCTTATCCATCTCCGCCCATTTCCTATAAAGCTGTGTTCCCCGCGTCAGCGGGGATAAACCGAAAATAAAACGGCTGGGTGTTTTACTTTACTTGTGTTCCCCGCGTCAGCGGGGATAAACCGAACAGGCGCTCGTTGATGTATACAGGGCATTAGTGTTCCCCGCGTCAGCGGGGATAAACCGGCTTGTTCCCAGTCCGTTTATCCGCAGCGCGAGTGTTCCCCGCGCCAGCGGGGATAAACCGCAATTATTCAAACCGTATATGAGCAACTTCATGTGTTCCCCGCGCCAGCGGGGATAAACCGCTGTTATGACGCCGACACGCACACAACTTAATGTGTTCCCCGCGCCAGCGGGGATAAACCGTTGTTAGTGCGTTTTCCTCTTTCGAGATATACGTGTTCCCCGCGTCAGCGGGGATAAACCGTACCTGATACGACGAATCTGAACAGACGTGGGGTGTTCCCCGCGTCAGCGGGGATAAACCGCGCTCCGCGCATAGTTTGCGCACCGCGCTGAAGAGTTCCCCCGCCCCTGCGGTAGAACTCCCAACTCCCATTTTCAACCCCATCAAGACGCCTTCGCCAGCTCCTTCACCAACGGTAGCATTATCCGCATAACATCACGGCAGCGGCGTTCTATTCTTCCAGGAAGTGCCTTATCTATATGTTGTTGATTATCCAGTCTTACGTCATGCCAGCTATTTCCTGCAGGGAATGCGGCTGTTTTTGCGCGTTGCTGATAACCGTCTTTATTTCCCAGATTCCAGTTTGTCGCTTCCACCGAAAGTACAGCAATTCCCGCTTTGTCGAATATTTCTGCGTCATTACAACACCCGGTGCCTTTCGGATAGTTTTTATTCAAACCTGGATTTGTGGTGGCGGCAATTCCATGACTGCGGGCAATTGCCAGCGCCCGGTCGCGCGTTAATTTCCTTACTGCTTCAGGTGTTTTTACGCCACTGTTGAAATACAGCTTATCGCCAACAATCAGATTATCGAGGTTAATCACCAATAAAGTATTTTTCTTTTCGGTATCACTCATGCGCTTGAGTAAATTCTCAGCACCTAATTTCCCTTCCTCTTCACCACTGGTGGCAATAAAACGAATCCCATACTCAGTCGGAATATCTTTCAGGCGTTCAGCCAGCTCCAGCATGACACCTAAACCTGCGGCATTATCATCCATTCCTTGTAACGTCAGCCCGCCGAGATTGGCATCTGCATCTGCGTCGCTCTGCGGGGCATAGGTATCCAGATGCGCCATAATGATGATCTGCTGCGGCGCTTTGCCTTCATGAGCGGCAATCACCGTACTTCCCGTCACGTTGTGCCAGTTTTTGCGGTTATCGCGTGCGGTATAAATATATCGGCTATTAAATGTTCGAATATCACTGCGGTAACCCATTTGCTGAAACTGTTGCCGAATATAATCGGCAGATAACATTTCTGCGGGTGTTCCGGTCATTCGTCCCGGAAAGAAAGTGGCAATATGTCGCGCCTGTGTATTGGCAAAATCACCAGGTTTAGGTGATGCGGCGTGAACGGGGAGAATAAAGCATACGCCGAGCGCCAGGGCAGCGGTACGGTGGCGCAATGCGGAAAACATAGTGAGTCCTTAAATACCATGCAAAATTTTTACCGCCATAGTATGAAACTGCCGCTGCGCTAAAACAATTTCAAATCTTCCTAAACGCCCGAAATTCGGTAGCTTAAGCACTTTTTGATATTTGCTTTGCCAAAGCGTTATTCCGTTAAGGAACTACTCATTCCAATTGGTAATTTCATTCGTTCTCCTGCGCTCCCTATAGTCGAAACATCTGATGGCAAGAAAATAGCGGTATTGCAAAGGAACGGTTATGGATCAAAAACGACTTACCCACCTGCGGCAACTGGAGGCGGAAAGCATCCACATCATTCGCGAGGTGGCGGCAGAATTCTCAAATCCGGTGATGCTCTACTCTATCGGTAAAGATTCCAGCGTCATGCTGCATCTGGCGCGCAAGGCGTTTTATCCAGGTACGCTGCCGTTCCCGCTGCTGCATGTCGATACCGGCTGGAAATTCCGCGAGATGTATGAGTTCCGCGATCGTACGGCTAAAGCTTACGGCTGCGAGCTGCTGGTGCATAAAAACCCGGAAGGCGTGGCGATGGGGATTAATCCATTCGTGCACGGCAGCGCGAAACATACCGACATTATGAAAACCGAAGGTTTGAAACAGGCACTGAATAAATACGGTTTTGATGCCGCTTTCGGTGGCGCACGTCGCGATGAAGAGAAGTCCCGCGCCAAAGAACGAATCTACTCTTTCCGTGACCGATTTCATCGCTGGGATCCGAAAAACCAGCGTCCGGAGTTGTGGCACAACTATAACGGGCAGATCAACAAAGGCGAAAGTATCCGCGTCTTCCCGCTCTCTAACTGGACCGAGCAGGATATCTGGCAATACATCTGGCTGGAAAATATCGACATTGTTCCGCTGTATCTCGCTGCGGAACGTCCGGTTCTGGAACGCGACGGTATGTTGATGATGATTGATGACGACCGTATCGACCTGCAACCGGGTGAAGTGATTAAAAAACGGATGGTTCGCTTCCGCACGCTGGGCTGCTGGCCGCTGACCGGTGCGGTTGAGTCGAATGCACAAACGCTGCCGGAGATCATCGAAGAGATGCTGGTTTCCACCACCAGTGAACGTCAGGGGCGCGTGATTGACCGCGACCAGGCAGGCTCTATGGAGCTGAAAAAACGTCAGGGGTATTTTTAAGATGAACACCGCACTTGCACAACAAATCGCCAATGAAGGCGGCGTCGAAGCCTGGATGATTGCGCAACAACATAAAAGCCTGCTGCGTTTTCTGACCTGTGGTAGCGTCGATGACGGCAAAAGTACCCTGATTGGTCGCCTGCTGCACGATACCCGCCAAATCTACGAAGATCAGCTCTCATCGCTGCATAACGACAGTAAACGTCACGGCACCCAGGGCGAAAAACTGGATCTGGCGCTGCTGGTGGACGGCCTGCAAGCGGAACGCGAACAGGGCATCACAATCGATGTGGCTTATCGCTATTTCTCCACCGAGAAGCGTAAATTTATTATCGCCGATACCCCTGGGCATGAGCAGTACACCCGCAATATGGCGACTGGCGCGTCAACGTGTGAGCTGGCGATCTTATTGATCGACGCCCGTAAAGGCGTGCTCGATCAAACCCGTCGTCACAGTTTTATCTCCACGCTGTTGGGGATCAAACATCTGGTCGTAGCGATCAACAAAATGGATCTGGTGGATTACAGTGAAGAGACATTCACCCGCATTCGTGAAGACTACCTGACTTTTGCCGAACAATTGCCGGGCAATCTGGATATTCGCTTTGTGCCGCTCTCTGCGCTGGAAGGCGACAATGTAGCTTCGCAAAGTGAAAGAATGCCGTGGTACAGCGGCCCAACATTACTTGAAGTGCTGGAAACCGTGGAGATTCAGCGAGTGGTTGATGCCCAGCCGATGCGCTTCCCGGTTCAGTACGTTAACCGCCCTAATCTCGATTTTCGTGGCTACGCCGGAACGCTGGCTTCCGGCAGCGTGCAAGTCGGGCAACGTGTCAAAGTGCTGCCCTCTGGTGTGGAGTCAAGCATCGCGCGGATCGTCACTTTTGATGGCGATCGCGAAGAAGCTTTTGCTGGAGAAGCGATCACCCTGGTGCTGACGGACGAGATCGATATCAGCCGTGGCGATCTGCTGCTGGCGGCAGACGAAGCGTTACCGGCGGTGCAGAGCGCGTCAGTTGATGTGGTATGGATGGCGGAACAGCCGCTTTCCCCAGGCCAGAGTTATGACATCAAAATTGCCGGTAAGAAGACGCGTGCTCGTGTTGATGGCATTCGTTATCAGGTTGATATTAATAACCTTACCCAACGCGAAGTTGAAAACCTGCCGCTGAATGGGATAGGCCTCGTGGATCTCACCTTTGACGAGCCGCTGGTGTTAGATCGTTATCAACAAAATCCGGTGACGGGTGGGCTGATTTTTATCGATCGCCTGAGCAACGTGACTGTTGGTGCCGGTATGGTGCATGAGCCGAAAAACGAGGCCGCCGTTGCGCCGTCGGAATTTAGCGCGTTCGAGCTGGAACTGAATGCGTTAGTACGCCGCCACTTCCCGCACTGGGGCGCGCGCGATTTACTGGGAGGTAAATGATGGCGCTGCATGACGAAAACGTCGTCTGGCATAGCCACCCAGTAACTCCGCAACAGCGTGAACAACACCACGGCCATCGTGGTGTTGTACTGTGGTTTACCGGCCTCTCCGGGTCCGGTAAATCAACCGTCGCGGGCGCGCTGGAAGAAGCATTGCATAAACTCGGCGTCAGTACGTATTTGCTGGATGGTGACAACGTCCGCCACGGTTTATGCAGCGATCTCGGTTTTAGCGATGCCGATCGCAAAGAAAATATCCGTCGGGTCGGTGAGGTGGCGAATTTAATGGTCGAAGCCGGACTGGTGGTGCTGACGGCGTTTATCTCACCACACCGCGCCGAACGGCAGATGGTTCGCGAACGTGTAGGAAAAGGGCGGTTTATCGAAGTGTTTGTCGATACGCCGCTGGCGATTTGTGAGTCTCGCGATCCAAAAGGCTTATATAAAAAAGCACGCGCTGGTGAACTGCGTAACTTTACCGGAATAGATTCCGTTTACGAAGCGCCTGAATCGGCAGAAATTCATCTCAATGGTGAACAATTAGTAACAAATTTGGTTCAGCAATTATTAGATCTACTGAGACAGAACGATATTATCAGATCCTGAGACACCACCGGGTTTTCATGCCCGGTTCGTCAAAGTAACAGGATCAGATATGCGTAATAGCCATAACATTACACTAACAAATAGTGCCAGCCTTACCGAGGACGAAGAAACCACATGGTCGCTACCTGGGGCCGTGGTCGGTTTTGTGTCCTGGCTGTGTGCACTGGCGATTCCGATGTTAATTTATGGCTCTAACACGCTGTTTTTCTTTATCTACACCTGGCCTTTCTTTCTGGCGCTAATGCCTGTTGCGGTGGTGGTAGGTATTGCGCTGCACTCCTTGATGGACGGAAAATTACGCTACAGTATTGTTTTCACTTTTATCACCGTTGGCATTATGTTTGGTGCACTGTTTATGTGGTTGTTGGGCTAATCTGTTCTTTCCTGTTCATTCTGTCCATAATTCAAACCGTAACCAATAATGAGATTATGTTCTGCGCGCCCTGGGTATACGTAACAGTGGACAAATGTGGTACATTTGCCCGCGTTGTCGCGGTATCCCCAACAGAGGATGTAGAGTCGTCTTCGGATGCATGGGATGAGGATGCCGTTTTTCAGGGGGCAGGATGGGTAAACTAACGCTGCTGTTGCTGGCTATTCTGGTCTGGCTACAGTATTCGCTGTGGTTCGGTAAGAACGGTATACATGACTATACCCGCGTCAATGATGATGTGGCGGCACAGCAAGCTACAAACGCGAAACTTAAAGCGCGAAACGATCAGCTTTTTGCCGAAATTGACGATCTCAATGGCGGCCAGGAGGCGCTCGAAGAGCGTGCGCGTAATGAACTCAGCATGACCAGGCCGGGCGAAACTTTTTATCGTCTGGTGCCTGACGCGTCGAAGCGCGCGCAGTCTGCGGGGCAAAACAATCGATAAATCAGCCCAGGAATTAACATGGCAACCACTCATTTGGATGTTTGCGCCGTGGTTCCGGCGGCCGGATTTGGCCGCCGAATGCAAACGGAATGTCCTAAGCAATATCTCTCAATCGGTAATCAAACCATTCTTGAACACTCGGTGCATGCGCTGCTGGCGCATCCCCGGGTGACGCGTGTCGTCATTGCAATAAGCCCTGGCGATAACCGCTTTGCTCAACTTCCTCTGGCGAATCATCCGCAAATCACCGTTGTTGATGGTGGTGAAGAGCGTGCTAATTCCGTGCTGGCAGGTCTGAAAGGCGCTGGCGATGTGCAGTGGGTACTGGTGCATGACGCCGCTCGCCCTTGTCTGCATCAGGATGACCTCGCGCGTCTGTTGGCGTTGAGCGAAACCAGCCGCACGGGAGGGATCCTCGCCGCGCCGGTGCGCGATACGATGAAACGCGCCGAGCCAGGCAAAAATGCCATTGCTCATACCGTTGATCGCAACGGCTTATGGCACGCGCTTACGCCGCAATTTTTCCCTCGTGAGCTGTTACATGACTGCCTGACACGCGCTTTAAATGAAGGCGCTACCATTACTGACGAAGCCTCAGCGCTGGAATACTGCGGTTTTCATCCGCAGCTTGTCGAAGGCCGAGCGGATAACATTAAAGTCACGCGCCCGGAAGATTTGGCGCTTGCCGAATTTTACCTCACCCGAACCATCCATCAGGAGAATACATAATGCGAATTGGACACGGTTTTGATGTTCACGCCTTTGGCGGCGAAGGCCCAATTATCATTGGTGGCGTGCGCATCCCTTATGAAAAAGGGCTGCTGGCACATTCTGATGGCGACGTGGCGCTGCACGCGCTGACCGATGCATTACTTGGTGCAGCGGCGCTGGGGGATATTGGCAAGCTATTCCCGGATACAGATCCGGCATTTAAAGGCGCTGACAGCCGCGAGCTGCTACGCGAAGCCTGGCGACGCATTCAGGCGAAGGGCTATACCCTCGGCAACGTCGATGTCACTATCATCGCTCAGGCACCGAAGATGCTGCCACATATTCCACAAATGCGCGTGTTTATTGCCGAAGATCTCGGCTGCCATATGGATGATGTTAACGTGAAAGCCACTACTACGGAAAAACTCGGATTTACCGGACGTGGGGAAGGGATTGCCTGTGAAGCGGTGGCGCTACTCATTAAGGCAACAAAATGATTGAATTTGATAATCTCACTTACCTCCACGGCAAACCGCAAGGAACCGGGCTGCTGAAAGCCAACCCGGAAGACTTTGTGGTGGTGGAAGATTTAGGCTTTGAGCCTGATGGTGAAGGTGAGCATATCCTGGTGCGAATCCTCAAAAACGGTTGCAATACCCGTTTTGTGGCCGACGCACTGGCGAAATTCCTGAAAATTCATGCCCGTGAAGTCAGCTTCGCTGGGCAAAAAGACAAACATGCCGTTACGGAACAATGGTTATGCGCTCGGGTACCGGGCAAAGAGATGCCTGATCTGAGCGCGTTTCAACTGGAAGGCTGCCAGGTACTGGAGTATGCGCGCCACAAACGTAAACTGCGTTTAGGGGCGCTGAAAGGCAATGCCTTTACCCTGGTGCTGCGAGAAGTGAGCAATCGTGATGACGTTGAACAGCGATTGATCGATATTTGCGTGAAAGGTGTACCGAATTACTTTGGCGCGCAACGTTTTGGTATTGGTGGTAGTAATTTGCAGGGCGCGTTGCGCTGGGCGCAAACCAATACTCCGGTGCGCGATCGCAATAAGCGTAGTTTTTGGTTGTCGGCAGCTCGTAGTGCGTTGTTTAATCAGATTGTTGCTGAGCGTCTCAAAAAAGCAGAAGTTAATCAGGTTGTTGACGGTGATGCGCTACAATTAGCCGGGCGCGGCAGCTGGTTTGTTGCAACCACCGAAGAACTGGCGGAATTACAGCGTCGCGTGAACGATAAAGAGCTGTTAATTACAGCTGCAATGCCGGGTAGCGGCGAATGGGGAACCCAGCGTGAGGCGCTGGCATTCGAACAAGCAGCTGTCGCCGAAGAAACTGAGTTACAAGCCTTACTGCTGCGCGAAAAAGTTGAGGCGGCGCGCAGAGCGATGCTGTTATATCCGCAACAATTAAGCTGGAACTGGTGGGATGACGTCACCGTCGAAATCCGTTTCTGGCTTCCGGCAGGAAGCTTTGCAACCAGCGTTGTCAGGGAACTTATCAACACAACAGGTGATTATGCGCATATTGCTGAGTAATGATGACGGGGTACATGCGCCCGGTATACAAACGCTGGCGAAAGCTCTGCGTGAGTTTGCTGACGTTCAGGTGGTCGCCCCCGATCGTAATCGCAGCGGCGCTTCAAATTCCCTGACGCTGGAATCCTCCCTGCGCACGTTTACCTTTGAAAATGGTGATATTGCCGTGCAAATGGGAACCCCGACCGATTGTGTCTATCTTGGCGTGAATGCTCTGATGCGTCCGCGCCCGGATATTGTGGTTTCGGGTATTAACGCCGGACCGAATCTGGGTGATGATGTTATTTATTCCGGCACGGTAGCCGCCGCGATGGAAGGCCGTCATTTAGGCTTTCCGGCGCTGGCCGTTTCACTTGACGGGCATAAACATTACGACACTGCTGCAGCGGTCACCTGTTCCATTTTGCGTGCACTGTGTAAAGAGCCGCTGCGTACCGGACGTATTCTCAATATCAACGTACCTGATTTACCGCTGGATCAGATTAAAGGTATCCGCGTGACTCGCTGCGGTACACGACATCCGGCAGATCAAGTGATTCCGCAGCAGGATCCGCGCGGTAATACGCTGTACTGGATTGGCCCGCCGGGCGGTAAGTGTGATGCCGGTCCGGGGACCGATTTTGCTGCGGTAGATGAAGGCTACGTCTCCATCACGCCGCTGCATGTAGATTTAACCGCGCACAACGCGCAAGATGTGGTTTCAGACTGGTTAAACAGCGTGGGAGTTGGCACGCAATGGTAAGCAGACGCGTACAAGCACTTCTGGATCAATTACGTGCGCAAGGTATTCAGGATGAGCAGGTGCTTAATGCACTTGCTGCCGTGCCGCGTGAAAAATTCATCGATGAAGCGTTTGAACAAAAAGCCTGGGACAATATCGCGTTGCCGATAGGTCAGGGGCAGACAATTTCGCAGCCGTATATGGTGGCGCGAATGACTGAATTACTCGAACTGACGCCGCAGTCGCGAGTGCTGGAGATCGGCACTGGTTCAGGATATCAAACAGCAATTCTGGCACATCTTGTCCAGCATGTATGCTCGGTCGAGCGGATTAAAGGATTGCAGTGGCAGGCGCGCAGACGTCTGAAAAATCTTGATTTACACAATGTTTCAACCCGTCACGGCGATGGATGGCAAGGTTGGCAAGCACGTGCGCCGTTTGACGCTATCATTGTAACGGCTGCTCCGCCCGAAATTCCGACAGCGTTAATGACGCAACTGGATGAAGGCGGCATTCTCGTCTTACCCGTAGGGGAAGAGCACCAGTATTTAAAGCGGGTGCGTCGTCGGGGAGGCGAATTTATTATCGACACCGTGGAGGCTGTGCGCTTTGTTCCCTTAGTAAAGGGGGAGCTGGCTTAGCGCGTGAGGAAAATACCTGGAATTTTCCTGGTTATTTTGCAGCAGGTCAGCGTATCGTGAACATCTTTTCCAGTGTTCAGTAGGGTGCCTTGCACGGTAATTATGTCACTGGTTATTAACCAATTTTTTCCTGGGGGATAAATGAGCGCGGGAAGCCCAAAATTCACCGTTCGCCGTATTGCGGCTTTGTCACTGGTTTCGCTATGGTTGGCTGGCTGTTCTGACACTTCAAATCCACCGGCACCGGTCAGCTCTGTCAATGGCAATGCGCCTGCAAATACTAATTCTGGTATGTTGATTACGCCGCCACCGAAGATGGGGACGACGTCTACAACGCAGCAACCGCAAATTCAGCCGGTACAACAGCCACAAATTCAATCGGCTCAACAGCCGCAAATCCAACCGGTACAGCCTGTTGCCCAACAACCTGTGCAAATGGAAAACGGACGCATCGTCTATAACCGTCAGTACGGGAATATTCCGAAAGGCAGTTATAGCGGCAGTACTTACACCGTGAAAAAAGGCGACACGCTTTTCTATATCGCCTGGATTACCGGCAACGATTTCCGTGACCTTGCCCAACGCAATAATATTCAGGCGCCTTACGCTCTGAACGTAGGTCAGACCTTACAGGTGGGGAATGCTTCCGGTACGCCAATCACTGGCGGAAATGCCATTACCCAGGCCGACGCAGCAGAGCAAGGAGTTGTGATCAAGCCTGCACAAAATTCCACCGTTGCTGTTGCGTCGCAACCGACAATTACGTATTCTGAATCTTCGGGTGAACAGAGTGCTAACAAAATGTTGCCGAACAACAAGCCAACTGCGACCACGGTCACAGCGCCTGTAACGGTACCAACAGCAAGCACAACCGAGCCAACTGTCAGCAGTACAACAACCAGTACGCCGATCTCCACCTGGCGCTGGCCGACTGAGGGCAAAGTGATTGAAACCTTTGGTGCTTCTGAGGGAGGCAACAAGGGGATTGATATCGCAGGTAGCAAAGGACAGGCAATTATCGCGACCGCAGATGGCCGCGTTGTTTATGCCGGTAATGCGCTGCGCGGCTACGGTAATCTGATTATCATCAAACATAATGATGATTACCTGAGTGCCTACGCCCATAACGACACAATGCTGGTCCGGGAACAACAAGAAGTTAAGGCGGGGCAAAAAATAGCGACCATGGGTAGCACCGGAACCAGTTCAACACGCTTGCATTTTGAAATTCGTTACAAGGGGAAATCCGTAAACCCGCTGCGTTATTTGCCGCAGCGATAAATCGGCGGAGCCAGGCTTTTGCTTGAATGTTCCGTCAAGGGATCACGGGTAGGAGCCACCTTATGAGTCAGAATACGCTGAAAGTTCATGATTTAAATGAAGACGCGGAATTTGATGAGAATGGAGTTGAGGTTTTTGACGAAAAGGCCTTAGTTGAAGAGGAACCCAGTGATAACGATTTGGCCGAAGAGGAGCTGTTATCGCAGGGCGCAACACAGCGTGTGCTGGACGCGACTCAGCTTTATCTTGGTGAGATTGGTTATTCGCCACTGTTAACGGCCGAAGAAGAAGTTTATTTTGCGCGTCGCGCACTGCGTGGTGATGTCGCCTCTCGCCGCCGGATGATCGAGAGTAACTTGCGTCTGGTGGTAAAAATTGCCCGCCGTTATGGCAATCGTGGTCTGGCGCTGCTGGACCTTATCGAAGAGGGTAACCTGGGGCTGATCCGCGCGGTTGAGAAGTTTGACCCGGAACGTGGTTTCCGCTTCTCAACTTACGCAACCTGGTGGATTCGCCAGACGATCGAACGGGCCATTATGAACCAAACCCGTACTATTCGTTTGCCGATTCACATCGTAAAGGAGCTGAACGTTTACCTGCGAACCGCACGTGAGTTGTCCCATAAGCTGGACCACGAACCGAGCGCGGAAGAGATCGCAGAGCAACTGGATAAGCCAGTTGATGACGTCAGCCGTATGCTTCGTCTTAACGAGCGCATTACCTCGGTAGACACCCCGCTGGGTGGTGATTCCGAAAAAGCGTTGCTGGATATCCTGGCCGATGAAAAAGAGAACGGTCCGGAAGACACCACGCAAGATGACGATATGAAACAAAGCATCGTCAAATGGCTGTTCGAACTGAACGCCAAGCAGCGTGAAGTGCTGGCACGTCGATTCGGTTTGCTGGGGTACGAAGCGGCAACACTGGAAGATGTAGGTCGTGAAATTGGCCTCACCCGTGAGCGTGTTCGCCAGATTCAGGTTGAAGGCCTGCGCCGTCTGCGTGAGATTTTGCAGACTCAGGGGCTGAATATCGAAGCGCTGTTCCGCGAATAAGCAAGCATCTGTCAGAAAGGCCAGTCTCAAGCGAGGCTGGCCTTTTTTCTTTTGGTTGGTGAGTCGGTGTGTTTGCAGGCTGGATAAGACGCGATAGCGTCGCATCCGGCAATTTGCACCCTATGTGTTCATCATTTTTCGCACCAGCTGCATAAACAGTTCCTGCTCTTCTGCACTCAAACGCCCCAAAAATTCTTCATCCACGCCGTCACCAATCGGTATCGCCGCAGCAAGTACCTTTTCTCCTTCGGCAGTCAGCCAGACAAAGCGACGCCGCTTATCGATGGTGTCATGCTCTCGTCTGACCAGGCCACGATTTTCCATTCTTGCCAACATTTCCGCCAGCGTTGCCTTAGTGCTGACAGCTGCTTCTATCAGCGCAACCTGCTCTATACCGGGTTGTTCAGCAATAGCGCGCATCACCGCGTACTGCGGTTTAGTCAGGTCAGGTAACTCATGCTGCCAGCGAGACGTGTGCTGCTGAAAAAGCTGTCGTAACTGATGGAACACTTTATTTCGTAACGCCATGTAAACTCCGGGCTAATTCTCTGCCGTTATCATAGCGGTTTTTTAGTGACGAAGAAGATGTTGTTACTTTTCTGCACTTGCCGCTACGTGAATAGAAGGGTATGTTAATAATAACGTTCGTGTACGAACAATTAAGGGAATAAAAAATGAGACTGATCGTCGGGATGACTGGGGCTACAGGTGCGCCTCTTGGTGTGGCATTACTGCAAGCACTAAAGAAGATGCCCGGTGTTGAAACACATCTCGTGATGTCGAAGTGGGCGAAAACTACCATTGAACTGGAAACGCCCTACAGCGTCCACGATGTCGCTGCCCTGGCAGACTATTGCCATAACCCGGCGGATCAGGCGGCGACTATCTCTTCAGGTTCCTTTCGTACCGATGGCATGATCGTTATTCCGTGCAGCATGAAGACGCTGGCTGGTATCCGTGCTGGCTATGCCGATGGGCTGGTGGGGCGCGCTGCTGATGTTGTTCTCAAAGAAGGGCGCAAGCTGGTGCTGGTGCCGCGTGAAATGCCGCTCAGTACTATCCACCTTGAAAATATGCTCGCGCTTTCCCGTATGGGCGTGGCGATGATACCGCCCATGCCTGCCTTCTATAACCATCCCGAAACGGTCGATGACATTGTCCACCACGTGGTTGCCCGCGTGATGGATCAGTTTGGCCTCGAACATCCTCAAGCCAGGCGCTGGCAAGGATTGCCGCAGTCCGGGAGTTTTCCTCAGGAGAATGAATAATGGCTTTTGATGATTTACGCAGCTTTTTACAGGCGCTCGACGACCAGGAACAATTGCTGAAAATCAGTGAAGAGGTTAACGCCGAGCCAGATCTGGCCGCTGCTGCCAACGCCACCGGGCGTATCGGCGACGGCGCACCCGCGCTGTGGTTTGATAATATTCGCGGCTTTACCGATGCCCGCGTGGCGATGAACACCATTGGGTCCTGGCAGAACCACGCGATTTCCCTCGGCCTGCCGCCGAACACGCCGGTTAAAAAACAGATTGATGAGTTTATCCGCCGCTGGGATAACTTCCCGATTGCCCCGGAGCGCCGCGCAAATCCAGCCTGGGCGCAGAACACTGTCGATGGCGACGAGATTAACCTGTTCGATATTCTGCCGCTGTTTCGCCTGAACGATGGCGATGGCGGTTTCTATCTCGATAAAGCCTGCGTGGTTTCCCGCGATCCGCTCGACCCGGATAACTTCGGCAAGCAGAATGTCGGCATCTACCGTATGGAAGTGAAAGGCAAGCGTAAGCTCGGCCTGCAACCGGTGCCAATGCACGATATCGCCCTGCATCTGCATAAAGCGGAAGAGCGTGGCGAAGATTTGCCGATAGCCATCACCCTTGGTAACGATCCGATCATCACGCTGATGGGCGCTACACCGCTGAAATACGATCAGTCTGAGTACGAAATGGCGGGCGCACTGCGCGAAAGCCCATACCCGATCGCTACCGCCCCGCTGACCGGTTTTGATGTGCCGTGGGGCTCGGAAGTAATCCTCGAAGGGGTTATCGAAAGCCGCAAACGCGAGATTGAAGGGCCATTCGGTGAGTTTACCGGCCACTACTCCGGCGGGCGCAACATGACCGTGGTGCGCATCGATAAAGTCTCTTACCGCACGAAACCGATTTTCGAATCGCTCTATCTCGGTATGCCGTGGACCGAAATCGACTACCTGATGGGGCCAGCCACCTGTGTGCCGCTGTATCAGCAACTGAAAGCCGAGTTCCCGGAAGTGCAGGCGGTGAACGCCATGTACACCCACGGCCTGCTGGCGATAATCTCCACCAAAAAACGCTACGGCGGCTTTGCCCGCGCGGTGGGCCTGCGTGCGATGACCACGCCGCACGGTCTGGGCTATGTGAAGATGGTGATTATGGTCGATGAAGACGTTGATCCGTTCAACCTGCCGCAGGTGATGTGGGCGCTCTCCTCGAAAGTGAACCCGGCAGGGGATTTGGTGCAGTTGCCGAATATGTCCGTGCTGGAACTCGACCCAGGCTCAAGCCCGGCGGGGATCACCGACAAGCTGATTATCGACGCAACCACGCCTGTCGCCCCGGACAACCGTGGTCACTATAGCCAGCCGGTGGTGGATTTACCGGAAACCAAAGCCTGGGCTGAAAAACTGACCGCTATGCTGGCCGCACGTAAATAAGGAGAACACGATGATTTGCCCACGTTGTGCCGATGAACAGATTGAAGTGATGGCGAAATCGCCGGTGAAAGATGTCTGGACGGTCTACCAGTGCCAGCATTGCCTTTATACCTGGCGCGATACCGAACCGCTACGCCGCACCAGCCGCGAACATTATCCGGAGGCGTTTCGTATGACGCAGAAAGATATTGATGACGCGCCAATGGTGCCGAGCATTCCGCCGCTGCTGGCGGAAGATAAGCGCTAATAAAATATGCCGGGTAAAGGCTTTACTTTACCCGGCTACGTTATTTAATTTTATAAAACGACAGGCGTCCGCTTTTCGGCGATCCGGTATCAATGTAAATCTGGTTAGCGAACGTCTGAATGTTATCAAACATCATATGTCCAAATATAAAATAGTCAGCGCCATTTATTTTTTGTAACTCGCCATTAAGCGATTTCTGCACACGATCAACAGGCCAGAGTAATTCACTTTCCGCTATTTCTTTACCAAAGAGATATTCATCACCCGGATAATCCGCATGTGCGATAACATATTTTATTATGTCGTTGGTAATTTCAATAATATGCGGAAGTTTATGGAATCTCAATAACAGATCTATTGCCTCTTGTTGTTCCGTATCATTTAAATCGAAAAACCAGTCGCCGCCGTTGGTTAACCACATATTACCATCACCTGTAGCGAACGCATCAAGCGCCATCGCTTCGTGGTTGCCTTTTACGGTGGTAAACCAGGGCTGGTTTACCATGCGCAGCACATTAAGACTCTCAGGCCCACGATCAATATTATCGCCTGTGGAAATAAGCAAGTCAGTTTCGGTACAAAAAGATAATTGATGTAAACGGGATTGTAATAATTGATAATCCCCATGAATATCACCAACGGCCCATATATGACGATAGTGATGAGCATCAATTTTTTGATAGCGTGTAGATGGCATGGTTTTACCCTGTAAAATAAGCTTTCCTATTATACAGGGTATTTTTATTTGATTCGTCAGTTGTCGTTAATACTCCCGATAGCAAAAGACTATCGGGAATTGTTATTACACCAGACTCTTCAAGCGATAAATCCACTCTAACGCCTGACGCGGAGTCAGTGAATCCGGATCAAGATTTTCCAGAGCTTCGACCGCAGGCGAAGTTTCTTCTGGTACTGATAGCAAAGACATCTGCGTACCATCCACCTGCGTCGCGGCGGCGTTCGGCGAAATGCTTTCCAGCTCACGCAGTTTTTGCCGTGCGCGCTTAATAACTTCTTTTGGCACGCCCGCCAGAGCAGCAACCGCCAGGCCGTAGCTTTTGCTCGCCGCGCCGTCCTGCACGCTGTGCATAAAGGCGATAGTGTCGCCGTGCTCCAGCGCATCGAGATGTACGTTGGCGACGCCTTCCATTTTCTCCGGTAGCTGGGTCAGCTCGAAATAGTGGGTGGCAAACAGCGTCAATGCCTTAATCTTATTCGCCAGATTTTCCGCGCACGCCCATGCCAGTGACAGACCATCGTAAGTGGACGTCCCGCGTCCAATCTCATCCATCAACACCAGACTGTACTCGGTGGCGTTATGCAGAATATTAGCGGTTTCGGTCATCTCCACCATAAAGGTTGAACGCCCGGATGCCAGATCGTCCGCCGCGCCCACACGGGTAAAGATACGGTCAATCGGGCCAATCTCGACTTTTTGTGCCGGTACATAGCTGCCGATATAGGCCATCAGCGCAATCAGTGCGGTCTGGCGCATATAGGTACTTTTACCGCCCATGTTCGGGCCGGTAATAATCAACATCCGACGCTGTGGCGACAGGTTCAGCGGGTTAGCGATAAACGGCTCATTCAGTACCTGTTCAACCACCGGATGGCGGCCTTCGGTAATGCGAATGCCAGGTTTATCAATGAAGGTCGGGCAGGTGTAGTTCAGGGTATAGGCCCGTTCCGCCAGGTTCACCAGCACGTCGAGTTCCGCCAGCGCGCTCGCGCTCTGTTGCAGCGCTTCCAGATGCGGCAACAGCAGGTCGAACAGCTCTTCATAAAGCTGTTTTTCCAGTGCCAGCGCTTTGCCTTTTGAAGTGAGGACTTTGTCTTCGTACTCTTTCAGCTCTGGAATAATGTAACGTTCAGCGTTTTTCAGCGTCTGGCGACGCATGTAGTTGATTGGTGCCAGATGGCTTTGTCCACGGCTGATCTGAATGTAATAACCATGAACCGCGTTAAAGCCGACTTTTAGCGTGTCCAGGCCGGTACGTTCACGCTCGCGGACTTCCAGACGCTCCAGATAATCGGTCGCGCCGTCAGCCAGCGCCCGCCACTCATCCAGCTCTTCGTTATAGCCCGGTGCGATAACACCACCGTCGCGTACCAGCACTGGCGGTGTGTCGATGATTGCCCGCTCCAGCAGCTCGCGCAGCTCGGCAAACTCGCCCATCTTCTCACGCAGCGCCTGAACCGGTGCACTATCGACAGTTTCTAACTGCGCGCGCAGTTCCGGCAGTTGTTGGAAAGCGTGACGCATACGGGCCAGATCGCGCGGGCGAGCGGTACGCAACGCCAGACGCGCCAGAATACGCTCCAGATCGCCCACCTGCCGCAGTACCGGCTGCAGCTCGGCGGTGAAATCCTGCAATGCGCCAATAGTTTGCTGGCGCTCAAGTAACACACGGGTGTCGCGCACTGGCATATGCAGCCAGCGTTTCAGCATACGGCTACCCATCGGCGTGACGGTGCAATCAAGCACAGAAGCCAGAGTATTTTCCGCACCGCCTGCCAGGTTCTGGGTAATTTCCAGATTACGGCGCGTCGCGGCATCCATAATGATGCTGTCCTGCTCACGTTCCATGGTGATAGAACGAATATGCGGCAGAGTCGTACGTTGGGTATCTTTCGCATACTGCAACAGGCAACCGGCAGCACAAAGCCCGCGTGGCGCGTTCTCGACGCCGAAACCAATCAGATCACGAGTGCCAAATTGCAGGTTCAACTGCTGGCGCGCGGTGTCGATTTCAAACTCCCACAGCGGGCGACGACGCAGGCCGCGACGACCTTCAATCAGCGACATCTCGGCGAAATCTTCTGCATACAGCAGTTCCGCCGGATTGGTGCGTTGCAGCTCTGCCGCCATCGTTTCGCGGTCAGCCGGTTCGCTCAGACGAAAACGACCGGAACTGATATCCAGCGTCGCGTAGCCGAAACCTTTGCTGTCCTGCCAGATAGCCGCCAGCAGGTTATCCTGACGCTCCTGCAACAGGGCTTCATCGCTGATGGTGCCTGGCGTAACGATACGGACAACTTTGCGCTCAACCGGACCTTTGCTGGTCGCCGGGTCGCCAATCTGTTCGCATATAGCGACGGACTCGCCCTGATTCACCAGTTTGGCGAGATAGTTTTCCACTGCATGGTAGGGAATACCCGCCATCGGGATCGGCTCGCCCGCAGACGCGCCGCGTTTGGTCAGCGAAATATCCAGCAGCTGCGACGCCCGTTTTGCGTCGTCATAAAACAGCTCGTAAAAGTCACCCATCCGGTAGAACAGCAGGATCTCCGGATGCTGGGCTTTCAGCTTGAGATACTGCTGCATCATTGGTGTATGGGCGTCGAAATTTTCTATTACACTCATGGAATTAGATCCGGTTCCCTGATGTTAAATGTAGTGTGATGGTTTTTATTTTCGTTGTAATCACATAAGGCGCACATGATACCGGAGTTAATCATTTCAGGGGAAGACGCGAAAGGTGAGTTCTTGATGCCGGTTCCGCGAAAAATGCTGCTTTGCAGCTTTTGCGTGATGACTATGAAACAAGATCGCAAAATTACATCGGTTGAAGAAACCTCCTCCTTCAGAGCCATAGTTCCCTTCAAAATTAAGTTGTAATATAAATGCACCTTAAGAGTATGGAGGCAGCATGTCCGGCAAGCGTATCTCTCGTGAAAAACTGACGATTAAAAAAATGATCGATCTTTATCAAGCGAAATGCCCGCAGGCGTCAGCGGAGCCGGAGCATTACGAGGCGTTGTTTGCTTACGCACAAAAACGGCTGGATAAATGTGTGTTTGGCGAAGAGAAACCCGCCTGTAAGCAGTGTCCGGTGCACTGTTACCAGCCTGCGAAGCGTGAAGAGATGAAGCAGATTATGCGGTGGGCGGGGCCGAGAATGCTGTGGCGTCATCCGATTTTAACCGTGCGTCATCTGATTGATGACAAACGTCCGGTGCCGGAGTTGCCAGAAAAATTCCGCCGGAAGAAATAAATTTGCCGGAGGAATCTATTCTCTCCGGCAAATACGGCGCTTACGCTTTGGTCGCAATCAGGATTGCTGATGCTTTGATCAACGCAATAACACGCGATCCTGTGGTGAGTTTCATTTCATCCTGGCTTTCATTGGTTACCACAGCCACAATTTCAAAACCCGCATCTGTTTTGATATGGACAGTGGCATTCACTGCGCCTTCGGTGATTTTCGACACGCTGCCAGCAAACTGGTTGCGAGCGGAGAATTTCAGTCCACAGTCTTCCGTTGCCAGCGTTACCCACGGGGCTTTAATCAGGGCAATCGCTTCTTTCCCTTTTGCCAGCCCCAGGGCTTGCTGGCTGCTGTGTGTAACAATTGCCACCAGCTTTGCACCACCTGCCAGCGTCAGTTCTACTTCATCATTCACCGCGCCCATTGCGACTGCGCTAACCGTTCCGGTTAATTGATTTCTTGCTGAAACTGCCATACTGCCTCCTTTCATTGAATGTTGATCGAGTATAACCACATCTGTTAAATCAATGCCGCTTTATCTATCCCCAGCCGCTTCATCCGTGACAGCAGAGTGGTGCGTTTTAACCCCAGACGTTGTGCAGCGCCTTTTGGCCCGGCAACCACGCCGTTCGTCTCTTTTAATACGCGGACAATCAGTTGATATTCATCCTCGCCTTCCTGGGCGACGACCGTCGCGGTCGGTGGTGTTTCAGGTTCTGACAGAGGGATATCGGGTAAAGAGAGTTGTAGAACGTTACCGCGAGTCAGCAACACCGCGCGCTCAATGACGTTTTCCAGTTCGCGCACGTTACCTGGCCATTCCATATTGCTCAATGCGCGCAGAGTCTCGGCAGGAATGCTGTCAATATTACGACCCAGGCGGCGGGCAATTTTAAATGTAAAGGCTTTAGCCAGCAGCGGAATATCTTCCGGGCGCTCGCGCAGCGGCGGCAGATGAATCGGGAAGACGTTCAGGCGGTAGTAGAGATCGCTACGGAACTCACGGTCGGCGACCATTTTTTTCAGATCGCGGTTAGTCGCGGCGATTAAACGCACGTCCGTCTGAATGATTTTGTTGCTGCCGAGGCGTTCAAACTCCTGTTCCTGCAATACGCGCAGCAACTTCGGCTGTAACTCCAGCGGCATATCGCCCACTTCATCGAGGAACAGCGAGCTTTTATCCGCCAGTTCAAAACGACCAATGCGCTGAGCGCTGGCACCAGTAAAGGCACCACGCTCATGACCAAACAGGTCACTTTCCAGTAATCCGGCAGGCATGGCGGCGCAGTTCATCTTCACCATTCGCCGACCATTGCGGTTGCTAAGATTGTGGATCGCGCGGGCAATCAGTTCCTTACCCGTCCCCGTTTCACCGAGAATGAGTACGGTACTGTCGCTTTGCGCTACCATCTCAACCTGCTTGAGCACGCTATACATGGCTTCGCTGCGACCAATAATCTCGCCAAATTCGCTATCCACATTATTGAGCTGTTCAGTCAGAGCAAGGTTTTCATCAACCAGGCGCTCTTTCAGACGGTGGATTTCCTGATAGGCGAGGGCGTTATCCACGGCAATCGCCACACGTTCAGCAATCTGGCGCAGCAAACTCAGGTTAGTGGTGGTAAAGGTTTTCTCTTCGCACTGCGCCAGTTTCAGCACGCCCAGCATGGTGTTGCCAGACATCAACGGTAGCAGGCACAGCGTCTGGATCTGGTTGCCCCAGGTGTCGAACAACATGCGTTCGTAGGGGGCTAAATCGTCTCGCTCGTGGAGATTAAGCAGCAGCATCTCTTTGCTTTTAAATACGCGCTCGGTGAGGGTTCCTGCCTCATCAACTTCACTCTGTTCGTGAGTGGGATGCTGTTTATCGAGATAGTGAGTGGAGTAAACGTTGAGTTTGTTTTTGCGGTGGCTGCGTAAAACGATGCTGATATCGTCGATATCGAAGTAGTAGTGGATTTCTTTAGCCACTTCGCTGACCAGCTCGTCCATGTCCAGGCGAGAAAGTACCGCGTTGGTGATGGCAACCAGGATGCGGAAGTTATCCCGTTCCCGGCATAGCAGTTCGTAGTCGACATTGTTGATGACGCGACTCTGAATTTGCTCGCTGACAACAGAAACAATCTGCGTAAATGTTTGCAGTCGATTGAACTCTTTTTCGCTCCACGGGCGATCGTCATAACGAATAAATTCACAGGCGCCAAAAATATGTCCTTCCGCGGCCTGCGGCATCAGGCAATAGTGACCAAATTTAGGGTATAGCCCACTCGTAGCCAGTTGCGGCCAGGTGTCACAAAATTCTTCGTAGCTGCAGTGCAGTGTGTCAGGGCGCGATAAAATGCTGCGCACCGGACCATGTGCCAGAATGGTTTCGTCTTCGTATTTAATGGGATTGTCTTTGTCACGCGACGCGTAATAAGTCGCACGTTGAGTCTGCGCTTGCCACAACACAATAGCTGCGTTGTCGGCGAGCGCAGAACGCTTTACCAGTTGCGAAAGAGCCTCACACAGCGAGGCCAGATCGGGCTGCTGCAATAGTGTCCGAGTGATGTCGAACAACCCTTGTTGCCCGAGATCACTCATCGGTGTATACGACATGTTGTTCTTCCAGGAAAGCACCGCTAAGCGGTGCAAAAGGTAAATGACAAATTCCAGGGGCTAGATTTTTATTAGCATATACGAGGTAGCGGTTCGGCGTGTGGTAGATCGAGAGTTCGTTTCACGCCATAAAGCCCAGCGAGACGAACACCTTTACGCTCAACCACTTCGCCAATTAATGCTGCATCTTGTCCCAGTGGGTGGGAACGCAGCGCCGCCAGCACTTGCTCTGCCGCGTTACGCTCTACAGCAATCACCAGCTTACCTTCGTTGGCAAAGTTGAGGGCATCCAGGCCCAGCAATTCGCAAACGCCACGCACGGCAGGTTTAACCGGCAGCGCTGCTTCTGAAAGTTCAATACCGCAACCGCAGGCTGCCGCGAACTCATGAACTACCGCGTTCACTCCACCACGGGTAGCATCGCGCAGCGCTTTCACGCCGGGAATGTCGCGCAGCGTCTGAATAAGCGGCGTCAATACCGCGCAATCGCTGACCAGTTCGCCGTCCAGCCCCAGCTGCTCGCGCAGGTTAAGGATAGTTGCTCCGTGGTCGCCGAGCGTACCGCTAACCAGCAGAACATCGCCTGCGGTGAGAGTTTGTGCTCCCCAGTGAATATTCGCCGGAATTGCGCCCATGCCTGCGGTGTTGATAAACAGTTTATCTGCCGCCCCACGCTGTACCACTTTAGTATCGCCAGTGACGATGGCGATTCCTGCCGCGCGGGCGGTTTCTGCCATGCTGGTCACTACCGCTTTCAGCGTCTCCATCGGCAATCCTTCTTCGAGGATAAATCCACAGGAGAGATAACGTGGGATAGCGCCGCTGACCGCAACGTCATTGGCCGTGCCGCAAATCGCCAGCTTGCCGATATTACCGCCAGGGAAGAACAGCGGGTCGATGACGTAGCTGTCAGTGGAGAAGGCCAGACGATCGCCTTCTGCCATTAATTGCGCCAGGTCAAGACGAGCCTGATCTTCCTGTTCTGCCAGCCACGGATTAGCAAACGCCTCCATAAACAGGCTGTTGATTAATTGCTGCATCGCCTGGCCGCCGCTGCCGTGGGCGAGTTGGATATTATTCACACTTCACTCTCCTGCTGACGATACTGATACCATGCGGCACATGCTCCTTCGGAGGAAACCATAAGTGCGCCGAATGCGGTTTGAGGATTACAGGTGTTACCAAACAGCGGGCATTGATGCGGCTTACATTTGCCGGTCAATACTTCACCACAACGTGCGCGCGGGTCATCACAAACCTGCTGCGGTGCCGGGCGGAAATGTGCTTCGGCATCGAATCGTTGATAATCCGGCGTCAGGTGCACACCAGAAGATTCAATCACGCCTAAGCCGCGCCATTCGCTGTCGCCATTGACGCAGAAGACGTCAGCAATCGCCTGTTGTGCCAGCAAATTACCCGCATCTGGCACCACTCGCCGGTACTGATTCTCTACCTTGCTGTGGGCCGCTATTTTCTGCTCTACCAGCATCACCACGCCTTGCAGTAGATCAAGTGGTTCGAAACCAGCGACCACCAGAGGACGATGAAAATCGCTGGCGATAAAATTATAGGCGTCGGTGCCAATTACCATACTGACGTGGCCCGGCGCGAGGAACGCGTCGATGCCATTGTCCGGCTGTTCCAGCAAACTGCGCAGCGTGGGGATCAGCGTAATGTGCTGGCAGAAGAAGTAAAAATTCTGCACATCGCGGGCTTTTGCCTGTTGCAGCGTGATTGCGGTGGTCGGCATGGTGGTTTCAAACCCTAAGCCGAAAAACACCACTTTACGAGTTGGGTTCTCCTGCGCCAGTTTCAACGCATCCATTGGCGAGTAGACGATGCGCACATCAGCACCGCGTGCTTTTGCCTGCAACAACGACCCCTGTTTCCCCGGTACGCGCATGGCGTCGCCAAAGGTACAGAAGATGACTTCCGGATGGCTGGCAATCTCCACGCAGGTGTCGATTCTGCCCATCGGCAGAACGCACACCGGACAACCTGGTCCGTGGATAAACTCAACGTTTTCCGGCAGTAACTGGTCGAGGCCGAATTTAAAGATGGCGTGGGTATGACCGCCGCACACTTCCATAATCCGCAGAGGGCGTTCGGCGGTGTAAGAGAGATGTGAAGCACGTTCGCGCAGATGCTCAATTAACTGCATCACCTGTTCCGGCGCGCGATATTCATCAACAAAACGCATTATTTTTCCTCGCCATACAACAGCGCACCGACATCCGGCTCAACATCAAACATGTTTTGTAAGGCGTCGAGAGTGTCACGCGCTTCGGCTTCATTAATTACGCTCATGGCAAAGCAACGTGAACCAGTACCCACTGGCCCACGCGTGGCTGACCGTTTTCATCGCAGCTGCCGACTAGCGTTAAATCGACATCGCGCTGAATGCCGCAGACGTCGACTTTCGCCAGGTTGCCGTCAATGGTGCGAATCTGGCCAGGAACGCCTATGCACATCGCTGTGCCTCCAGCCAGTTCAGCCACTGGTCCATCCCTTCGCCGCTGGTGGCGGAAATAAGGATGATTTCAATTTCTGGATTGACTTCGCGGGCGCAGGCGATGCACTTCTCAACGTCAAAGTTGAGATACGGCAGCAAGTCAACTTTGTTGAGCAG
The DNA here is from genome assembly GCF_005845405.1 of Escherichia sp. E4930. Classification (NCBI taxonomy): domain Bacteria; kingdom Pseudomonadati; phylum Pseudomonadota; class Gammaproteobacteria; order Enterobacterales; family Enterobacteriaceae; genus Escherichia; species Escherichia sp. E4930. The sequence continues at coordinate 93,042 of NZ_VCDZ01000018.1, read as the reverse complement.
CATCAGCGAGGCGGCGGCAAACATATGCGGATATTTCAGCGGTTTGTCTTCACCTTCGGTAACGGAAAGCACCGCCACTTTGTGTTTTTCACCGAGATCGAAGCTGGCCGGGCATACCAGGTTGCCAACGTTTTCGATAAACAGAATACCGTTATCGTCCAGTGGCAGGCGCGGTGCGGCATCAGCGATCATCTGGGCATCAAGATGGCAGCCTTTACCGGTATTCACTTGAATCGCTGGTGTGCCGGTAGCGCGAATGCGGGCGGCATCGTTCACGGTTTGCTGGTCGCCTTCAATCACTGCACACGGAACGCTGTCTTTCAGGCGCATTAAGGTTTCCGTCAGCAGCGTGGTTTTACCGGAACCAGGGCTGGAAACCAGGTTGAGCACCAACTGATTGCGGGCAGCAAAGCGCGCGCGGTTGCGTTCAGCCAGACGGTTGTTTTTGTCCAGCACGTCAATTTCGACTTCCAGCATCCGACGCTGGCTCATACCTGGCGCATGAGTGCCCGCTTCGCCGTGACCATAATGCAGATCGCCTTCTTCGGTCTGGCTGGGGGTAAATTCAGGCGCTTTAATGCCGGTGATTTTCATCTTCGGCCGTGCCGCCGGGGCAAATGGCGCGCTACGAAACGCGGAATGAGGGTTATGTTCATCACCCTCGATATACAGGTTGCCTTCACCGCAACCGCATGTTGTACACATCGCTCACTCCTGGTCTATTTCTATCCGCCGAATCTGTAAACCGTCGTCTGCCACAATGCGCAGCATGTCGCCATGACACTGTGGACAGCGGCGGACGCGCTGGGTCAGTAGCGTCACATACTGCTGGCATGTTTCACACCAGCACTCGGCCTCTTGTTCTTCGAGGTGCAGTTTACAACCTTCTGCCACGCTGCCGCGGCAAACCAGATCAAAACAAAAGGCAAGAGAGCTGGTTTCGACACAAGAAAATGCGCCAATTTTGAGCCAGACCGCAGTTACGCGTTTTGCGCCGTGCTGTATGGCCTGCTGTTCGATCAATTCCAGTGCCCGCTGGCAGAGGGTTATTTCGTGCATATCGCCTCCCATTAACTGTTGCCCGTGATAAGCAATAATTATGCCAGTGTTGATTATCCCTGATGTGAACAATGTCGATGATGTCGAAATGACACGTCGTCATGGCGTCGAAAGTCGGTTGTCTTATGAAAAATATATAAATAACAATGAGATAAAAATTGGCACAAAAAATGCTTAAGGCAGGCATCTCTGTTAAACGGGTAACCTGACAATGACTATTTGGGAAATAAGCGAGAAAGCCGATTACATCGCACAGCGGCATCGTCGCCTACAGGACCAGTGGCATATCTACTGCAATTCGCTGGTTCAGGGGATCACGTTATCAAAAGCGCGTCTGCACCACGCCATGAGTTGCGCGCCAGATAAAGAACTCTGTTTCGTACTTTTTGAACATTTTCGCATCTACGTCACCCTGGCGGATGGTTTTAACAGCCACACCATCGAGTACTACGTCGAAACGAAAGACGGCGAAGACAAGCAGCTGATTGCACAGGCTCAGTTAAGCATTGACGGCATGATTGATGGCAAGGTCAACATCCGCAATCGCGAACAGGTTCTGGAACACTATCTCGAAAAAATCGCTGGTGTTTACGACAACTTATACACCGCCATTGAGAACAATACGCCGGTGAATTTAAGCCAACTGGTAAAGGGACAAAGCTCAGCAGCATGAGCTGAGGCTTTGTCCGGTTTGCAGGCATCATGCCTGTTTGGGGATGGGCGTGTCGATGAGTGTCGAAAATGACATTTCATCGGCATGTTTTCGTCAAAAATGACAATCACCTGAGGAATGCCCGGTGAATCGTTTTGTAATTGCTGACTCCACGCTCTGTATCGGCTGCCACACCTGTGAGGCCGCCTGTTCAGAGACGCATCGCCAGCACGGCCTTCAGTCTATGCCGCGCCTGAGAGTGATGCTAAATGATAAAGAATCTGCGCCGCAGCTCTGTCACCACTGTGAAGATGCACCCTGCGCGGTGGTCTGCCCGGTTAACGCCATCACCCGCGTTGATGGGGCCGTGCAGTTGAATGAAAGCCTGTGCGTAAGCTGCAAACTGTGCGGCATCGCCTGTCCGTTCGGCGCAATCGAATTTTCCGGTAGCCGTCCGCTGGATATTCCTGCAAATGCCAATACCCCGAAAGCGCCACCGGCACCGCCTGCTCCGGCGCGTGTCAGCACATTGCTTGACTGGGTGCCGGGTATTCGCGCGATCGCCGTCAAATGTGACCTCTGTAGCTTTGATGAACAAGGTCCGGCCTGCGTGCGGATGTGCCCAACCAAAGCCCTGCATCTGGTGGATAACACCGATATCGCCCGCGTTAGCAAACGTAAGCGTGAGCTGACCTTTAACACGGACTTTGGCGATCTCACCTTGTTTCAGCAGGCTCAAAGTGGAGAGGCTAAATGAGCGCAATTTCCCTGATCAATAGTGGCGTGGCGTGGTTTGCCGCCGCCGCTGTTCTGGCATTTCTCTTTTCTTTTCATAAGGCACTAAGTGGCTGGATAGCCGGAATTGGTGGCGCAGTCGGTAGCCTGTACACGGCAGCAGCGGGCTTCACTGTGCTGACTGGCGCGGTCGGCGTGAGCGGTGCGCTGTCGCTGGTAAGCTACGATGTGCAAATCTCTCCGCTTAATGCGATTTGGCTGATTACGCTCGGCCTGTGCGGCCTGTTTGTCAGCCTCTACAACATTGACTGGCATCGCCACGCGCAGGTGAAGTGCAACGGCTTGCAGATCAATATGTTGATGGCTGCCGCCGTCTGCGCCGTCATCGCCAGTAATCTGGGCATGTTCGTGGTAATGGCCGAAGTCATGGCCCTGTGCGCGGTGTTCCTTACCAGCAACAGCAAAGAGGGCAAACTGTGGTTTGCGCTGGGACGTCTTGGCACTCTGCTGCTGGCGATTGCTTGCTGGCTACTGTGGCAGCGTTACGGCACGCTGGATCTGCGCCTGCTGGATATGCGCGTGCAGCAACTGCCGCTCGGTTCCGATATCTGGCTGCTAGGTGTGATTGGCTTTGGCCTGCTGGCCGGGATTATCCCGCTGCACAGCTGGGTGCCACAGGCACATGCTAACGCCTCTGCGCCAGCTGCCGCGCTGTTTTCCACGGTAGTCATGAAAATTGGCCTGCTGGGCATTTTAACCCTGTCGCTGCTGGGTGGTAACGCGCCGCTGTGGTGGGGGATCGCGCTGCTGGTGCTCGGCATGATCACCGCGTTCGTCGGCGGTCTGTATGCGTTGATGGAGCACAACATCCAGCGCCTGCTGGCTTACCACACCCTGGAAAATATCGGCATCATCCTGCTGGGGCTGGGCGCTGGCGTAACGGGTATCGCACTCGAACAACCGGCGCTGATTGCCCTTGGTCTGGTCGGTGGTCTGTACCATCTGCTTAATCATAGCCTGTTCAAAAGCGTACTGTTCCTCGGGGCGGGGAGCGTCTGGTTCCGTACCGGTCATCGCGATATCGAAAAACTCGGTGGTATTGGCAAGAAAATGCCGGTTATCTCCATCGCTATGTTAGTCGGGCTGATGGCAATGGCTGCGCTGCCGCCGCTGAACGGTTTTGCCGGGGAATGGGTTATCTATCAATCCTTCTTCAAACTGAGCAATAGTGGCGCGTTTGTTGCCCGTCTGCTGGGGCCGCTGCTCGCTGTGGGTCTGGCAATTACCGGTGCGCTGGCGGTGATGTGTATGGCGAAAGTCTATGGCGTCACGTTCCTCGGTGCGCCGCGTACCAAAGAAGCCGAAAACGCCACCTGTGCGCCGTTCCTGATGAGCGTCAGCGTAGTGGCTCTGGCGATTTGCTGCGTAATTGGCGGTGTTGCTGCGCCGTGGCTGCTGCCGATGCTGTCTGCTGCTGTACCTCTGCCGCTGGAGCCTGCTAACACCACCGTTTCTCAACCAATGATCACGTTGCTGCTGATTGCCTGCCCGCTGCTGCCATTCATCATTATGGCGATTTGCAAAGGCGACCGTTTGCCGTCACGTTCCCGTGGCGCTGCCTGGGTGTGCGGCTACGACCACGAAAAATCAATGGTGATTACCGCTCACGGTTTTGCCATGCCGGTTAAACAGGCGTTTGCGCCAGTGCTGAAACTGCGCAAATGGCTGAATCCGGTGTCGCTGGTGCCGGGCTGGCAGTGCGAGGGGAGTGCGTTGCTGTTCCGCCGGATGGCGCTGGTTGAACTGGCGGTGCTGGTGGTGATTATTGTTTCACGAGGAGCCTGAGAATGAGTGTTTTATATCCGTTAATTCAGGCGCTGGTGTTATTTGCCGTTGCGCCGCTGCTCTCCGGTATAACCCGCGTGGCGCGAGCCCGCTTACATAACCGTCGCGGGCCGGGCGTGTTGCAGGAGTATCGCGACATTATCAAACTGCTGGGGCGTCAGAGCGTTGGCCCGGATGCCTCCGGCTGGGTGTTCCGCCTGACGCCGTATGTGATGGTGGGTGTCATGCTGACTATCGCTACTGCGCTGCCGGTAGTAACCGTTGGTTCTCCGCTGCCGCAACTGGCTGATTTGATCACCTTACTGTATCTCTTCGCCATCGCGCGTTTCTTCTTTGCCATTTCTGGTCTGGATACCGGCAGCCCGTTTACCGCCATCGGCGCGAGCCGTGAAGCGATGCTTGGCGTGCTGGTCGAACCGATGTTGTTGCTTGGTCTGTGGGTCGCCGCGCAGGTTGCTGGTTCCACCAATATCAGCAACATCACCGACACCGTTTATCACTGGCCGCTGAGCCAGAGCATCCCGCTGGTGCTGGCGCTTTGTGCCTGTGCATTCGCCACCTTTATCGAAATGGGCAAACTGCCGTTCGACCTGGCGGAAGCCGAGCAGGAGTTGCAGGAAGGTCCGCTCTCTGAGTATAGCGGCAGCGGCTTTGGCGTCATGAAATGGGGTATCAGCCTGAAACAGCTGGTGGTGTTGCAGATGTTCGTCGGGGTGTTTATTCCGTGGGGACAAATGGAAACCTTCACCGCTGGTGGGCTGCTGCTGGCGCTGGTGATTGCCATCGTCAAACTGGTGGTCGGCGTACTGGTTATCGCGCTATTCGAAAACAGCATGGCCCGTCTGCGTCTTGATATTACTCCGCGCATTACTTGGGCTGGTTTTGGTTTTGCATTTTTAGCGTTCGTCTCCTTGCTGGCGGCGTGATTAAAGAGAGTTTGAGCATGTCTGAAGAAAAATTAGGTCAACATTATCTCGCCGCGCTGAATGAGGCATTTCCGGGCGTCGTGCTGGACCACGCCTGGCAGACCAAAGATCAGCTGACTGTCACCGTAAAGGTGAACTATCTGCCGGAAGTGGTGGAGTTTCTCTACTACAAACAGGGGGGCTGGCTGTCGGTGCTGTTTGGTAACGACGAACGCAAACTGAATGGTCATTACGCCGTTTATTACGTGCTGTCGATGGAGAAGGGGACTAAGTGCTGGATCACGGTTCGCGTCGAAGTTGACGCCAATAAACCAGAATATCCGTCCGTGACGCCACGTGTTCCGGCGGCGGTGTGGGGCGAGCGTGAAGTGCGCGATATGTACGGTTTGATTCCGGTTGGGCTGCCGGATGAGCGCCGTCTGGTGCTGCCGGATGACTGGCCGGATGAACTCTACCCGCTACGTAAAGACAGCATGGATTATCGTCAGCGTCCGGCGCCGACCACCGATGCTGAAACCTACGAGTTCATCAACGAACTGGGTGACAAGAAAAACAACGTCGTGCCGATTGGCCCGCTGCACGTCACTTCTGACGAACCGGGTCACTTCCGTCTGTTCGTCGATGGCGAAAACATTATCGACGCCGACTATCGCCTGTTCTACGTCCATCGCGGCATGGAAAAACTGGCGGAAACTCGTATGGGTTACAACGAAGTGACCTTCCTCTCTGACCGTGTGTGCGGGATCTGCGGATTTGCTCACAGCACCGCCTATACCACTTCGGTGGAAAACGCGATGGGTATTCAGGTGCCAGAACGCGCGCAGATGATCCGCGCCATTCTGCTGGAGGTAGAACGCCTGCACTCGCATCTGCTCAACCTCGGCCTGGCCTGTCACTTTACCGGCTTCGACTCCGGCTTTATGCAGTTCTTCCGCGTGCGTGAAACCTCCATGAAAATGGCAGAGATCCTTACCGGTGCGCGTAAAACCTACGGCCTGAACCTGATCGGCGGGATTCGTCGCGATCTGCTGAAAGACGACATGATCCAGACCCGCCAGCTGGCACAACAGATGCGTCGTGAAGTGCAGGAGCTGGTGGATGTGCTGCTGAGCACACCGAACATGGAACAACGCACCGTCGGCATTGGTCGTCTGGACCCGGAAATCGCTCGCGACTTCAGTAACGTTGGCCCGATGGTCCGTGCCAGCGGTCACGCCCGTGATACCCGTGCCGATCACCCGTTTGTTGGTTATGGCCTGCTGCCAATGGAAGTCCACAGCGAGCAGGGCTGCGACGTTATTTCCCGTCTGAAAGTGCGTATCAACGAAGTCTATACCGCGCTGAATATGATCGATTACGGTCTGGATAACCTGCCGGGCGGCCCGCTGATGGTGGAAGGCTTTACCTACATTCCGCACCGTTTCGCGCTGGGCTTTGCCGAAGCGCCGCGCGGCGATGATATCCACTGGAGCATGACCGGCGACAACCAGAAGCTGTACCGCTGGCGCTGCCGTGCCGCGACCTACGCGAACTGGCCGACCCTGCGCTACATGCTGCGTGGCAACACTGTTTCCGATGCGCCGCTGATTATCGGTAGCCTGGATCCTTGCTACTCCTGTACCGACCGCATGACCGTGGTCGATGTGCGTAAGAAGAAGAGCAAAGTGGTGCCGTACAAAGAACTCGAGCGCTACAGCATTGAGCGTAAAAACTCGCCGCTGAAATAAGGAATCGCCATGTTTACCTTTATCAAAAAAGTTATCAAAACCGGCACGGCGACCTCGTCTTATCCGCTGGAGCCGATTGCGGTTGATAAAAACTTCCGTGGTAAGCCAGAGCAGAACCCGCAGCAGTGCATCGGCTGCGCGGCCTGCGTCAATGCCTGCCCGTCAAACGCCTTAACGGTTGAAACTGACCTCGCCACCGGTGAGCTGGCCTGGGAGTTCAATCTTGGCCGCTGCATCTTCTGTGGACGCTGCGAAGAAGTCTGCCCGACGGCGGCGATCAAACTGTCGCAAGAGTACGAACTGGCGGTGTGGAAGAAAGAAGATTTCCTGCAACAGTCCCGCTTTGCGCTGTGCAACTGCCGCGTCTGCAATCGTCCTTTCGCTGTCCAGAAAGAGATCGACTACGCCATTGCGCTGCTTAAGCACAACGGCGACAGCCGCGCGGAAAACCACCGCGAAAGCTTTGAGACTTGCCCGGAATGTAAGCGCCAGAAATGCCTGGTGCCGTCCGACCGTATTGAACTGACTCGCCATATGAAAGAGGCCATCTGATGAGCAATTTATTAGGCCCCCGTGACGCCAACGGCATTCCGGTCCCGATGACGGTGGATGAGTCCATCGCCAGCATGAAGGCGTCGTTACTGAAAAAAATCAAACGTTCTGCCTACGTTTACCGCGTGGACTGCGGCGGCTGCAACGGCTGCGAAATCGAAATTTTCGCCACGCTTTCGCCGCTGTTTGATGCAGAACGCTTCGGCATTAAAGTCGTTCCGTCACCGCGTCATGCGGATATTTTACTGTTTACCGGCGCGGTCACCCGTGCAATGCGATCCCCTGCGCTACGTGCGTGGCAGTCCGCGCCGGACCCGAAAATCTGTATCTCCTACGGTGCCTGCGGCAACAGCGGCGGCATTTTCCACGATCTTTACTGCGTGTGGGGCGGTACGGATAAAATCGTCCCGGTGGATGTTTATATCCCTGGCTGCCCGCCAACACCAGCCGCCACGCTGTACGGCTTTGCAATGGCACTCGGCCTGCTGGAGCAGAAAATTCACGCCCGTGGCCCGGGTGAGCAGGATGAACAACCGGCTGAGATCCTGCATGGCGATATGGTGCAGCCGCTGCGCGTGAAAGTGGATCGCGAAGCACGCCGCCTGGCGGGTTACCGCTACGGTCGTCAGATTGCCGATGACTTCCTGACACAGTTAGGGCAGGGCGAAGAACAGGTTGCACGCTGGCTGGAAGCGGAAAACGATCCGCGTCTGAACGAGATTGTCAGCCATCTGAATCATGTTGTTGAAGAGGCGCGTATCCGATGAGTGAAAAGGTGGTGTTCAGTCAACTGAGCCGTAAATTTATTGATGAGAACGATGCCACGCCCGCCGAGGCGCAGCAGGTGGTCTATTACAGCCTGGCGATTGGTCACCACCTTGGGGTTATCGATTGCCTGGAAGCGGCGCTCACCTGCCCGTGGGATGACTATCTGGCATGGATTGCCACTCTGGAGGCGGGCAGCGAAGCCCGCCGCAAAATGGAAGGCGTGCCGAAATATGGTGAGATCGTCATCGACATTAACCATGTGCCGATGCTGGCCAACGCATTCGATAAAGCCCGGGCAGCGCAAACTGCGCGGCAGCAGGAATGGAGTACAATGCTGTTAAGTATGCTGCATGATATTCATCAGGAAAACGCCATCTATTTGATGGTGAGGAGACTGCGTGACTGACGTTTTACTCTGTGTTGGCAATAGCATGATGGGCGATGATGGCGCAGGCCCGCTGCTGGCGGAAAAGTGCGCCGCCGCGCCGAAAGGTAACTGGGTGGTGATTGACGGCGGTAGCGCACCGGAAAACGACATCGTCGCCATCCGCGAACTGCGCCCGACACGACTACTGATTGTCGACGCCACGGATATGGGACTAAACCCCGGCGAGATCCGCATCATCGACCCGGATGACATCGCCGAGATGTTTATGATGACTACCCATAACATGCCGCTGAACTATCTTATCGATCAGTTGAAAGAAGATATTGGCGAAGTGATTTTCCTCGGCATCCAGCCGGATATCGTCGGCTTTTACTACCCGATGACCCAGCCGATTAAAGATGCGGTAGAAACCGTTTATCAACGACTGGAAGGCTGGGAAGGGAACGGCGGCTTCGTGCAGTTAGCGGTGGAAGAATAATTCTTCATTAGGGAATTCAGGGAATTGAACATCAAAACAGGGATGTGCGCTTTTTTATTGAGCTTAGTGCTGCCTGCACAGGCCACCAGCTTTACCGAATATCTGCCAATGAGTGACAGCGAATACGCGCAAAAGCGGGTGCTGAAACCTCTCCTGACCATGCCTTATGATGCCGAGAAAACCTGGCATTTTATAAAAGTGGGCGTTGCTGGCGTGACGCTTGAAAAGATGCCAAACGATGATAGTGAATGGCAATTGAACGGTAAAGATCGCGCCGGTAAATCCTGGTCTGTGCCTGTGGGGGTGCTGCAAAATATGGCGGGTAATGCGCAACTTTACCGTGCCGATCTTGATCGTAACGGCATTCAGGATCTGGTTATCTGGCGGGGTAGTTCAGGAAATGGTCTGGCACCTAACGCGTTTTTGATTCTGATGACCTTTAATCAGAAAGGTCGCCCGTGTGTTTTTCAGTCCGATGGTTTTTATACCGCAAGTGAAACTGGCATTGATGATTTGCTGGATTTACAAAGGAATGGTCACACGCAATTGCTGGATATGCAGTTTAATTCTGGTTACTGGATAACCAGTCTGTATCAGGTAAAAGACGCCAAATGGCAGCGTGTTCACGGCTGGTTTGGCAAGTTAAGCTATCCCGCGCTCACGCGCTTTACTTATACCCCCAACCGTAAACTCGTCCTCAAACCCATCGCCGGACGCGACCCGCAAACGGAAGATCTGGCGCTGACGCAGCGTTGCTTGATAAAGGGGGATGTGCTTGATGGGGTGAACCAGAACTGACGTTTTGCAGAGTGGCTATGAGGATTTTGGGGGTAATTATATAGCGCACAAGTGTTTACATATTGTGAACTTGGATTTGATGAGCTATAGTTTCCGAACACATAAGGATAGAACTCGCAGATGTGGCTGTTTACTTACTATAAGGAAGTTAAAACTTAAAAATGCACATCATTTCTAAAGCGCCATTTGAAGAGTGTGCGCGCAAATATCCTAACGACGCTCTGGCTCTACACTCATTGTATCGGGTTATTAAGGAAACGGATTTTTCTACACCAGAAGAAATGCGAACGGCGTTTCCCAACCTCGACAATTTTAGATATCGCAACAAATGGTACGTTCTGGATGTCGGCGGGAACAATCTTAGGGTTATTGCCTACATAAACTTTGTTAATAAGCGGTTCTTTGTGAAGCACATAACGAATCACGCAGAGTATGACAAACTGACACGTTACTACAGAGAGAACAAAGAATGACTGCTAATGCTGCACGCGCTGTTAAAGCAACAAGAGAACTGGTCAATGCAGTCCCCTTTCTGGGAGGCAGTGACTCAGAAGATGATTATCGTGAAGCACTGGAACTGGTCGAATATTTGATTGAAGAAGATGACACCAATCCACTTATCGACTTTCTGGCGAGCCGCATTGCAGAGTATGAAAACAACCACGAAAAGTTTGCAGAGTTCGACAAAGCCGTTGCTGCAATGCCGGTTGGCGTGGCGTTACTTCGCACGTTGATTGATCAACATAATCTGACCTATGCGGATTTGAAGAACGAAATCGGCTCTAAATCCCTGGTCAGTCAGATTTTGTCTGGACAACGATCTCTGACGATATCCCACATTAAGGCACTTTCAGCCCGATTTGGCGTTAAGCCGGAATGGTTTCTTTGATTTTGACTGATGCCAAACGCCAGATTGCCCGATGCGCTGCGCTTATCGGGCCTACCTGGTTCGTGCGACACGTAGGCCGGATAAGGCGTTCACGCCGCATCCGGCACTGTTACTTACTCTAAATCTTCACCATTACTGGCAATCACTTTTTTATACCACCAGAACGATTTCTTACGCGTGCGCGCCAGCGTACCGTTGCCTGCGTCGTCACGGTCAACAAAGACAAAACCGTAGCGCTTGCTCATTTCACCCGTTGAGGCGGAAACCAAATCAATACAGCCCCAGGTGGTGTAGCCCATCAGCGGAATGCCGTCTGCAATCGCTTCGCCCATTGCGCGGATATGTTCGCGTAAATAGCTGATGCGATAGTCATCGTTAATCTCACCATTGGCAGCAAATTCATCTTTTGCGCCCAGGCCGTTTTCCACCAGAAACAGCGGCTTCTGATAACGATCGTACATCATGTTCATGGTGATGCGCAGACCGAGCGGATCAATTCCCCAGCCCCAGTCGCTTACCTGTAGATACGGGTTACGCAGCGATTTCACCACGTTCGCCGCACTGCTGTTGTTGGCGTTCATCTCCGCCGAGGCGCAGCGCGAGGCGTAATAGCTGAAGGAGACAAAATCGACGGTGTTTTTCAGGATCTCATCATCGCCCAGCGCTTTATCTATGGTTACCCCTTTTTCGCGGAATACGCGGGCAGAGTAAGCCGGATACGTGCCCCGCGCCTGCACATCGATAAAAAACAGGTTTTCCCGATCTTTCTCCAGCGCCGCCCAGACATCCTCCGGCTTGCAGCTGTAAGGGTAGAAGTTACCGCCCGCCAGCATACAGCCTACCTGATTTTGCGGGTTAACCTCATGGGCGATTTTGGTGGCTAGCGCACTGGCAACCAGCTGGTGATGCGCGGCCTGATATTTCACCTGATCCTGATTTTCACCTTCTTCAAACACCAGACCCGCGCCGGAGAACGGGCTATGCAACATAATGTTGATTTCATTGAAGGTTAGCCAGTATTTCACCAGTCCATCAAATGCTTCAAAGCAGGTCCGGGCGTAGCGGCTGAAAAACTCCACCAGCTTGCGGTTACGCCAGGAGCCATATTCGGTGACCAGATGCATCGGCACATCGAAGTGGCACAACGTGACCAGCGGTTCGATACCGTACTTTTTACACTCTTCAAAGACAGAACGATAAAAAGCAATGCCCTGCTGATTGGGCGTGATTTCATCGCCCTGCGGAAAGAGACGGCTCCAGGCAATTGAGGTACGGAACACTTTGAATCCCATCTCTGCCATCAGGGCGATATCTTCTTTATAACGATGATAAAAATCCGTCGCCTCATGGCTGGGATAAAACTCGTCATCGCGCAACTGAAAACGTTTTTCCAGCCCCAGTTTCACCGCCATTCGATGCTCGCCGTGTGGGATCATATCGACCGTGGTCAGTCCTTTGCCACCTTCACGGAACGCACCTTCAGACTGGTTGGCGGCAAGCGCGCCGCCCCATAAAAAACCTTCTGGAAATACTGACATTTTCATCCTCAATTAAGACTTACTTCTTTGGCGACGGTCGGTTGTACGCTCTGATGCTTTCGCGCCTCGGCAGCCGCTTCCTCAACAGGAATATCCTCAAAGCCGAGCAACAGTGTGAGGATAAACGACAGCACCACCGCCAGCGCCATGACCGCGAACACCCAGACGATGCTCATTGGATTCGCCGGATCGAAGAACTGCACGCTGGTAAATAGCCCCGGCGCTGCCATTGAGTGGCTGGCAAGCCCCGCCATACCGGCAACCGCGCCGCAAATAAAACCGCTGATAAGACTGGCGATAAGCGGACGTTTCAGGCGAAGAGCCACGCCGTATAACGCCGGTTCGGAAATCCCCGCCATAATGGCTGATGCCGCCGCAGCCAGCGCCGTCTGGCGCAGTTCCGGGTTTTTCGTTTTCCACGCCACCGCCAGTGATGAACCGCCCAGCGACAGGTTAGCGCCGATCTCTGACGGCATGACCATCCCTTCTTTGCCGGTTTCGGCAATGGTCTGAATGATGGTTGGCGTAAAGACGCGGTGCATCCCGGTCATTACCAGCAGAGGCCACAGCGCGCCCATAATGGCGACTGAAAGCCAGCCCAGATAACCATGAATGGTGTAAACCAGCGCCGAAATGGCGCTACCGATCCAGATACCAATCGGGCCAATCAGCAGGATTGCCAGCGGTGCGGCAATCAACACAATCAGCATTGGCTTGAGGAAGTTTTTGGTCACCGCCGGTGTAATGCTGTCCACCCAGCGTTCGATATATGACAGGCACCAGGTCATCACCAGCGCCGGGATCACCGTGTAGGTGTATTTCACCGCGGTGACCGGGATCAGGGCAAATTCGACATGTTCCCCCTGGGCCGCTTTCGCCATCAGTTCAATAAAACTCGGATGTACCAGCACACCCGCGATGGCAATCGCCAGCGACATATTGGTTTTAAATTTGATGGCGGCCGAAGCCGCGACCATCAGCGGCAGGAAGAAGAAAGCACCGTCACCAATCACATTCAGAATGGTTAAGGTCGGCGATCCTTTTGTCAGCACGCCGCTCATCTCGAGGATCATCGCCAGCAGTTTGACCATCGATCCGCCGATAATCGCCGGGATCAGCGGTGACATGGTGCCGATCAGCGCATCGAGGATCCCCGCACCAATGCGACGCAGCGTGAGTTTGGGTTTACCCACGGGCAGGGCGGGCTGCATATCTCCCGGCAGCAGGCTGACGACTTCCTGAAAGGCTTGTGAAACGGTATTGCCGATAATCACCTGACACTGGTTGTCACTACGTACCACGCCGAGCACGCCGGGGATGGTTTTTAACGTCGGGCTGTCGATAAGCGCATCATCTTTGATAACAAAGCGCAAACGCGTCATACAGTGCGTGACTGCTGAGATGTTATCAACGCCGCCCAGTGCCGCTATCACCGAGCGTGCCAGCGCCGCATAATTTTTGGCCATCGGATTTTATCCTGTTATCAGTAGGGTAGAGGTAGTTGTTATCAGTCGACGGGACGGAAAAATGCCGATGCTGAAACGGAATGAAGAAACCGGTTTCACAAAATCATGAATAGTTGTCAAAAAATAAGCAAGAGAGTTAATTGTTCATTTTTTATATTTGTGAAACCGGTCACCTGAATATTTTTCCCGCCGATTGCGCAAGGACAATCGGCAAACGGTGCAGTACACTGCGTTGATTGCGTGTAAAGGGATGAAAATGATGACGACGATGCTGGAAGTGGCGAAGCGCGCCGGGGTTTCAAAAGCGACCGTTTCCCGCGTGCTTTCAGGTAATGGCTACGTCAGCCAGGAGACTAAAGATCGCGTGTTTCAGGCGGTAGAAGAGAGCGGTTACCGTCCAAACTTGCTGGCGCGCAATCTGTCGGCGAAGAGTACGCAGACGCTGGGGCTGGTAGTGACCAACACGCTTTACCACGGCATTTATTTTAGTGAATTACTCTTTCATGCCGCGCGAATGGCGGAAGAGAAAGGGCGGCAGTTGCTATTGGCAGATGGTAAACACAGCGCCGAAGAAGAGCGCCAGGCGATTCAGTATCTGCTGGATCTGCGCTGCGACGCGATCATGATTTATCCGCGCTTTTTAAGCGTGGATGAAATTGATGACATCATTGACGCGCACAGTCAGCCGATAATGGTGCTTAATCGCCGCCTGCGCAAAAATAGCAGCCATAGCGTCTGGTGCGATCATAAACAGACCAGCTTTAACGCCGTGGCAGAGTTGATAAACGCCGGGCATCAGGAGATTGCTTTCCTTACCGGCTCGATGGATTCCCCCACCAGCATTGAACGTCTTGCCGGGTATAAAGACGCGCTGTCGCAGCATGGTATTGCGCTCAATGAAAAACTTATCGCTAATGGTAAATGGACGCCCGCCAGCGGGGCCGAAGGGGTAGAAACGTTGCTCGAACGTGGGGCTAAATTTAGCGCGTTAGTTGCCAGTAACGACGATATGGCGATAGGTGCGATGAAAGCGTTACACGAGCGCGGCGTAGCGGTGCCAGAGCAGGTGTCAGTTATCGGATTCGATGATATCGCAATTGCCCCCTACACCGTTCCGGCGCTCTCCAGCGTAAAAATTCCGGTGACTGAGATGATTCAGGAAATTATTGGACGGCTGATTTTTATGCTCGATGGCGGGGATTTCTCACCGCCGAAAACCTTCAGCGGAAAACTGATCCGCCGCGACTCACTCATTGCTCCTTCGCGATAAACATTGTCATCACATGTCATCGTCACTAGTGTCGATGACATCGTTTTTCCTGCATCACAGAATTTAATTTCCTTAAATAACAGTAAATTAAAAACTGGCATGATTTGTGAATGTATCGGCGCATTAACTGTCATTGCTGGAGAATTTGATGAACCGTTTCATCATTGCTGACGCGAGTAAATGTATTGGTTGCCGTACCTGTGAAGTAGCGTGCGTGGTTTCTCATCAGGAAAACCAGGACTGTGCATCGCTGACCCCGGAAACTTTTTTACCGCGAATCCATGTCATTAAAGGTGTGAACATTTCCACGGCAACAGTCTGCCGTCAGTGTGAAGATGCACCGTGCGCTAACGTCTGCCCGAATGGTGCTATCAGCCGTGATAAAGGGTTTGTTCATGTGATGCAGGAACGTTGCATTGGTTGCAAAACCTGCGTTGTGGCTTGCCCGTATGGCGCGATGGAAGTGGTGGTACGTCCGGTGATTCGCAACAGCGGCGCGGGGCTTAATGTACGTGCTGACAAAGCTGAAGCCAATAAATGCGACCTGTGCAACCATCGTGAAGACGGCCCGGCGTGTATGGCGGCTTGCCCGACCCATGCGCTGATTTGTGTCGATCGTAATAAACTTGAACAACTGAGCGCAGAAAAACGTCGCCGTACGGCGCTGATGTTCTAAAAATCTTACAGAACTGTTCTGGCATCAAAGGAATTCCCGGAAATATTCGTAGAATACGGAGCGGGCGGTATCGCCGACCTGTGACTGCCGGATACGACGCTGTCGTGTCCGGCAGAGCGGGTTACGCAATTCATGATGGCGGGAATAACTCAATGGCAAAAAACACATCTTGCGGTGTCCAACTGCGTATTCGTGGCAAAGTGCAGGGCGTCGGTTTTCGTCCGTTTGTCTGGCAGCTGGCACAGCAATTAAATCTTCACGGCGATGTCTGTAATGACGGAGATGGCGTAGAAGTCCGGCTGCTGGAAGACCCGGAAACGTTTCTTGTTCAATTGCATCAGCACTGCCCGCCGCTGGCGCGTATTGATAGCGTCGAGCGTGAGCCGTTTATCTGGTCACAACTGCCCACTGAGTTCACCATTCGCCAGAGCACAGGCGGCACCATGAATACGCAAATTGTTCCCGATGCCGCCACTTGCCCTGCCTGCCTTGCCGAAATGAATACCCCTGGCGAGCGACGCTGGCGTTATCCGTTTATCAACTGTACCCACTGCGGCCCGCGTTTCACCATTATTCGCGCCATGCCTTACGATCGCCCGTTTACCGTGATGGCGGCGTTTCCGCTGTGTCCGGCCTGTGACAAAGAGTACCGTGACCCGCTCGATCGTCGCTTCCACGCCCAGCCGGTGGCTTGCCCGGAGTGTGGCCCGCATCTTGAATGGGTAAGTCATGGTGAACATGCAGAACAAGAGGCGGCATTACAGGCAGCTATCGCACAGTTAAAAATGGGCAACATTGTCGCCATCAAAGGGATTGGCGGATTCCATCTCGCCTGCGATGCACGTAACAGTAACGCGGTGGCGACACTGCGGGCGCGCAAACATCGCCCGGCGAAACCGCTGGCGGTTATGCTGCCAACGGCAGAAGGCTTACCTGACGCTGCCCATCAGTTGCTCACCACGCCCGCCGCGCCGATTGTGCTGGTGGATAAAAAATACGTTCCTGAACTTTGTGACGATATCGCCCCTGGCCTTAACGAAGTCGGGGTGATGTTGCCTGCGAATCCGCTTCAGCATTTGCTGTTACAGGAACTGCAATGCCCGCTGGTGATGACCTCCGGCAATCAGAGCGGTAAACCACCGGCTATCAGCAACGAACAGGCGTTGTTGGATTTGCAGGGCATTGCCGACGGATTCTTGATACATAACCGCGACATCGTGCAGCGGATGGATGATTCGGTGGTGCGCGAAAGCGGCGAAATGCTGCGCCGTTCGCGGGGGTATGTGCCGGATGCGCTGGTTTTGCCTCCGGGCTTTAAAAATGTTCCGCCTGTGCTGTGTCTTGGCGCGGATCTGAAAAATACCTTCTGCCTGGTGCGCGGTGAACAAGCGGTGTTGAGTCAGCATCTGGGCGATTTAAGTGACGATGGCATCCAGATGCAGTGGCGCGAAGCGTTACGCCTGATGCAAAACATCTACGATTTCACTCCGCAATACGTTGTGCATGACGCGCATCCGGGCTATGTCTCTAGCCAGTGGGCGCGCGAAATGAATCTGCCGACGCAAACGGTGCAGCATCATCATGCCCACGCAGCGGCGTGTCTGGCAGAACACCACTGGCCTCTGGATGGCGGTGATGTCATTGCGTTGACGCTCGACGGTATCGGTATGGGGGAGAACGGCGCTTTATGGGGGGGCGAGTGCTTGCGGGTGAACTATCGCGAATGCCAGCACCTGGGCGGCTTGCCTGCAGTGGCGCTTCCGGGGGGCGATTTGGCTGCTAAGCAGCCGTGGCGTAACCTGCTGGCGCAGTGCCTGCACTTTGTGCCGGAGTGGCAGAATTACCCTGAAACGGCAAGTGTGCAACAGCAAAACTGGAGCGTGCTGGCGCGGGCCATTGAGCGTGGAATTAACGCGCCGCTGGCGTCATCGTGTGGGCGTTTGTTCGATGCTGTGGCGGCGGCACTGGGCTGTGCGCCAGCCACGTTAAGTTATGAAGGTGAAGCGGCTTGTGCCCTGGAGGCGCTCGCAGCCTCATGCCACGGAGTGACGCATCCGGTGACAATGCCGCTGGTGGACAATCAGCTGGATCTCGCCACTTTCTGGCAGCAGTGGCTGAACTGGCAGGCACCGGTTAATCAACGCGCGTGGGCGTTTCATGATGCGCTGGCGCAGGGTTTTGCCGCGTTGATGCGTGAGCAGGCCACGATGCGTGGTATCACTACGCTGGTATTTAGCGGCGGGGTTATTCATAACCGTTTGCTGCGTGCACGTCTGGCGCATTATCTCGCTGATTTCACATTGCTCTTTCCACAGAGTTTACCGGCGGGTGATGGCGGCTTGTCTCTGGGGCAGGGGGTTATTGCTGCGGCGCGTTGGTTAGCGGGTGAAGTCCAGAACGGATAAAACGTGTTGCATTTGGACACCATTGCCGGATGCGGCGTAAACGCCTTATCCGGCCTACACGTGCGTCCCCGTAGGTCGGATAAGACGCACCAGCGTCGCATCCGACATTTTAGGCACAGTAGCCCACCTACATCGGCAATGTTTTCAACAATCCAAATGCCTCTTTCATCCGATCCTCACTGACCACAAAGGCGCGAAGCTGGTCAGCATCGTCAACGCCGCGCGCCACCATTCCCTGGCGTTCGGTATTAATCTGCCAGCGTAAATCCTGACGCTGGGTTTCGCCTGCCAGATGCAGCGGTAATTCCGGCGTTTTGATTTTCACCAGCATCGCCGGGAGTTTCAGCGGCGTGTTATTGCCGAGAAGATTTTTTGCCAGCACCATCGCGCTAAGTTGAATCGGCTGGAGGAACGGCAATACCTGACCGTTAATTTCCGCGCAATCGCCCAGCGCGTAAATATCGGTATTACTGGTTTGCAGATAACTATCGACGCAAACGCCGCGATTAATCGTCAGCCCGGCGCGTCGTGCCAGGGCGGTTTCCGGGCGCAGTCCGGTGGCGGCAATTACTGCATCCACTTCGATGCTACGCTGGCGGTCCAGCGTTGCCAGAATGCCAGAATCCGTTTTTTCCAGCCCCTGCAACTGAGATTTCAACAGCAGATGAACGCCCATCTCCGTCAACCGATGCTGCAAGCGGCTGCTTACTTCCGGTGGCATTAACGACGCCAGAATACTGGCAGCGTTGTCGATTAGCGTGACCGCTTTGCCTGCCCGACAAAAATCCATCGCCAGTTCGCTACCAATCAAGCCACCGCCAACAATCAACACGCGTCGGGCATCCCGCAGTTGCGTTTCACAGGCGCGATACTCTTGCTGACTATTTAACGTCAGCATTAACTCACGCCCAGGCACAGGCGGGACAAAGGCACTGGCACCGGTTGCCAGCACCAGCTTGTCGTATTGCCACTGATTATTCTGGCTTTTCACCACATGGGCTTCGGCATCGATATCCGTCACCCAGGTGTGCGGAAACAGGTGCAGATTAAACTGCCCGGCAAATTCACCTGCTGTCTGGCGGGTAAGGTCGTCGGCACATTGCCCCTGGCTAATAACATGGCTGAGGTCAGGTTTGTTGTACTCATCCATGCTGTCGGCGGCAATCAGGGTTAATGGAATACTGGCGTCCTGTTTGCGAATATTTTTCACCAGTTGGCGGGCGGCGAAGCCCGAACCAATGATCACAATGCCGTTGCTCATTTTGCCTCCGATGCCAGTTCGTCAAAGACGTCTTTGCCGAGGGAGCATTCCGGGCAGAGGAAGTTATCCGGAACTTCACTCCACGGCGTTCCTGGCGCAACGTCCTGCATTGGCTCGCCTTTTGCCGGATCGTAAATCCACTGGCAGACGCTGCACTGCATCCGTGGGCCGAGGTCAGCCGTCGTGGTGGCAGAGGTTTCTTCTTTAACTACCGTATTCACCGTGCTCTGCGGCAGCGGCGCGAGCGCCCACTGACGGGCGATTTCGCGACCGTGTTCACGGCATAACTCCAGAGCGTCCTGGTCCGGTCGCCATTTAGCTTTCAGGCTAAGCGACATTTCGAAACCTGCATCCTGCAGGCGCGTGGAAAGACGATCTACCGCACCGCCGCTCCAGCCGTGAGAGCCGAAAGCACTGGCGCGTTTGTTACGGAAGCGTAATCCAGTCATCTCCTCCACCAGCCCGGCGATTTTCGGCATCATCACGTTATTCATCGTCGAAGTGCCGACCAGCACGCCTTTTGAGCGGAAGACATTGGTCAGGATTTCGTTTTTATCGCTTCGGGCGACGTTGAAAATTTTCACCGCCACGCGTGGGTCGGTTTCCGCAATCCCCTGGGCGATAGCGTCAGCCATCATGCGGGTGTTGTTCGACATGGTGTCGTAGAAAATGGTGATTCTGTCTTCCTGATAGTCAGCCGCCCACTTCAGGTACAGCTCGACAATTTGCGTCGGGTTATCGCGCCAGACCACGCCGTGGGAGGTCGCTATCATATCGACTGGTAAGTTAAAGCCCAGGATCTCGGTAATTTTCGGCGTTACCAGGCGGCTGAACGGCGTCAGGATATTGGCGTAGTAACGCTGGCACTGCTCGAAAAGTTCCGTCTGATCCACTTCATCGTTGAACAGATGCTCGTCGCAGTAGTGCTGACCGAAAGCATCGTTACTGAACAGCACCGCGTCGCCTGTCAGGTAAGTCATCATGCTGTCCGGCCAGTGCAGCATTGGTGTTTCGACAAAAATGAGCTGTTTGCCGTTGCCGATATCCAGCGTGTCGCCAGTTTTCACCACATTAAAATTCCACTCCGGATGATGGTGATGACCATTTATCGAGTCGATAGCGTTGGCAGTACAGTAAATCGGCGTATCGGGAATTTGCGCCATCAGTTCGGTCAGCGCCCCAGCGTGGTCCTCTTCTGCATGGTTAATCACGATGTAATCGATATCCGCCAGATCGATTTCATTACGCAGGTTCTGCACAAATTCGCGGCTGAATTTATGGTCGACGGTGTCGATCAGCACGTTTTTTTCTTCGCGGATGAGGTAGCTGTTGTAGCTGCTGCCGCGCAGCGTTTTATATTCTGTACCGTGAAAATCACGCACTTCCCAGTCACGTTGACCAACCCAATGAATGTTATTTTTCACCACAATAGACATAGCAACCTCAATTTATTCAGCGTGTTCTAAAAAGATGTCTTGCTAATTGCAGATTGCGTGCCAGTTTTTTATCTGATTGATTTTGATGTGTAAATTAATTCATGCTCATTAATGAGTAGTCAAAATGACTATCAATCAAATGGTCGATATGACAATATCTATAGTCAAATTGACAGTGAGGCAAAGATGAGTTTTTCCGTTGATGTGCTGGCGAATATCGCCATCGAATTGCAGCGTGGGATTGGTCATCAGGATCGTTTTCAGCGCCTGATCACCACGCTACGTCAGGTGCTGGAGTGCGATGCGTCTGCGTTGCTACGTTACGATTCGCGTCAGTTTATTCCGCTTGCCATCGACGGTCTGGCAAAGGATGTACTCGGTAGACGCTTTGCGCTGGAAGGGCATCCACGGCTGGAAGCGATTGCCCGCGCCGGGGACGTGGTGCGCTTTCCCGCAGACAGCGAATTGCCCGATCCCTATGACGGTTTGATTCCCGGGCAGGAGAGTCTGAAGGTTCACGCCTGCGTTGGTCTGCCATTGTTTGCCGGGCAAAACCTGATCGGCGCATTGACGCTCGACGGGATGCAGCCCGATCAGTTCGATGTTTTCAGCGACGAAGAGTTACGGCTGATTGCCGCGCTGGCGGCGGGAGCGTTAAGCAATGCGTTGCTGATTGAACAACTGGAAAGCCAGAATATGCTGCCAGGCGATGCCACGCCGTTTGAAGCGGTGAAACAGACGCAGATGATCGGTCTGTCTCCAGGCATTACGCAATTGAAAAAAGAGATTGAGATTGTGGCGGCGTCCGATCTCAACGTCCTGATCAGCGGTGAGACGGGAACCGGTAAGGAGCTGGTGGCGAAAGCGATTCATGAAGCCTCGCCACGGGCGGTGAATCCGCTGGTCTATCTCAACTGTGCTGCACTGCCGGAAAGTGTGGCGGAAAGTGAGTTGTTCGGGCATGTGAAAGGAGCGTTTACTGGCGCTATCAGTAACCGCAGCGGGAAGTTTGAAATGGCGGATAACGGCACGCTGTTTCTGGATGAGATCGGCGAGTTGTCGTTGGCATTGCAGGCCAAGCTGCTGAGGGTGTTGCAGTATGGCGATATTCAGCGCGTTGGCGATGACCGTAGTTTGCGGGTCGATGTGCGCGTGCTGGCGGCGACTAACCGCGACTTACGCGAAGAGGTGCTGGCAGGGCGATTCCGCGCCGATTTGTTTCATCGCCTGAGCGTGTTTCCACTTTCGGTGCCGCCGCTGCGTGAGCGGGGCGATGATGTCATTCTGCTGGCGGGGTATTTCTGCGAGCAGTGTCGTTTGCGGCTGGGGCTCTCCCGCGTGGTATTAAGTGCCGGAGCGCGAAATTTACTGCAACACTACAATTTTCCGGGGAACGTTCGTGAACTGGAACATGCTATTCATCGGGCGGTAGTGCTGGCGAGAGCGACCCGCAGTGGCGATGAAGTGATTCTCGAGGCGCAACATTTTGCTTTTCCTGAGGTGACGTTGCCGCCGCCAGAAACGGCGGCGGTGCCCGTTGTTAAGCAAAATCTGCGTGAAGCGACAGAAGCGTTCCAGCGTGAAACCATTCGCCAGGCACTGGCACAAAATCATCACAACTGGGCCGCCTGTGCGCGAATGCTGGAAACTGACGTCGCCAACCTGCATCGGTTGGCGAAACGTCTGGGATTGAAGGATTAAATAATCCCGGCCTGATAGAAATCCTGCAGGTTAATTGCGCCGGTGAGTTTGCCGTTTTCATCTACCACTGGTGCGGCAGTGATTTTGCGCTTCATCAGGATCTCTTTGGCGTCGATGGCGCGACTTTGCGCCTGTAATGTGGTGCCGCCTGTCGTCATCGCTTCATTAACTGGCGTGGTGAGTGCGCCGCCGCCAACCAGCCAGCGACGTAAATCGCCGTCGGTAAAGACGCCTTGTACCTGTTGTTGAGCGTCACATACCGCCACCAGCCCCAGACCGGTGCGGCTGAGTTCCAGCATCGCATCCATCACGCTGGCGGTTAACGCTACCTGCGGGATAGCGTCATCACGGCGCATCAGATGATGCACTTTATTCAGCAAGCGAGCGCCCAGTGCCCCGGCTGGGTGGGAGCGGGCAAAATCTTCTTCATTAAATCCGCGCGCCTGCATGACCGCCATCGCCAGCGCGTCACCCATCATCAGGGTATTGACGGTGCTGGAGGTCGGCGCAAGGTGCATCGGGCAGGCTTCGCGTTCTACGGAGATATCCAGCACCGCTTTTGCCGCCAGGCCCAGCGGTGACGTCGGTTTGCCGGTCATCGCCAGCAGCGCGATAGATTTATCTTCCAGACGCGGAATAATCAGATCCAGTTCCTTCGCGCCACCGGAGTAAGAGATAAACAGCATCACATCGCGGCTTTCAATCATCCCCAGATCGCCGTGCAGTGCTTCTGCCGGGTGGACAAAAAAAGCCGGTGTGCCGGTGCTGGCAAGTGTTGCGGCGATTTTCTTACCAATGTGGCCCGATTTGCCAATTCCCGAAACCACCACTTTGCCTTCGCAGTGCAGGATGATATTGGCGGCGCGAACGAAATCATCGCCCAGACGTTCCGGTAAATGGCTTGCTTCCTGCAACTCCAGCATTAACGTCTGACGTCCCGCGTTCAGTAGTGCTTCACTCATTGCTCTCTCCGGTTAAGGTCCATTTATTTATTCCAGCCAGGGATTGATGGCCGGAATGAGCGCTCATTATCCAGCGCTATGGGAAGGGAAACAATATATGCGAGATTTAGTTACAACATACTTTAAGAAAAAATATGAACTGAAAGAAGAGACTAAAGAGAAATTGAGTGCCGAAAACAGACTACCGCTTCCTTGTGCTGGGCGGGATGCTTTACCATACTTGCCCCTGGTTGAATTTGTTAAATGGACCCCTCATGTTCAAGCATCGTTATGTAACATTGCTTCCCCTTTTTGTGTTACTTGCCGCCTGTAGCAGCAAGCCAAAACCGACTGAGACAACCACCGGAACGCCGTCAGGCGGCTTCCTGCTTGAGCCGCAGCACAATGTGATGCAGATGGGCGGAGATTTCGCCAATAACCCCAATGCGCAGCAGTTCATCGAAAAAATGGTGAACAAACATGGTTTCGATCGTCAGCAGTTGCAGGAAATTCTCTCTCAGGCGAAACGTCTGGATTCGGTACTGCGGCTGATGGATAACCAGGCACCAACCACATCGGTGAAACCGCCATCTGGTCCGAACGGCGCATGGCTGCGTTATCGCAAAAAATTTATTACGCCGGATAACGTGCAGAACGGCGTGGTTTTCTGGAATCAGTATGAAGATGCGCTGAATCGCGCGTGGCAGGTGTATGGCGTACCGCCGGAAATTATCGTCGGGATTATCGGCGTTGAAACCCGCTGGGGGCGCGTGATGGGGAAAACCCGCATCCTCGATGCGCTGGCAACGCTGTCATTTAACTACCCACGCCGCGCGGAGTATTTCTCTGGCGAGCTGGAAACTTTCCTGCTGATGGCGCGTGATGAGCAGGACGATCCGCTCAATCTGAAAGGTTCCTTTGCCGGTGCGATGGGCTACGGACAGTTTATGCCGTCGTCTTACAAACAATATGCGGTAGATTTCAGCGGCGACGGGCATATCAACCTGTGGGATCCGGTTGATGCGATCGGTAGTGTGGCGAACTATTTCAAAGCGCACGGCTGGGTGAAAGGCGATCAGGTCGCGGTAATGGCAAACGGCCAGGCTCCAGGTTTGCCAAATGGTTTCAAAACCAAGTACAGCATTTCGCAGCTTGCTGCGGCAGGTTTAACGCCACAGCAGTCGCTGGGCAACCATCAACAGGCCAGCCTGCTGCGTCTGGATGTTGGAACAGGTTATCAGTACTGGTACGGTCTGCCGAACTTCTACACCATTACCCGTTATAACCACAGCACCCATTACGCAATGGCGGTCTGGCAGTTAGGACAAGCCGTGGCGCTGGCGCGCGTACAGTAACTATCTGCAAGAGGGAGGTTAAACTTCCCTCTGCTTTCTTACTGTTTATTCGAATGACGTAATTGCCTGATTTTTTTTGACAGCGATATCGCATATCCCAGGCAGACAACGCCTAACGCAGCCTGACCGAAGTCGAAAGGTTCAAGATAGCCAGAAGATAAAATCTTACATACCACTGCAACCAGGGCGCTGACGCCGCCAATGGTGACCCACATGCGCATTTGCGTGGTCTGTTTGAGTACGTTTTGTGGGGTGTTATCCGTTTTCTTTGTTGCCATTGCTTTTCTCTCCCTGTGAATACATATCAATGCGAACGCGGCATGGTAGCCTTTTTCTTTACTGGTTGGTCGCAACAGTCTTATTTCGGAATGCGACTCGTAAAATGAATCGCTCGTCCCCATCTTTTACGGGAAAGTGCTATCTTGTCCGGCATAAATTTTTGACTGACAGAGGTTGTGATGACTGACAGTGAACTGATGCAGTTAAGCGAGCAGGTAGGGCTGGCGCTGAAATCCCGTGGCGCAACCGTAACAACCGCTGAATCCTGTACTGGCGGTTGGGTAGCGAAAGTGATTACCGATATTGCCGGCAGTTCCGCCTGGTTTGAACGCGGATTTGTCACCTACAGTAACGAAGCCAAAGCGCAGATGATCGGCGTACGCGAAGAGACGCTGGCGCAGCATGGCGCGGTGAGTGAACCTGTCGTGGTGGAAATGGCGATAGGCGCACTGAAAGCGGCTCGTGCTGATTATGCGGTTGCTATCAGTGGCATCGCCGGACCGGATGGCGGCAGCGAAGAGAAGCCTGTCGGCACCGTCTGGTTTGCTTTTGCCACAGCCCGCGGCGAAGGCATTACCCGCCGGGAATGCTTTAGCGGCGACCGCGATGCCGTGCGTCGTAAGGCGACGGCTTATGCCTTAAATACGCTGCGGCAACAATTTCTACAAAACACTTGATACTGTATGACTATACAGTATAATTGCTTCAACAGAACATATTGACTATCCGGTATTACCCGGCATGACAGGAGTAAAAATGGCTATCGACGAAAACAAACAGAAAGCGTTGGCGGCAGCACTGGGCCAGATTGAGAAACAATTTGGTAAAGGCTCCATCATGCGCCTGGGTGAAGACCGTTCCATGGATGTGGAAACCATCTCTACTGGTTCGCTTTCACTGGATATCGCGCTCGGGGCAGGTGGTCTGCCGATGGGCCGTATCGTCGAAATCTACGGACCGGAATCTTCCGGTAAAACCACGCTGACGCTGCAGGTGATTGCCGCTGCCCAGCGCGAAGGTAAAACCTGTGCGTTTATCGATGCTGAACACGCGCTGGACCCAGTCTATGCACGTAAACTGGGTGTCGATATCGACAACCTGCTGTGCTCCCAGCCGGACACCGGCGAGCAGGCACTGGAAATCTGTGACGCTCTGGCGCGTTCTGGCGCAGTAGACGTTATCGTCGTTGACTCCGTGGCGGCACTGACACCGAAAGCGGAAATCGAAGGTGAAATCGGCGACTCTCACATGGGCCTTGCAGCACGTATGATGAGTCAGGCGATGCGTAAGCTGGCGGGTAACCTGAAGCAGTCCAACACGCTGCTGATCTTCATCAACCAGATCCGTATGAAAATTGGTGTGATGTTCGGTAACCCGGAAACCACTACCGGTGGTAACGCGCTGAAATTCTACGCCTCTGTTCGTCTCGACATCCGTCGTATCGGCGCGGTGAAAGAGGGCGAAAACGTAGTGGGTAGCGAAACCCGCGTGAAAGTGGTGAAGAACAAAATTGCAGCGCCGTTTAAACAGGCTGAATTCCAGATCCTCTACGGTGAAGGCATCAACTTCTACGGCGAACTGGTTGACCTGGGCGTGAAAGAGAAGCTGATCGAGAAAGCTGGCGCGTGGTACAGCTATAAAGGTGAGAAGATCGGTCAGGGTAAAGCGAATGCGACTGCCTGGCTGAAAGATAACCCAGAAACTGCGAAAGAGATCGAGAAGAAAGTACGTGAGTTGCTGCTGAGCAACCCGAACTCAACGCCGGATTTCTCTGTAGATGACAGCGAAGGCGTAGCAGAAACTAACGAAGATTTTTAATCGTCTTGTTTGATACACAAGGGTCGCATCTGCGGCCCTTTTGCTTTTTTAAGTTGTAAGGATATGCCATGACAGACTCAACATCCCGTCGCCCGGCATATGCTCGCCTGTTGGATCGAGCGGTACGCATTCTGGCGGTGCGCGATCACAGTGAGCAAGAACTGCGACGTAAACTCGCGGCACCGATTATGGGCAAAAATGGCCCGGAAGAGATTGATGCCACGGCAGAAGATTACGAGCGCGTTATTGCCTGGTGCCATGAACATGGCTATCTCGATGACAGCCGATTTGTTGCGCGCTTTATCGCCAGCCGTAGCCGCAAAGGTTATGGACCTGTGCGTATCCGTCAGGAACTGAATCAGAAAGGTATTTCCCGCGAAGCGACAGAAAAAGCGATGCGTGAATGTGACATCGACTGGTGCGCACTGGCGCGCGATCAGGCGACGCGAAAATATGGCGAACCTTTGCCAACTGTCTTTTCAGAAAAAGTTAAGATCCAGCGTTTTCTGCTCTATCGTGGCTATCTGATGGAAGATATCCAGGAGATTTGGCGAAATTTTGCCGACTGAACGCATACGGTATTTTACTTCCCAGTCAAGAAAACTTATCTTATTCCCACTTTTCAGTTACCAGCCCGGCGGTTAAGACTCGCTGTAGCTGGTGGCGATATTTCGTTAGCTTGATTTCAGGATAATTATGAGCAAGAGCACCGCTGAGATCCGTCAGGCGTTTCTCGACTTTTTCCATAGTAAGGGACATCAGGTAGTTGCCAGCAGCTCCCTGGTACCCCATAACGACCCAACTTTGTTGTTTACCAACGCCGGGATGAACCAGTTCAAGGATGTGTTCCTTGGGCTCGACAAGCGTAATTATTCCCGCGCTACCACTTCCCAACGCTGCGTGCGTGCGGGTGGTAAACACAACGACCTGGAAAACGTCGGTTACACCGCGCGTCACCATACCTTCTTCGAAATGCTGGGCAACTTCAGCTTCGGCGACTATTTCAAACACGATGCCATTCAGTTTGCATGGGAACTGCTGACCAGCGAAAAATGGTTTGCCCTGCCGAAAGAGCGTCTGTGGGTTACCGTCTATGAAAGCGACGACGAAGCCTACGAAATCTGGGAAAAAGAAGTAGGGATCCCGCGCGAACGTATTATTCGCATCGGCGATAACAAAGGTGCGCCATACGCATCTGACAACTTCTGGCAGATGGGTGACACTGGTCCGTGCGGCCCGTGCACCGAAATCTTCTACGATCACGGCGACCACATTTGGGGTGGCCCTCCGGGAAGCCCGGAAGAAGACGGTGACCGCTACATTGAGATCTGGAACATCGTCTTCATGCAGTTCAACCGCCAGGCAGATGGCACGATGGAACCGCTGCCGAAGCCGTCTGTAGATACCGGTATGGGTCTGGAGCGTATTGCCGCCGTGCTGCAACACGTAAACTCCAACTATGATATCGACCTGTTCCGTACGCTGATTCAGGCGGTGGCTAAGGTGACTGGCGCGACCGATCTGAGCAATAAATCGCTGCGCGTTATCGCTGACCACATTCGTTCTTGTGCGTTCCTGATCGCGGATGGCGTAATGCCGTCCAACGAAAACCGTGGTTATGTACTGCGTCGTATCATTCGTCGCGCAGTGCGTCACGGTAATATGCTGGGCGCGAAAGAAACCTTCTTCTACAAACTGGTTGGTCCGCTGATCGACGTTATGGGCTCTGCGGGTGAAGACCTGAAGCGCCAGCAGGCGCAGGTTGAGCAGGTGCTGAAGACTGAAGAAGAGCAGTTTGCCCGTACTCTGGAGCGCGGTCTGGCGCTGCTGGATGAAGAGCTGGCAAAACTTTCTGGTGATACGCTGGATGGCGAAACTGCTTTCCGCCTGTACGACACCTACGGCTTCCCGGTTGACCTGACGGCTGACGTTTGCCGTGAGCGCAACATCAAAGTTGACGAAGCTGGATTTGAAGCAGCAATGGAAGAGCAGCGTCGTCGTGCGCGCGAAGCCAGCGGCTTTGGTGCAGATTACAACGCGATGATCCGTGTTGATAGCGCATCTGAATTTAAAGGCTATGATCATCTGGAACTGAACGGCAAAGTGACCGCGCTGTTTGTTGATGGTAAAGCGGTTGATGCCATCAATGCAGGCCAGGAAGCTGTGGTCGTGCTGGATCAAACGCCATTCTATGCAGAATCCGGCGGTCAGGTTGGCGATAAAGGCGAACTGAAAGGCGCTAACTTCTCCTTTGCGGTGGAAGATACGCAGAAATATGGCCAGGCGATTGGTCACATCGGTAAACTTGCTGCGGGTTCTCTGAAAGTGGGCGACGCGGTACAGGCGGATGTAGATGAAGCTCGTCGCGCTCGTATTCGTCTGAATCACTCCGCAACGCACCTGATGCACGCTGCGCTGCGTCAGGTTCTGGGTACTCATGTCTCCCAGAAAGGTTCGCTGGTTAATGACAAGGTGCTGCGTTTTGACTTCTCGCATAACGAAGCGATGAAACCAGAAGAGATTCGTGCTGTCGAAGATCTGGTGAACGCGCAGATTCGTCGTAACTTGCCTATTGAAACCAACATCATGGATCTCGACGCGGCGAAAGCGAAAGGTGCGATGGCGCTGTTCGGCGAGAAGTATGATGAACGTGTACGTGTGCTGAGCATGGGCGATTTCTCCACCGAGCTGTGTGGTGGTACTCACGCCAGCCGCACCGGTGATATTGGTCTGTTCCGTATCATTTCTGAATCGGGTACTGCTGCAGGCGTTCGTCGTATCGAAGCGGTAACCGGAGAAGGTGCTATCGCCACCGTTCATGCAGACAGCGATCGCTTAAGCGAAGTCGCGCATCTGCTGAAAGGCGATAGCAATAATCTGGCTGATAAAGTGCGCTCAGTACTGGAACGTACGCGTCAGCTGGAAAAAGAGTTACAACAGCTTAAAGAACAGGCTGCCGCACAGGAGAGCGCAAATCTTTCCAGTAAGGCAATTGATGTTAATGGTGTTAAGCTGTTGGTTAGTGAGCTTAGCGGTGTTGAGCCGAAAATGTTGCGCACCATGGTTGACGATTTAAAAAATCAGCTGGGGTCGACAATTATCGTGCTGGCAACGGTAGCCGAAGGTAAGGTTTCTCTGATTGCAGGCGTATCTAAGGACGTCACAGATCGCGTGAAAGCAGGGGAACTGATTGGTATGGTCGCTCAGCAGGTGGGCGGCAAGGGTGGTGGACGTCCTGACATGGCGCAAGCCGGTGGTACGGATGCTGCGGCCTTACCTGCAGCGTTAGCCAGTGTGAAAGGCTGGGTCAGCGCGAAATTGCAATAATATAAGTGTCAGGCAATGCCGTGGACTTGCTTCACGGCATTCGCATCGACGCTATCGACAATGATAAAGTCAGGTTGAAGTTGTGTATATCGGCTAAACTTAGGTTTAACAGAATGTAATGCCATGACTGCTTAGATGTAATGTGTTTGTCATTGCTTACTTTTTGGCGTTATATGATGGATAATGCCGGGATACAGAGAGACCCGACTCTTTTAATCTTTCAAGGAGCAAAGAATGCTGATTCTGACTCGTCGAGTTGGTGAGACCCTCATGATTGGGGATGAGGTCACCGTGACAGTTTTAGGGGTAAAGGGCAACCAGGTACGTATTGGCGTAAACGCCCCGAAGGAAGTTTCTGTTCACCGTGAAGAGATCTACCAGCGTATCCAGGCTGAAAAATCCCAGCAGTCCAGTTACTAATCTTTCCGCGTCTCATCTTTAACGGTGAGACGCACCCTCAAAATTTCTCCTTCACTTCATTTTCTTTTCGCGTTACTCCCGTTCATTTAACTTTTGCCTTCATTTTTCTCTATCACTGCTACCTGTCAGAGGCCTGTTTTTCTGTTGATAAAACACTCTTTTTGACGTTTTTACAGACTAATTGAGCGCGAAGTGTGCAAACGATAAAAGTGTGGGAAAAATTGTTTGACTTATAAGTCTCAGAAAGTAATATGTGCGCCACGCAGCGACGATGAGCGACAAACAAGTTCTTCGAAGCACTCGTAAGAGGCGTGTGGTGAGGTGGCCGAGAGGCTGAAGGCGCTCCCCTGCTAAGGGAGTATGCGGTCAAAAGCTGCATCCGGGGTTCGAATCCCCGCCTCACCGCCATTTGCATCCGTAGCTCAGCTGGATAGAGTACTCGGCTACGAACCGAGCGGTCGGAGGTTCGAATCCTCCCGGATGCACCATCTCTTACTTGATATGGCTTTCGTAGCGATATCAATATCAGCAGTAAAACAAATTTCCCAGATGCATCCGTAGCTCAGCTGGATAGAGTACTCGGCTACGAACCGAGCGGTCGGAGGTTCGAATCCTCCCGGATGCACCATCTCTTACTTGATATGGCTTTAGTAGCGGTATCAATATCAGCAGTAAAATAAATTTCCCAATGCATCCGTAGCTCAGCTGGATAGAGTACTCGGCTACGAACCGAGCGGTCGGAGGTTCGAATCCTCCCGGATGCACCATCTTCTCTGTATTACTCACGATTGATAATCTTCACGGTCTGCAATATTGATGTATGCACCAGGGAGGATAACGTCGCGCCAGCAACGGCCCGAAGGGCGAACGCCAGTGAGTCATCCTCCCGGATGCACCATCTTCTCCAAAAAATTTCCTTCAAAAATATCTCATTTCTAAATAACTATTTTATCCATATCCTGAATAATCTTCCCTTTCGCCATCAGCGACAAAATCAAGCAATTACGCTAAAGTAGCGTCATATTTTTCGACTTGCGAGAAGACCATGTACGAGCGTTATGCAGGTTTAATTTTTGATATGGATGGCACAATCCTGGATACGGAGCCTACGCACCGTAAAGCGTGGCGCGAAGTATTAGGGCATTACGGTCTTCAGTACGATGTTCAGGCGATGATTGCGCTTAATGGCTCGCCCACCTGGCGTATTGCTCAGGCGATTATTGAGCTGAATCAGGCCGATCTCGACCCGCATGCGTTAGCGCGTGAAAAAACAGAAGCAGTAAGAAGTATGCTGCTGGATAGCGTCGAACCGCTTCCTCTTGTTGAAGTGGTGAAAAGCTGGCACGGACGTCGACCAATGGCTGTTGGAACGGGGAGTGAAAGCGCCATCGCTGAGGCATTGCTGGCGCACCTGGGATTACGCCGTTATTTTGATACGGTCGTTGCCGCCGATCACGTCAAACACCATAAACCTGCGCCAGACACATTTTTGTTGTGCGCACAGCGTATGGGCGTGCAACCAACGCAGTGTGTGGTCTTTGAAGATGCTGATTTCGGTATTCAGGCGGCTCGCGCTGCAGGCATGGACGCAGTGGATGTTCGCTTGCTGTGAGTGAAGCTTTATCGCTTTTCTCGTTGTTTGCCAGTAGTTTCCTCAGCGCTACACTATTACCCGGTAATTCCGAAGTAGTCCTGGTTGCAATGTTACTTTCCGGGGTAAGTCATCCCTGGGTTTTAGTGTTAACAGCAACAATGGGTAATAGCCTTGGAGGGCTAACTAACGTTATCCTTGGGCGTTTCTTTCCACTGCGCAAAACATCGCGCTGGCAAGAGAAAGCCATCGGCTGGCTGAAACGATATGGTGCAATCACACTATTATTAAGCTGGATGCCCGTGGTTGGCGATTTACTGTGTCTGTTAGCGGGATGGATGCGCATCTCGTGGGGACCGGTAATCTTTTTTTTGTGCCTTGGTAAAGCGTTACGCTATGTTGCGATTGCAGTAGCTACCGTTCAGGGCATGATGTGGTGGCACTAATTGTAGGCCTGCACATATGGCCACCATTACAGTTATGCTAAATAAAACGATTTTGACAGGCGGGAGGTCAATTTGATCCCGGACGTATCACAGGCGCTGGCCTGGCTGGAAAAACATCCTCAGGCGTTAAAGGGGATACAGCGTGGGCTGGAGCGCGAAACTTTGCGTGTTAATGCGGATGGCACACTGGCAACAACAGGTCATCCTGAAGCATTAGGTTCCGCACTGACGCATAAATGGATAACCACCGATTTTGCGGAAGCATTGCTGGAATTTATTACACCAGTGGATGGTGATATTGAACATATGCTGACCTTTATGCGCGATCTGCATCGTTATACGGCGCGCAATATGGGCGATGAGCGGATGTGGCCGTTAAGCATGCCATGCTACATCGCAGAAGGTCAGGACATCGAACTGGCACAGTACGGCACTTCTAACACCGGACGCTTTAAAACGCTGTACCGTGAAGGGCTGAAAAATCGCTACGGCGCGCTGATGCAAACCATTTCCGGTGTGCACTACAATTTCTCTTTGCCAATGGCATTCTGGCAAGCGAAGTGCGGTGATATCTCGGGCGCTGATGCCAAAGAGAAAATTTCTGCGGGCTATTTCCGCGTTATCCGCAATTACTATCGTTTCGGTTGGGTTATTCCTTATCTGTTTGGTGCGTCTCCGGCGATTTGTTCTTCTTTCCTGCAAGGAAAACCAACGTCGCTGCCGTTTGAGAAAACCGAGTGCGGTATGTATTACCTGCCGTATGCGACCTCTCTTCGTTTGAGCGATCTTGGCTATACCAATAAATCGCAAAGCAATCTCGGTATTACCTTCAACGATCTTTACGAGTACGTAGCGGGCCTTAAACAGGCTATCAAAACGCCGTCGGAAGAGTACGCGAAGATTGGTATTGAGAAAGACGGTAAGAGGCTGCAAATCAACAGCAACGTGCTGCAGATTGAAAACGAACTGTACGCGCCGATTCGTCCAAAACGTGTTACCCGCAGCGGCGAGTCGCCTTCTGATGCGCTGTTACGTGGCGGCATTGAATATATTGAAGTGCGTTCGTTGGACATCAACCCGTTCTCGCCGATTGGTGTAGATGAACAGCAGGTGCGTTTCCTCGACCTGTTTATGGTCTGGTGTGCGCTGGCTGATGCACCGGAAATGAGCAGTAGCGAACTTGCCTGTACACGCGTTAACTGGAACCGGGTGATCCTCGAAGGTCGCAAACCGGGCCTGACGCTGGGTATCGGTTGCGAAACCGCGCAGTTCCCGTTGCCGCAGGTGGGGAAAGATCTGTTCCGCGATCTAAAACGCGTCGCGCAAACGCTGGATAGCATTAACGGCGGCGAAGCGTACCAGAAAGTGTGTGATGAACTGGTCGCCTGCTTCGATAATCCTGATCTGACTTTCTCTGCGCGTATCTTAAGGTCTATGATTGATACTGGCATTGGCGGAACAGGTAAAGCGTTTGCAGAAGCCTACCGTAATCTTCTGCGTGAAGAGCCGCTGGAAATTCTGCGCGAAGAGGATTTTGTCGCCGAGCGCGAGGCGTCTGAACGCCGTCAGCAGGAAATGGAAGCCGCTGATACCGAACCGTTTGCGGTGTGGCTGGAAAAACACGCCTGACAGAAAAGAAAAAGGCCACTCGTGAGTGGCCAAAATTTCATCTCTGAATTCAGGGATGATGATAACAAATGCGCGTCTTTCATATACTCAGACTCGCCTGGGAAGAAAGAGTTCAGAATATTTAAAAAAAATTTACCGGAGGTGGCTAAATGCCGTTGTTAGATAGCTTCACAGTCGATCATACCCGGATGGAAGCGCCTGCAGTTCGGGTGGCAAAAACAATGAACACCCCGCATGGCGACGCAATCACCGTGTTCGATCTTCGCTTCTGCGTGCCGAACAAAGAAGTGATGCCAGAAAGAGGGATCCATACCCTGGAGCACCTGTTTGCTGGTTTTATGCGTAACCATCTTAACGGTAATGGCGTTGAGATTATCGATATCTCACCAATGGGCTGCCGCACTGGTTTTTATATGAGTCTGATTGGTACGCCTGATGAGCAGCGTGTCGCTGATGCCTGGAAAGCGGCAATGGAAGACGTGTTGAAAGTGCAGGATCAGAATCAGATCCCGGAACTTAACGTCTATCAGTGCGGTACTTACCAGATGCACTCTTTGCAGGAAGCACAGGATATTGCGCGTAGCATTCTGGAACGTGACGTGCGCATCAACAGCAATGAAGAACTGGCGCTGCCGAAAGAGAAGTTGCAGGAACTGCACATTTAGTTGGTTAGTGCAGAAGCAGCCGGAGATGCAACAGCACCGTCCGGCTTGCCTGGTGCGCTACGCTTATCTGGTTGACGCAGGGAGCATGCCACCTGTACGTGACAGGTGGCAAAGTGGCATTAAAAGAGATATTTCATGCCCAACATTCCCTGGGTATCACTGTAACCGTTGTCACCCAACTGCTGGGCGACGTTGCCCCACAGTTGCAGACGCGGAGTAATCTGACCTTCCACCCCCGCTTTTAACTCGCCAGTGTTACGCGCGCCGATGATCTCATCGCCGATGTGATCCATCTTCACGCTGTAATTGCGGGAGTTATAAATCCAGTTGGCTTCCACGAAAGGCTGGAAAGAACGCTCTTTATGATCATCAATAGCATGATGACCCTGCAGATACGCTTTCACCCCCAGACGTGTTTGCAGGTTGCCTTCGGTGTTGTCCTCAACAAGCGTGCCATTGTCTTCCGTATGATTGTCTGCCTTCACATCCATCCATGTCAGTTGCATTTTTGGCTGCAACCAGTAGCTGGTACGTGCATCTGCGCTTTCACCAAGACGGAAGGTATAACCCGCTTCAATGGCGGCGGTGATGCCGTCAGAGTGATATTTCTCACTGGGCAGATACTCGCCGGAGACGGTGTTATCAAACCAGTTATAGAGTAACCAGCTGTCAACATAAGTCCCTGTTTTGTCTGCTTCGTTAGCGTACCAGGTGCCATACATGCCCACACTGTAGCCGTCGATTTGCCCACGTGAGCTGTACCCGGTCAGATTGGAATGCGTGTGACTCTTGCTGTTGGCATAGCCAGCCATCAGGCCGAGATGCCAGCGATCAAGGTCATTACTGCTCCATTGTGCGAGGTCACCACCCAGTTGCAGAACATAACGGTTGCTCTGAGTGCTCAATTCATCCGAGCGATCTTTAAAACGATTATGTCCGCCAATGTTACGCATCCACAAGCTGGTCACTTTCTGCTCGCCAGTGAGCAGGTCGGTGTATTGTGTTTCCCCCAGACGGTCATGCAGCCGGGTATTAAACAGCGTATTTGCCGCCTGAATATTGGCCAGATAGCTACCAATTTCCGGGCGATACAGATGTTTTCTAACAGGCGGTTCTGGTGTTACAGGTGGCTCCGGTGTCACAGGCGGTTCTGGTGTTACAGGGGGCTCAGGTGTTACAGGTGGCTCAGGATCGGGGTCCGGGATGACGGGTAGTACCGGAGTATACGGTCCTGCGGGAATTTCACTGGTTAAAAACCAGTTCTGGTTGTCGCTTTTTACCACGTTGTAGTCATAGGGACCGGCAACAATACGACCTTCTTTACTGAAAACGCCCTCTGACAGGCCGCCAACCTCGACAATTTTTATCCCTTCCAGAGTATCCGCGCCCAGACCGCCCGCATTGTTGACCATAACGCGGGTACTACCGGAAGTATCCCCTTTTACGATGAGCTTATCAGTCGCGGAATTATCATCGCCGAGTTCGGTACGCATAACTAACAAACCATTATTAGCAGTGTAATTACCATTAATGGTGAGTGTGGCAGGCGTGAATTTGTCGCCATTTTTTGAGGAAGACAGTGTTGCTGTACCCGCCAAATCCAGTGTATTTAAGGTTTGTGAAAAACCGTCTAAATCGATATTCCCTTCACTGTCGACAACATAATCGGAGTTTGGGCTGAAGGTATCGTTGATACCGGCGCGCAAGGTGCCTTTATTAATATTTGTTTGGCCAGAGTAGGTATTTGCGCCAGTCAACGTCGTGACTCCGGAACCTTCCTGGTTAACTTCGCCTTTGCCAACTATATCTGCAGCCAGGATAAAATCTTCGCTGGAGTGGTTAAAATTAATTTGGGCAGTACTATTCCCGACATTGCTTCCCATATGGATAATCGGCGTCTTGATGATCCCCGCTTTCTGTTCTGCTTCTCCCTGCGCTCCACCAATGTTTAGAATACCGGTGCTGGTTTCTGCTATCCCAAGCCAGATAAATTGATTAGCACTGACCGTGGCATTATTACTAACGGTAAGTATCCCCTTGGCCTCGTTCTGCAATGAACTCAATCCCCCGAGGTTGATATATTCATTCACTGTTAATGAAGAATTATCGCCATCAACCAGCGTTTCACCGTATCCAGTCCCGTGAAAATCAGCTGAACTTCCAGTAAAACCAATGAGCACATCCTTTGATGCTGTAAGACGACCGCCATGCGTGATTTCGAGTTTACCTGTTCCCTGATCGCCGACCATCACATACGTTGCAGAAACGGAAGAACCCGCACCGTCAATTATGACTTGCCCTTGTGCCTGGTAATCATATTCACCGATTCTGAATTCATTTAAATCGGTGATAGTACTGCCGCTAAGCACCATTAAGGTTCCTGAACCACCATTGATACCTAAATAAATATTGCGTTCATAAGGCGATGCCTTATTAATCGTCAGATGAGCATTGTTTTCTAATTTCATTATCCCTGAAGTTGCATTACCGATTGTGATTTTGGAGGTGGTCAGATCACGCCCATCTATATTTAACGTTCCTTCACTTGTTGCTCCAACATTAAGATAACGAAATTGATCCCAGGTTGATGAATTATTTTCGGATGAGGATAGCGTTACAACATCATTATTGTTGATAGTAACATCACTGTTGATACTTGTTGGTGGTGCCCATGCCAGTGCAACGGGTATTGATAACACGGTCGAAATAGCTATTGCCAGCGTTGACAAGGGATGCTTTTTGATGTTCATAAAGTTCCTTCTCATCCTTATGATTTATTTTTAGATAAATAATGAACTCACAGTAACTACGTAAGAAAATTAGATTTTAACGTCTTTGGAACAGGTTACTGTTTCTTTAAATGAAGAGTAGTGCGTGAAACCAATGTTTATAAATCAGTTTAATTTATGGTTAATTTAATATTAATTTATTTTGATGATTTAGGTGTTGTGCTAAAAAATAAGTTGCATAGTTTTCTGTAGCAAAAATCTTTAAATATCTTAAGTGGTAAAAAATGATAAAAAGAAAAATGAGGAAAATCATTAAGATATATGATGCCGATATTTTTTGAATTTAATAAAAGTGACGAATTAATTGCATGTTTATTGTTTGTACATTTTCTTAGAAGGGGTAAACACCAGGATTTTTATCAAAAAAATAATATAAATGTGATTTCTGTGTATCGATAAAACGCATAAAAATATGAGATAAAACACACGATTCTTAAGAAGAATATAAATACATTGTCTATTTTTTTGATTGCAGAACTGTTTATTAAGCAACTCTCAATAATGGCATCATTTGGCGTTGATTAAACAACCGTTTACAGAATGAGCATATAAAAAAGGGAGCTGCAGCTCCCTTTGACAACCTTAGTGCGCACCGCCTCCGCCGCCACCTGCGCCAAATGGCGGTTTAGCAAACCACACCAGCCCCAGCAGGATGAGGAATATCCCGGCTGACATCCAGAAGATCTCATTGGCGGAAATAATCAGCCCCTGATTGGTGATCTGCTGAGCAATCCAGCCCGATGCCTGCTGTTGCGTCATCCCCAGACCTTCCAGTTGACTGTACATCGCCTGGGCGTTCGGGTTATACGGGTTCACCGATTCGGTCAACTGAGCATGGTGCATCGACTCGCGGTTAGTCCACATCGTCGTCGTTATGGACGTACCGATAGACCCCGCCAGCGTTCGCGTAAAGTTGGAGAGGCTCGACGCCGCCGCCAGTCGTTCCGGTGGCAGACCAGACAGCGTAATGGTGGTCAGCGGCATAAAGAAGCAGGCCACTGCGAAGCCCTGGATAAACTGCGGCCAGGCCGACGCGCCAAAATCCATACCCGGTTCAAAGGTATAGGCACGCCAGTAGAAGCAGACGGCATACATAATAAAGCTGAACGTCACCAGCCGCCGCATATCCAGTTTATGCGCAAATCGACCGATAATCGGCGACAGGATCACCGGAATAATCCCTACCGGCGCAGAGGCCAGCCCTGCCCATGTTGCCGTGTAGCCGTAGACTTCCTGCAACAGCTGCGGCAGCAGAACAATAGCGCCGAAGTAGAGCATATACGCGAGGCTGATACACAAGCAGCCGATGGTGAAGTTGCGCGACTTAAACAACGACAGATCGACTATCGGGTTATCATCCGTTAGCTCCCAGACAATCAGGAAGCAGATAGCCACCACCGCTACCACGGTGAGGATGATAATTTCCTGTGATGAGAACCAGTCCAGCTCTTTACCCCGGTCGAGCATAATCTGCAGGCTGCCGATACCAATCACCAGCAGCGCCAGCCCCACGGCATCAATCCGCCGCCGTTCGGTGCGGGTTTCGCGTCCGCGCAGGGTTTGCAGTGTCATCAATACCACCGCCACGCCAATCGGCACGTTGATGAAGAATATCCAG
The DNA here is from genome assembly GCF_005845405.1 of Escherichia sp. E4930. Classification (NCBI taxonomy): domain Bacteria; kingdom Pseudomonadati; phylum Pseudomonadota; class Gammaproteobacteria; order Enterobacterales; family Enterobacteriaceae; genus Escherichia; species Escherichia sp. E4930. Next base: position 53,594 of record NZ_VCDZ01000018.1, on the reverse strand, counting down.
CCCCAGTGGTAATTATCACTGATATAACCGCCGAGGATCGGGCCGCAAATTGGCGCGACAATCACCGTCATCGACCACAACGCCAGCGCGATAGAACGTTTGGCCGGTGGGTAGTTATTCAGTAACAGACTTTGCGAAAGCGGGATCAATGGCCCGGCGACAATCCCCTGAATCACGCGGAAGAAGATCAGCATATTCAGACTGCTGGAGACACCACATGCCCACGAAGCAATGGCGAAGGCGATGGTCGACCAGAGGAACAGTTTCACTTCCCCGAAGCGCTTTGCCAGCCAGCCGGTAAGCGGGATCGAGATGGCATTCGCCACCCCGAAGGAGGTGATTACCCACGTTCCCTGACTGAGTGATGAACCCAGGTTCCCGGCGATAGTGGGGATCGCCACGTTAGCAATGGTGGAGTCCAGCACCTGCATGAATGTCGCCAGCGACAGCGCAATCGTCATAATGACCAGTTGCGCGCCTTCCAGCGGTTTTTGCTGTTGCATCACACGCACCTCTGGATTAGCCAGCGTTAGCTTTTACGATGTCGTCGATCAGTTTATTGACAGGTGCCAGGCTGATTTCACGCGCGGTGCTTACCGCGACCGGTGTGGAGCGTACTTTGTTTGCCAGTACCTGGCCGTCACGGTTAGTGGTATTGACGCTCACCAGCGTGGATAAACCGATACGCAGCGGGTATTGTTCCAACTGTTTCTGGTCCAGTTCGATACGAACAGGCAGACGCTGAACGACTTTGATCCAGTTACCGGTGGCGTTTTGCGCCGGAAGCAGCGAGAACGCGCTACCCGTACCCATATCCAGACCAACCACTTTACCGGTGTATTTCACATCATCGCCGTAAATATCGGTGGTGATGGTAACCGGCTGACCGATGCGCATATTGGCAATCTGCGTCTCTTTAAAGTTAGCATCCACCCACATATTCGTGGCTGGAACGACCGCCATCAGCGGCGTGGTTGGGCTAATTTGTGCACCAGGCTGTACTGCGCGACGGGAGACATAACCAGTCATCGGGCTGACAATACGGGTACGCTCCAGCGCCAGCCAGGCATTACGCACTTCAGTGGCAGCCTGTTGCACGGCAGGTTGATCTTCCAGTTTAGTCCCCAGAATCATCGCCTGATTGGCATTGTATTGTTGAATGGCGACATCCAGCTGCGCCTGGGCGCTGGTGACGGCGTCGCGGGCGTGTTGCAGCTCTTCGCGGCCAATCAGGTTGGCATTGCCCAGCGGCACGCGGCGGTTGTAGTCACTCTGAGCTTTGGCGAGGGCGATTTTCTGCACCTCAATATTTGCCTGCAACTGTTTGCTGTTAATCATCAGTTGGTGGGTTTGACGTACGCTGGAAGCCAGCGCAGTTTTGGCTTTTTCAAACGCCTGGCGAGCATCCGTCGGGTCGAGAGTGACCAGCACATCGCCTTCTTTTACAAAATCGGTGTTATCGGCCCAGACTTTCGTCACACTGCCTGACACCTGAGACATAATTTGAATCTGATTTCCTGCCACGTATGCGTCATCCGTTTCTTCGAAATGACGCAGTACCAAAAACCAATAAATCCCTATCGCTACGGCAATAATAATAAAGAGCAAGGTGAGAAGGAGGAGCAGACGCTTACGTTTGCCGCTCTTCTTTACCGGTTGCTGCGGGGTTTGTGTCTCCGCATTTGCGCTCATAGTATTCTCCACGATCTTCTTAACTCATCGGCTGAGCCGACCTGCTTGCCAAAAAGGCCAGCACGTTGCGATGCTGGCCGGTCAGTTTTTCTTTTATAAGTCTGGATTTTTGAGCGAGATGACGCGTTAGCTCATCGCTTCGAGAACAGCACCGTCTTGTTCCATCTGATCGAGACGGGAGAGCAATTTGCGGGTGATTTGCTCGAGCTGATCTTTTTCTGTTGTGCTGAGCGCGGACCAGAGTTGATGCAGGCAGTTATGCTGCGGCGGTAAAACCTCGCGCAAAAACTCGTGACCTTTTTCCGTTAATTGCAGATGCAGGCAGCGGCGATCGTTATCGCTTTCACGACGTTCGATCCAGCCACGTTTTTCCAGCTCATCGGCAATACGCGTCGCATTGGTACGGGATGATCCAAGAGCACAGCTCAATTCAGAAGGCTGAATACTGTGGTTTTCCTGAGACTCCAGCGTAATCAACGCCATAAACAACGTCTCGTTAATCCCCTGAGCCTTCAGCATTTTATTGCGGTTCTCCAGCAGCTTGCTTTGCATATGCATACAAAGACGGGTCAGAAGGATCTCCTGATAAGGAAAATCTTCGTGGCGGCTGGCGCGAAATTTTAGCATTTGTTCAATGGGCGTAAACGAACTATCCATTTGGGTATGACCTCATTAATTTCAGCCGATATAGTAACGACAGTGACAAATAAAGTAAATGTATTGTTTTAGAAAAATGATTCTTGTGGTCTATAGAAACGTCATCACTTTCCACGTCAGCCCGTAGGCCAGCGCACTCAATAAAGTGGGAATAATGATGCTGCGTGTTTTATAGAAACTGGCTCCCAGTACCGCAAAACCGACCAGCGTGGGTACGAAACGGCGTGAATCGTGTATCACTTCTGGTGCGGTAGAGACAACCAGCAGAGCGCAAATCGAGGCGATGCCAATGGTGTCGAGCAAAATACCCACTGCGCCACGCTTGGTTGGGCGGGCATTGCCCACTCGCAGGCGTAGGGGTAAATAGCGGAAGCAGTAATTCGCCGCGCCAACCAGTAATCCAAGCAGCAGAACCTCATAGCTCATCAGGTGCTCCTTGCCAGAATGACTGGATTAACGCAGTGAGGCAGCCAAAGACAATGCCTGCCAGAATGGCGACGGGAATAGAAAATAGCGTTACGCCAGCAAGGGCACCAACTAACGCTGCGGTAACGCAAAGAGATTGTTTGCGCTGGAAAGAGGCGAGCAGAAAACTCATAAAGAGTGCCGGCAGCATAAAGCCTAATGCTGCTTCGACGGCTGGATAACCTTGCAGCAAACCGCTGCCCGAAAATGCCCCTATTACCGTACCAAATACCCACGATGACCATGAACTGAAGGCAATGCCGATCATCCAGTTTTCGCTCCAGCGGCGATTATTACGTACCAGTTTTGCCGTTGCTGCGGCAAAAACTTCGTCCGTCAGGCCAAACGCCCACAGTGCGGTTTTCGATTTTTGCAGGCGTTGAACAATGCGGCTACGCAACGATGGACCATACAGTACATGGCGAACATCCATTGCCATAACGGTCAATGCGGCTACCCACAAGCTACTACCAGCTGCCAGCATTGCGGTGATGACAAACTGGCTCGCTCCTGCATAAATAATGCAGGAGAAAAAAACGCTTTCCAGGGGAGAGAATCCCAGACGGGTCGCATTTAGACCAAATGCAAAGGCCACCGGAATATAACTAATAACAATCGGTAAACTGTCTTTGCAGCCTTCCATGAAGGTCGCCGAACCAGAAGCAGGCAGTGGAGTAGGGCTTACCATAGAGTGTACGCTTAACGATTGTTAATATTATTAATAGTCTGGATGAATATCCTAACCTTATCAGACTGATGGGATTCTTAACACCCTTATAAGTGTAAAGCCACGAAAACGGTTGCTGATTGCTTAATTTGCGACTTCCTGACGATGAAAACCTCGCCACCAGACCAGTAAGTTAACCAGGGCAATCGTCGCGCCAGCCAGACAAACGCCAGCCCAACCGGCATGTTGCCAGGCGGATGCCGAGATCATCGAACCAGCAGCACCGCCAATAAAGTAGCTGGTCATGTAACCTGCGGTCAGGCGATTACGCGCATCAGGATGAATACGATAAATCACGGTTTGATTGGTGATATGCACGCCCTGCACGGTGAGATCCAGTATCAGAATGCCGATAATTAGCGCCAGTACGGAAGCGTGGCCAAACCAGATCGCCAACCATGAAAGTAACAGCAGCAGCAGACCAAACGTTGTTGTGAGATGCGATTTGCCTTTATCGGCAAAACCGCCCGCCGGGCGAGCGCCCAACGCCCCGGCAGCCCCCGCAAGTCCAAACAGACCAATTACACCATCGCTGTAATTAAAAGGCGGCGCGGCGAGCAAAAAAGCCATTGATGTCCAGAGAATGCTAAAGTTGGCAAAGGTCAGGCAGCCCAGTATCGCGCGGGTACGCAGGATCTTCTCGCTGATAAACATGCTGAAAACGGAACCAAGCAACTGTGGGTAGTTGAGGTGGGTTTCAGATTTCATTTGTGGCAGGCCGCGCCATAACGCCAGTGCCATCAGTGCCATTAACACCGATGCGACCCAAAAGACGGTGCGCCAGCCGCCGAGATTCGCCAGCAACCCGGCAACGGTACGCGCCAGCAAAATCCCCAGCAGCAGGCCACTCATAATGGTGCCAACCACCTTGCCGCGTTTGTCCGGTGAAGCCAGCGTCGCTGCCAGCGGAACCAGAATTTGTGCCACGACCGAGAATAAACCGGTTAATGCCGTACCGAGGATCATCATCGCCAGCGACTGACTGCTGGCGGTAATCAACATACCGCCTGCTGCCAGTAAGGTCATGGTGACAATCAGGCGGCGGCGTTCAAACATATCACCGAGGGGAACAAGAAACAGCAGACCTGCGGCATAGCCCAACTGCGCGGCGGTAACAATAAAGCCTGCCGAACTGGCAGAAAGGGAAAAGTTACGCGCGATGGTGTCGAGCAATGGCTGTGCGTAATAGTTGCTGGCGACCGCCAGACCGGTGGCGATAGACATTAGCACGATCAGCGCCGGGCTAAGCTCATGATTGGGTTTAGTCATTATTTTTGTTCATCAGGTGATGATTAAGCTGGAAATCAATAATAGCGGATGTTGATGAATATGGGATGAAAGATAGATTGTTGAAATGTGCGGTGTGGTTTGTAGGCATGATAAGACGCGTTAGCGTCGCATCAGGCATTGTGCACAGAGCTGCGGATGCGGCAAAAACGCCTTATCCGCCCTACGGAATGAGTGTGTTTTGTAGGCATGATAAGACGCGTTAGCGTCGCATCAGGCATTGTGTACAGAGCGGCGGATGCGGCGAAAACGCCTTATCCGCCCGAATAAAAATTACTTCTGCGCTGCCAGCGCCTCATTCACCCAGCCATCGAACTGCTGCTGGTGGGCTTTGATCCAGCCATCAACATGGCCCTGAATATCGCCTTCTGAGGCTTTGCCGTCATGCATAATGGCGTTCTGGGCGTTAATATCTGCCACTGGCAACTGCATAATGGCAAACAGTTTCGCTGCTGCCGGGTTTTTCTCGGCCCAGGCTTTGTTGGCAACGATATGCATGGTGCTGACCGGGAAGCCGTAATTCGCACCATTCGGCAGTTTGGTATCGGCATTTTTATCGCCCGGCAGTGCAGAGAACGGCACCTGCAACCAGACCACATCTTTCCCTGGCTTCAGCTCATTACTCACCCAGTACGGCGTCCAGGTGTAGTAAAACACCGGCTTACCCTCTTTGAAACGACTGATGGTGTCAGCCATCATCGCTGCGTAGTTCCCCTGATTATGCGTCACGGTGTTGGTCAGTTCATACGCAGCAAGCTGGTGGTTGATGGCACCTTCGCAGCCCCAGCCAGGGTTACAGCCGGTTAAATCCGCTTTACCGTCGCCGTTGGTATCGAACAGTTTGGCGATCTTCGGATCTTTCAGTTGCGCGATGTTGGTGATTTTGTACTGGTCGGCAGTTTTCTTATCGATCAGGTAACCTTGTGCCGCGCCGTTAACAAATACCCCTTCACGATAAAATTTCTTATCGCCACCGGCAGCTTCGTACATGTTGTCATGCAGTGGCGTCCAGTTCACGGCGGTAAAGGTCGCATCGCCAGATGCAAGCGAGGTATAGCCAACGTTGTAATCCACTTCGCTGGGTTTATTGACGGTATAACCTAATTTCTCCAGCGCACGGCTGACCAGCAGCGTCTGGAAAGTTTCTTCGGTGATGGTGCTCTGAACCGGATTAACGGTAATGCCTTTGCCCGGCAGATCGGCAGCAAAAGTTTGTGTAGAGATAAGCGTGGCAAACGCTGTCGCAAAAAGTACGCTATGTCGCATTGTTATTCCTTTTTTGGGCAGGGTGATATGCCCGGCGTCACCGGGCAAGTGCAGAGTTACTTAATGAATGGGCGGGTCAGCAGACCGACAGGACCAGTGGTGTACCAGCGACGGTTGCCGCGACTGCGTGAGTCGCGCCCAACGGCCTGCGTCAGGCGGTCGAGGATAATGGCGAGGATCACAATCCCGACGCCGCCAACGGTGGCAAGCCCCATATCCAGACGCCCGATACCGCGAAGTACCATCTGACCCAGCCCGCCGACGGCAATCATCGAGGCGATGACCACCATAGAAAGGGCCAGCATCAGCGTCTGGTTAACGCCCGCCATAATGGTAGGCATCGCCAGCGGTAACTGAACTTTGAACAGCATCTGGCGCGGGCTGGCACCGAATGAGCGCGAGGCTTCAATCAGATCCGCCGGAACCTGGTTAATCCCCAGAATAGTCAGACGGATAATCGGCGGCAGCGCAAAGATGATCGTCACCACCACGCCCGGCACGTTACCGATACCAAACAGCATGACGATTGGCACCAGATAAACAAACGCGGGCGTGGTCTGCATGGCATCAAGCAGTGGACGAATAATTTTCGCCGCTCGCGGACTTCTCGCCAGCCAGATCCCCAACGGCAAACCGATGACGATACAGAACAGCAGGGCGGTTAACACCAGCGCCAGAGTAACCATTGCCTGTGACCAGGCACCGATTGCGCCGATGGCAATCAGCGAAATCAGCGTCGCAACCCCCATTCCAACCCCGGAAATTTGCCAGGCGATGAGAGCGAAAACGATAATCGCCACCGGCGCGGGCATACCCAGCAGCAATTGCTGGAAACCGTTGAGGATGTAATCGACCGGAACGCGCACGCCCTGGAAGACGGGACGGAAATGGGTAACGACCCAGTCGATCCCTTCAGTGACCCAACTGTCGAGTGGGATCAGTGTCTTATGGAACGGATCGAGAATATTAAAATGCTCGGCGTTTGGAGCAGGCGTGCTGGTCAGCCAGTCGGCGCCGCCACCGTCAGTCGGTGTAGCAGCCGGTGTACCCCAGGCATCTGCGGATTGTGCGGCACTGTCCGCCGCTGGTGTGGTATCCCACGGATTATTTTGATCAGCCATTATTTACCCCCTCACGATCTAAAGCGCGCAGCAGCATTCCTTTCGAAATGATGCCGACATACTGTTGGTCCTCGTCGACCACGGGCACCGCACAGGGTGCCTGTCCGACATGAGAGAGCAACTCGCTAAGAGGCGTTTGCGCATCGACCGCTAACGGCGCATCAATCAGCGCCGCATCAAGACCTTGCTGCTGCGTTAATGCGGCCTTAAGCGAATCGATAGAGACTGCGCCGACAAACTTATTACCGCGTTCGATAACGTAGCCATATTCGCGATCTTCATCCTGCAATAATTTCAGTGCCGAACGTGGGCCGAAGCCAGGGGTTTTACGAATTAAGCCATTAGGGCTGCGGCGGGCAATATCTTTCGCACTGAATACCTGGCTAATATCGACGCCACGGAAGAAGGTACGGACATAATCATTCGCCGGATTATTGAGAATTTCATCCGGTGTGCCGACCTGTACCACTTCACCATTTTGCATAATGGCAATTCGGTCGCCAATACGCATGGCTTCATCGAGATCGTGGGAAATAAAGACAATGGTGCGCTGATGTTTCGCCTGTAATTTTACCAGCTCATCCTGCATCTCGGTGCGAATTAATGGATCGAGCGCCGAGAAGGCTTCATCCATTAATAAAATATCCGGATTAATTGCTAACGCGCGGGCTAATCCCACACGTTGACGCATCCCGCCAGAGAGTTCATCCGGGTAGCTGTGGGCATAATTTTCCAGCCCGACCTGACGCAGTGCATCAATGGCTTTTTCCCGGCGTTCTTCGGCATTAATTCCGGCCAATTCCATACCAAACGCAGTATTGTCCAGCACGGTCATATGCGGCATTAAGGCAAAGGACTGGAAGACCATCGCAATCTTTTTTCTGCGCACCTCACGGAGTTCGGCGTCGGATATTTTGGCAATATCCACACCATCAATCAGCACTTGCCCGCGGGTGGGTTCAATCAGGCGATTGAGAAGGCGTACCATTGTGGATTTACCCGAACCGGATAATCCCATGATGACAAATATCTCGCCTTCTTCAATGGCCAGACTGGCGTCTTTTACGCCAAGCGATAGCCCAGTTTTTTCCAGAATTTGTTCTTTTGAAAGTCCTTGTTCGATATATTTGAACGCTCGCTGTGGATGCTCGCCAAATATTTTATAAAGATTTTTAATTTCTAATTTAATTGCCATGCAATAGAAAGATTCCTGTTATTTGTTTATGTCGATATATTACCCAATGGAAATAGTCACTTTTTTCTACCCTAACATACTGAGAATCTGAGGCAACCCCTGATGGCAAATGTGGCATGAATATTGATGCGAGCAAATTGCCGGAATTTCCCATGATATAAGGGCTGAGAGCAAATCGAGAAAAGTTGATATTTTTTGTTATAGATAGCGAAAAAACGCCTGAATATTGTAGTTTCAGGCGAATAATGCAACAGAGAGTCAGTGTAGATCACCACAAATTATTTGCGTGATATAAAGATATTTGGCGGGAATTATTTCCCTGCTGCGGGTAGTGATATTTTTGAAAAATAACCCCGTCAGAAATTCCAGTCTTCATCTTCTGTTTCGACCGCTTTCCCCATCACATAAGAGGAGCCAGAGCCGGAAAAGAAGTCGTGATTTTCATCGGCATTCGGCGAAAGCGCGGCGAGGATTGCCGGATTCACTTCTGCCATTTCTGCCGGGAAAAGCGGTTCGTAGCCCAGATTCATCAACGCCTTATTGGCGTTGTAGCAGAGAAACGCTTTTACATCGTCAGCCCACGTTGTTTCGGCGTACAGCTCATCGGTGTATTGCAACTCGTTGTCATAAAGTTCCAGCAACAAATCGAAGGCGAAACTCTTCAATTCTTCACGTTGTGCCTGGGAGATCTTTTCCAGGTTTTTCTGATATTTATAGCCGATGTAGTAACCGTGGACTGCTTCATCGCGGATAATCAGACGGATCAGGTCTGCGGTATTGGTTAGCTTTCCGCGGCTGGAAAAATACATCGGCAGCCAGAAACCGGAATAGAACAAAAATGATTCAAGAAACACACTGGCGATTTTCTTTTTCAGCGGATTATCACCGCGATAATGTTGCTGAATAATCTGTGCTTTTCGCTGCAACGGTGCGTTTTCTTCACTCCAGGCGTAGGCGGCATCGACATCTTTGGTTTGGCACAGCGTCGAGAAAATCGAACTGTAAGAGCGGGCATGAACCGCTTCCATAAAGCTGATATTCGATAATACCGCCTCTTCATGAGGCGTTAGCGCATCGGGCATCAGCGAAGGCGCGCCGATAACATTTTGCAGCGTATCGAGCAGCGTCAGGCCAGTAAAAACGCGCATCGTCAGTTGTTGTTCTACGACACTTAATGTCTGCCACGCAGGAACATCGTTCGATAGTGGCACCTTTTCTGGTAGCCAGAAATTGCTGGTCAGGCGATTCCACACCTCCAGATCTTTATCGTCTGTTATCTTGTTCCAGTTGATGGCGCTGATACGTGAGAGTTTCATAGATATTCCTTAAAGTGCACAGGAGACGCAGCCTTCAATTTCAGTGCCTTCCAGCGCCATCTGACGCAGGCGAATGTAATAGAGTGTTTTGATACCCTTGCGCCAGGCGTAAATCTGCGCTTTGTTGATATCGCGAGTGGTGGCGGTATCGGGGAAAAACAGCGTCAGCGACAGCCCCTGATCGACATGGCGAGTCGCTTCGGCATAGGTGTCGATGATCTTTTCTGCGCCAATTTCGTAAGCATCCTGATATAGCGCCAGATTTTCGTTAGTCATAAACGGGGCAGGGTAGTAAACGCGTCCTGTTTTGCCCTCTTTGCGTATCTCTACTTTCGCCACAATCGGATGAATACTCGACGTGGCATGGTTGATATAAGAGATAGAACCGGTTGGCGGCACCGCCTGGAGATTCTGGTTGTATATGCCATAGCGCATCACGTCGTCGCGCAGTTGCGCCCACATCTCACGGGTAGGTAACGTAATTCCGCTGCGGGCAAACAGTTCGCCAACTTTCGCCGTTTTCGGCTGCCAGTTACCTTGCAGATATTGGCTGAAATATTCACCGCTGGCATAGCGTGACTGTTTGAACCCGGCGAAGGTTTCACCGCGTTCGCGCGCCAGCAACATCGAGGTACGCAGTGCGTGCCAGGTGATGGTATAGAAATAGAGATTGGTGAAATCCAGTGCTTCCGGTGAACCATAAGCGATGCCTTCTCGCGCCAGATAACCGTGTAAATTCATCTGCCCCAGTCCGATGGCGTGTGAGGCGGCATTTCCGGCTTCGATGGACGGCACGCTGCGGATATGACTCATATCTGACACCGCCGTTAAACCGCGTACCGCGGTCTCTACCGTGCGGGCAAAGTCGGGGGAATCCATGATGTGGGCAATATTCAACGAACCTAAATTGCAGGAAATATCATGGCCTGTGCGGGTATAGTCGAGATTCTCGTCATACTCTGAGGCGCTGTTAACCTGCAAAATTTCTGAGCAGAGATTGCTCATATTTATGCGCCCGGCGATAGGGTTAGCACGGTTAACCGTGTCTTCATACATGATGTAGGGATAGCCGGACTCAAACTGGATTTCTGCCAGTCGCTGGAAGAAATCACGGGCGTTGAGGTATTTTTTGCGGATGCGTTCATCGGCAACCAGTTCGTCATAGTGTTCACTGATGGCGATATCGGCAAACGGCTTGCCATAAACTCGCTCAACGTCATAAGGCGAAAACAGCGCCATCTGCGCATTCTCTTTTGCCAGATGGAAAGTGATATCCGGGATCACCACGCCCAGCGACAGTGTTTTAATGCGGATTTTTTCGTCGGCATTTTCCCGCTTTGTATCGAGAAAACGCAGAATATCGGGATGATGGGCATGTAAATAGACTGCACCTGCCCCCTGACGAGCGCCGAGTTGGTTGGCATAGGAAAATGCGTCTTCCAGCATTTTCATCACCGGAATTACACCAGAAGATTGATTTTCAATACGTTTAATTGGCGCGCCCGCTTCCCGCAGATTCGACAGCAAAAATGCCACGCCGCCGCCGCGTTTCGACAGTTGCAGTGCGGAATTTACTGCCCGGCCAATCGACTCCATATTGTCTTCAATGCGCAGTAGAAAACAGGAAACCAGTTCGCCGCGCTGCTGCTTACCGCAGTTGAGGAATGTTGGCGTGGCTGGCTGAAAGCGTCCTGACAGCATCTCATCAGTCAGTTGCGTCGCCAGCGTCTCATCGCCTTGTGCCAGCGTCAGCGCCACCATCGTGACTCGATCGGCAAAATCTTCCAGATAACGTTTACCGTCGAATGTCTTCAACGTATAGCTGGTGTAAAACTTCCATGCCCCGAGGAATGTCTGGAAACGAAAACCGCTGGTGTGTGCGTGGGCAAACAGCGTAATGACAAAGTCGCGAGAGTAGCGATTAAGAACGCTTTCATCATAGTAACCTTCGTTGACCAGCCAGTTCAGGCGCTGCTGCTGGCTACTGAAGGTCACACTGTTCGGACGCACATGCGTCGCCATAAAGGCGTCAACAGCCTGGTGGTCTTTATCGAACTGAATGCGACCTGCGCTATCGTAAAGGTTAAGCATCGCATTCAGCGCGTGGTAATCCATCGTGTTCTGCGTCAGGCGTTCTGCGGTTGTCGTTGCCAAAATTCGGTTACTCCTTTACGAACGTTTTCGATATCGCTTTGCGTACCCATGAGCTCAAAGCGGTACAGCCACGGCACGCTGCATTTCCGGGCTATCACATCTCCGGCGCGGCCATACGCCTCACCAAAGTTGCGATTACCCGAAGCAATCACGCCGCGAAGCAACGCCCGGTTGTGCTCGTCGTTTAAAAAGCGAATTACCTGTCGTGGCACCGCGCCAGCCGTACCGCCGCCGCCGTAAGAGGGCACGATCAGGATGTAAGGCTCGTCTACCTGAATCCGTTGCCGCTCATTAAGCGGGATGCGCACCGCGGGCAGCCCTAAACGTTCGATAAAACGCTGCGTATTTTCGGAGCTGCTGGAAAAGTAGACGAGCTGGCTCATGCACTGGCCGCGTGTGGCGCTGGATGCAGACGATTGATCATGTCCGGGCGGAAACCAGACCAGCTAAGATCGCCTGCAATCACTACCGGCAACTGACGAAAGCCCTGAGCACGCAGCGCTTCTGCCGCTTCAGGAACGCGATCGACATTAATCATTTCAAAATCAAAGCCCCGGTTTTCCATCGCCCGTTTGGTGGCGTGGCACTGAACGCAATCGTTACGAGTGTAAATAGTAATGCGCATGATTCGTATTTCCGTTTAAAATGAAGATACGGCGCGATGATACGCGTCGGGTTGTCTCTCTGTTGATACAGAGATACTAGATGTAGTTGAAAAAAGATTCAACCATACAAGATATGGGAATTTTAGATTGATTACGCCACCGCTGAATGGCCCGACGGGGTAGGGGATTTTGTGTTTTTTTGCCGGGCGATTACCCGGCATCAAGAAGTTACATGCGCATGGAAACGGCCAGACGGTTAAAACAATTCATCAGCCCGATGGCAAACGTTAAGTCGCTGATTTCTGCTGCGCTGAAATGCTCAAGCAAAGGTTGATAAACCTCGTCTTCCGCATGAGTTCGGGCAATATCGGTTACCGATTCCGCCCATGCCAGCGCCGCCCGCTCGCGATCGTCAAAATGATGGCTTACGCGCCAGCCTGCCAGGGCGTCCAGTTTGTGCTGTGGCACGCCGGATTTGCGTAATGCTTTGCTGTGCATCTCCAGACAAAATGCGCAGCCGTTGATTTGCGAGACGCGCAAATAAATTAACTCCATCAGCGTGGTATCCAGCGCGCTATTTTCCAGTGCTGTTTTGGCCTGCACCAGTGCGTTATACACTGCCGGGCTAAGTTCGTAGTAAGGCTGACGTAATGTAGTCATACAGTTTCTCCTCTTATTAACGCCCGCAATGTAGCACTATAATGGACTGCTAAAGAGAGCCATAAATTACGTAAAAAAGCAGACCATATGCCACGTTATCAGGATATCGCCCGTCAGTTAAAAACGGCTATTGAGCAAGGGGAACTGAAACCTGGCGCAAGGCTACCTTCGAGTCGTACCTGGTCGCAGGAACTGGGTGTCTCTCGATCCACTGTCGAAAATGCGTATGCTGAGCTGGTGGCGCAAGGATGGCTGGTCAGGCGGGGACAGGCTGGCACATTTGTCAGTGAGCAGATACATCCGCAACAATCTGCTGTGGATGTCGTGGCTTTTGCTGGTGAAAGTCAGCAGCCATTGCCATTTCAATTGGGATTACCCGCACTCGATCTCTTTCCGCGAGAGCAGTGGGCGCGGGTGATGGGCCGCCGTCTGCGTACCCAGACGCGCTTTGATTTGGCATTAGGCGATGTCTGCGGCGAGGCGGCGTTGCGCGAGGCAATAGTTGATTACTTACGCGTTTCACGTGGGATTGATTGTCAGCCAGAGCAGGTCTTTATCACTCACGGTTATGCGGCCTCAATGGCTTTAATTCTGCACGCGCTGGCGAAACCGGGAAACGGGATGTGGATGGAAGATCCCGGCTTTCCACTGATTCGCCCGATTGTCACTCGCCACGGTGTGGAAATTTTACCGGTGCCGGTTGATGACAACGGACTGGATGTCACAAGCGGAATACAAAATTATCCTGATGCGCGTTTTGCTCTGATTACTCCGGCACACCAGAGCCCGCTGGGTGTGGCGCTTTCTTTAGCGCGCAGGCACCAGATACTGGAATGGGCAGAGCGTAGTCAGGCATGGATTATTGAAGATGATTACGACAGTGAGTTTCGCTATCACGGTAAGCCGTTACCGGCGCTGAAAAGTCTCGACGCACCGCAGCGGGTAATTTATGCCGGAACATTCAGCAAATCGCTATTTCCTGCACTGCGCTGTGCGTGGCTGGTGGTGCCGGTGGAGCAGATTACGCAATTCCGCCAACAGGCGTCACTGGAGCCATGTGCGGTACCCGTACTGTGGCAGAACACACTGGCAGATTTCATTCGTGAGGGGCATTTCTGGCGGCATCTGAAGAAAATGCGTCAGCACTATGCTCAACGTCGGCAGTGGATTGAGCAGGCGTTGACGCAGCAGGGATTTCAGGTTGTGCCGCAAAAAGGCGGTATCCAGATGGTTATCAGCATGGTGGGCGACGATATTGCCCACGCGCGTAAGGCCAATGCTGCTGGCCTTGCGGTGCAGGCACTTAGCGACTGGCGTATCCGCTCAAATGGGGAAGGAGGATTGCTGCTCTCGTTTACCAATATCGTTAGCGAAAGTATGGCGCAGCAGGTGGCACAACAATTACGCAGTGCCTTAAGTTAAAAACCCCGAAGTCAGGCTTCGGGGCCAGGGACGTGTATTTATTATCATTGTTTCACTACGATTTACGCATGCTTAACAACGCGCCGATAAAAATACCTACCGCAGCAGCTGTTCCCACACTACACCAGGGTCTTTCACGAACAAAAGAGTCTGCGCAGCCAACAGCATCGCGCGCGGCTTGCTGGACGCGAGTTCGACCATGCATCCGCGCTCTGGTTTCTTTCAGTAAAGCCTGAGCTTTACTGCGTGCGGCTTCGGCTTCCCCTTTAGCGTCGCTGCCCCAGGACTTCAATACAGATTCCAGGCTGTCAGCTAATTGATTGACATCATTCTGAATATCCTGCACGCCATCATCGACGTCGTTACGGTTCGGTCTGTTAAACATATGATCTCCCATCAGGATTCAATGTAATTTTCAGTGTAGACCATAATTTTCTTAACAGAGATTCATCGTGGCTTTATGGACTTTTCTGAAAGCGTTGTGAATGCTCAATCAGGTAAGGTAGGGCCGCGGTAGATAATAACGAGGATAAAATATGTATTTACGACCAGACGAGGTGGCGCGCGTACTTGAGAAAGTCGGTTTTACCGTCGATGTGGTAACCCAGAAAACTTATGGTTATCGCCGTGGGGAAAATTATGTCTATGTTAATCGCGAAGCGCGAATGGGACGTACCGCACTGGTAATTCATCCCACGTTAAAAGAACGTAGTTCGACACTGGCAGAACCGGCTTCCGATATTAAAACTTGCGATCATTACCAGCAGTTCCCGCTCTATTTAGCGGGTGAGCGTCACGAGCATTACGGCATTCCACACGGTTTCAGCTCGCGTGTTGCGCTTGAACGTTATTTACATGGATTGTTTGGCGAAGCCAATTAAAGACGCGACTGGCATTGCCAGTCGCGACAAAGAAGGATCAGGCTTTTACCTGCTGGTAATTGCTGACTTTGAACAGGCGGCGGCAGTAATCAAGGAAGTAGCCATAGACCGCACCCATCAACATCGAAACGACGATGTTTGAACTGACTGCTGCCATAATCTGGTGCCAACCCGCGCCCACGACGAGTAAGATTGCCATATATACCGGTGACTGGAACGTCACATAAGCCAGAATATCCGCAAGATTTTTTACCCAGCCCGACGAGCCAACTTTGCGTGCCATTCGCATAAATAGATCGCGGTACATACCGTATGGCCATGCAATTAAGATGTTCACCGGAATCGCTACCAGTCTGGAATAAAGGGACTGTTCGAAGCTCATTCCGGAGAGAAATACTTCGATAAACATGTTCACGACAGAACAGTAAACAACCATCGCGAACGTATCTGCTACTGCATGACGCAAGCGTGACTGCGGTGAGAACATGCCCATGCTCCTTAATAAACGCGAAATCGGATGAATGTGAATGCAGTGGTTTAAATTACCGTTTGCACTTTCGCATAGCGTATATCGCTGGCTATGACTTATCAATTAGTGAAAAATTTTTATTTCCTTGGTTTTTGTAGATAAAATATTCCGTAGTGGCGCATTTTTTGTACATTCTGGATTTTTTTATGTCTTAAAAGATAATGTTATTTTAAATCATTATGTTATGACGTAGTTCAGATGTCTTTTGGCAGAGTGATCAAGGTGTGTTTACGCAGCAAAGCGTAGAGAATTCGGCTTAGGAGCGCGCCTGGCCTCATTCAGCATCTTTTATGTTGTAAAGCCTGTAATGGCAGCACAAAGTTTCAGGTTTGAATAACTAATATGTATTCTTTTTATATGCATATTTATGCTGGTTGCGTGTTCCATTATCGGCCGGGAGGTTGTATCGTACGCCGGAACACTCACCAGTAGCTGTAATAAGTAAGTTAAATGGCTGCTATATAATTTGCATATAAGCATTAATGTGTCAGCAAATAACGCGCGAAATAATATCCCTTCGCGATTGTAAATATATTAAATTTTGTGGAAATATAATAAGTGATCGCTTACACTACGCGGCGAAATACTTTTTGTTTTGGCGTTAAAAGGTTTTCTTTATTATGTCTGTAATGTTACAAAGCTTAAATAATATCCGCACCCTTCGTGCAATGGCTCGCGAATTCTCCATTGACGTTCTTGAAGAAATGCTCGAAAAATTCAGGGTTGTCACTAAAGAAAGACGTGAAGAAGAAGAACAGCAGCAGCGTGAACTGGCAGAACGCCAGGAAAAAATTAGCACCTGGCTGGAGCTGATGAAAGCTGATGGTATTAACCCGGAAGAGTTATTGGCTAACGGCACCGCTGCTCCGCGTGCAGGTAAAAAGCGTGAACCGCGTCCAGCAAAATATAAATTCACCGACTTCAATGGTGAAACCAAAACCTGGACCGGTCAGGGCCGTACGCCGAAGCCAATTGCTCAGGCGCTGGCAGAAGGTAAATCTCTCGACGATTTCCTGATCTAATCCCTGGCGCCGGATGCCGCCTCTATGGCGCATCCGGCGTTGCTTCTCAAGTTCGCTGATTCCACGGCATCTTGTCTAATAGCCTTGCCATCCCGCAAAAACCGCTGATTCCTGCAAACATTAATCCTGCGCCGACAAATCCACTTAATAAGAAGAAGCTGCTATTAATGGCATAACCCAGTACGACGCCGATTAATATTAAGCCGCCAGCGGCGATCTGTACCTGACGCATTAATGGCAACGGTTGAGATTTATTTTCTGCTACTGGCAATCCCGCTTTTTTCCAGCCATCGATCCCATCTTCCAGTAAAAAGACCTCTGCGGGGGCGGCAATCGCTGCTAATTTATCGGCGTTATTGCTGGTGCGTTTACCTGCCTGGCAGTGGAATATAATTTGTTCGCTACGCAATTTATCCGGAAGACCAGACTGTTCTATCACGGATAATGGTGCCAGAGAGGCTGCTGGAATATGTTCACGAAGATATTCGTCGGCATCACGAATATCGATTAACTTTGCACCACGCGCGATTAATTCTTGCGCGTCATGCGGTGAAATTGTTATCAAAGCCATCGTCACTCCTTACGGACAATAGATATTTTTCAGGGTGGCGATAATGGCATTTACCGCCTCATTTTTAATGGAATAAAGAATGCGTTGGGCGTCCCGCTGGCTGTCAATAAGTCCCTCGTCACGCATGCGAGCCAGATGCTGTGACGTGGCGGAGGCGCTAAGTCCGGTAATGCGAGCCAGTTCTCCGGCGCTGGTCCCAGGTGACCCGCAAAGCATGCACAGAATCAACAACCGTTTGGGGTGACTCATTGCTTTCAGTAAGGCCGCAGCCTGTTCGGCGCTGGCCTGTAGTTGGGCGAGTTCAGTCATAATTATTTAAGTGTTTTCTAAATTAAGTAAATTCTAAACTAAAAGTTCAACGTATACCAGCGTCAGCAGCGTAAATGAGGGTAAACGCGTAGGCTGAAACTGGCAGGTTCCGCTAAAATTATTTCGCTTAGGAGATAAAATCTCTTTTTAAACAATGGTTAATTTTCTTATAGGGAGTACATATGGGTTTCTGGAGAATCGTCATCACCATCATTTTGCCGCCGCTCGGCGTGCTGCTGGGCAAAGGATTTGGTTGGGCGTTCATCATTAATATCTTGTTGACGCTGCTTGGGTATATCCCTGGTTTAATTCACGCTTTCTGGGTGCAAACCCGAGATTAACTCTGTGCTTACTCCGCGGCGTTAGTGCGCCGCGTTCCTCTGCTACACTTTCTGAGTGTTTCCGTTAACGAACGAGGTAACTATGGGTCTGTTCAATTTTGTGAAAGATGCCGGAGAAAAACTCTGGGATACAGTTACTGGTCAGCATGATAAAGACGATCAGGCGAAGAAGGTGCAGGAGCATCTGAACAAAACCGGCATTCCAGATGCCGATAAAGTAAATATCCAAATTACCGATGGCAAAGCGACAGTGACTGGTGATGGTTTGAGCCAGGAAGCGAAGGAAAAAATCCTTGTTGCGGTGGGGAATATTTCTGGTATCGCCAGCGTCGACGATCAGGTAAAAACTGCGACACCAGCCACTGCCAGCCAGTTTTATACCGTTAAGTCTGGCGACACTCTTAGCGCCATTTCCAAACAGGTCTACGGCAACGCCAATCTGTACAATAAAATCTTCGAAGCGAATAAACCGATGCTGAAAAGCCCGGATAAAATTTATCCGGGACAAGTGTTGCGTATTCCAGAGTAATAGCGGTTAGTCCGCCATCGCCTGCTGGATAATGGGAATCGGCGTCAGCAAATGCTGGCGCATTAACTCACTGGCGCGCGCGGCATCCCGCGCCAGCACAGCTTCGGTTAAAATTTGATGTTGGTTGTGTTTATCTTCCAGCATTTCCACGGAAAGCACCGTTCGCCGCAACCAGATGAAGCGATAGCGCGCCGCCAGATCAAACAACCGTTCACGCATTTGCAGCAAATAGTGAGAACCACAGCCTGTCACAATTGCAGTATGAAACGCCTGATGACGCAGATCCCACTCATCAAGCATTTTCTCACTGGCGTCACAGGCCTCAAGCTTACTGAGCAGATGCGCCTTCGCAAGAACGTCTGCCTCCCACTCATCGCCACCGCGGGCAATCGCCAGGCTTACCAGCATCGCTTCCATATTGGCACGGGCATCGAAAATATCGAGCAACTCCTGCTCTGACATAGACGCCACCCGATACCCTTTTTGATTCACCACCGTGACCAGTCGTTCTGCCACCAGTTGCGAAAGCGCTTCCCGCAACGGCCCGACGCCAAGTGCATAACGCGATGTCAGCAAACTCATCCGTAATTTTTCATCCGGCTGAAAATTGCCGCGAATAATATCGTTCTTCAACCAGCGATAGCCATCCAGAGAGGTAATGGTCATGGTGTGACTCCTGATCATTATCAGCGCGTATTATGAATGGGTGTTTTTTGCCACATTATCAGCTTTTTCCAGCGAGCCATAATTGGCACGGTACAGATAATCCCTATCGCTAATAAGCCGGTGGAGATCACTTCTAACTGTTGAGCCGGACGGAATAGCATCACCACCAACACAAAAGTAATAAAGCCAATCACCAGCCAGGTGAGCCACGGATAAAGCCACATGCGCAGGCGAATATCGCCGCCTTCCGCCAGTAGGATTTTACGCATCCGTAATTGCGAAACGGCAATGACTAAATAAACCAGCAAGGCGATAGCGCCGGAGCTGTCGATCAGGAATTTAAACACTTTCGCAGGCGCGTAATAGTTCACTACCACCGTTAAAAATGCCGCACCGGTGGAGAGTAATACTGCCACGTACGGGGTTTTACTGCGGTTGATTTTACCCATTACCGCGGGCGCATCACCGCGACGGCTTAAGGAGTAGAGCATCCTTGACGCGGTATACAGCGCCGAGTTCAGGCAACTGGTTACTGACAGCAAAATAACGCAATCCATAATGAATTTTGCATGCGGAATATTCAGCAGCTCCAGCACGGAACGGTAGGAACCCACGGTTTTCAGTCCTGGCATATTCCACGGAATGAGAGCCACGACGACAAAAATAGAACACAAATAGAAAATAGAGATACGCCAGATAACCGAGTTGGTGGCGCGGACAATATGTTTATCCGGCGTGTCGGATTCTGCGGCGGCGATGGTGACAATTTCCGCGCCCATAAACGAGAACATGGTGATCAGCATCGCGCTTAATACCGCCCCGAAGCCGTTGGGCATAAAGCCGCCGCTATCCCATAATCTTGAAATACCGCTCACTTCTGCATATGGGTAAAAACCGCTAATCGCCACTGCGCCGAGGAAAATAAATGCCAGGATGGCAATCACTTTGCATATCGCTAACCAGAACTCAAATTCACCGTAGTTTTTAACGCTTAATAAATTACTGCCGGTTAAGGCGAGGGTAATGACGAGGGAAAATAACCAGATGGGAATGCCGGGAACCCACGAGTGCAGGATCATGGCGGCGATGTTGGCTTCCAGAGGGATAACCAGTACCCAAAACCACCAGTACAGCCAGCCGATGGTATAGCCCGCCCAGCGGCCAATGGCTTTATCGGCATAGGTGGAAAAGGAGCCGGTGTCAGGCGTAGCAACCGCCATTTCCGCCAGCATCCGCATAATCATAACCACCAGTAGCCCGGCGAACAGATAGGCCAGTAATACCGCCGGGCCCGCTTCGGCGATGGCGACGCTGGAACCGACAAACAGACTTGCGCCGATAACACCGGCAATAGACAACATGGTGACGTGGCGTGATTTCAGCCCGCCGCCTAACTCATGTGGTTGCGATGATTGCCCCATCCTGAATCCTCTCGAAAGTGTGTCACTTGGGAGAGCGCCCCGACATTTCCCGCGTCGGGTCACGCGTTTAATTGTTATTGATTCTTTTTGCCGGAGAGCGGCTCCGCCTTATCCGGCCTGGATCCCCGTAGGCCGGACAAGACGCAAAGCGTCGCCTCCGGCATGGTGCGCTGAATGTCGGATGCGGCGTAAACGCCTTATCCGACCTGGATTTCCGTGGGCCGGACAAGACGCAAAGCGTCGCTTCCGGCATGGGTACGGACCTACTGTTTCGCCTCAGCAAAACACTGGCCGATGATCTCCAGACCCTGACGAATCTGAGCATCTTCAATGGTGAGCGGTACCAGGATGCGCAGCACGTTGTAATACGGGCCACAGGAGAGAAGAATCAGGCCCTTATCGCGGGCGCGAGCCACGATCTCGGCGGTGAGTTTGGCGTCCGGTTTGTTGTGATCGCCATCTTCAAACAGCTCGATGGCGATCATCGCCCCCAGCCCGCGTACGTCGCCGATCTCCGGGTGTTTTTCGGCGATCGCCAACATTCCGTCTTTCAACTTCTGCCCCAGATCGTTGGCTTTTTGCAGCAGATTTTCCTGCTCGAACACCTTCAACACTTCCAGCGCTGCCACGCAGGCAATCGGGTTACCGGCATAAGTGCCGCCCAGACCGCCAGGTGCGACAGCGTCCATCACTTCGGCGCGCCCGGTGATGCCCGCCAGCGGGAAACCGCCTGCGATCGATTTCGCAAAGGTGGTGAGATCCGGTGCTACGCCCATTTGCTCCATCGCAAACAGCGTGCCGGTACGCCCCGCGCCGCTCTGCACTTCATCGGCAATCAGCATGATCCCGTGCTCGTCACACAGCGCGCGTAAACGTTGCATAAAGGCTGGCGTCGCGGCGTAGAAACCGCCTTCGCCCTGAACCGGCTCAATCACGATGGCGGCGATATCTTCCGGCGCCGCGTCATTTTTGAAGATCCGGTGGATGCTGGCGATAGCATCATCCTCGCTTATGCCGTGCAGCGGGCAAGGATAAAGCGCGCGATAAACATGGCCCGGCATCAGGCCCATCCCCGCAGAGTACGGATTCACCTTGCCGGTCAGCGCCAAAGTGTAATGCGTGCGCCCGTGATACGCGCCGCTAAAGGCGATGGTGCCGCTACGTTTGGTGGCGGCGCGGGCGATTTTCACCGCGTTCTCTACCGCTTCAGAACCTGTGGTGACCAGCAGCGTTTTTTTGGCAAAATCGCCTGGCACCTTCTGATTCATAATCTCGCACAGCTCAAGATACGGCTCGTAGGCCAGCACCTGGAAGCAGGTGTGCGACAGTTTTTTCAACTGCGCTTCCACCGCCGCAACCACTTTCGGATGCAGGTGCCCGGTATTGAGCACCGCAATGCCGCCCGCGAAATCAAGATACTCACGGCCTTCAACGTCCCACACCCGGCAGTTTTCCGCGCGGTCAGCGAAAATCGGGTGAATTTGCCCAACGCCACGGGGAATCGCCTGACTGCGGCGCTGCATTAACTCTTTATTGCTGCTCATTCGCGTTCTCCAGTTAAAGACCGATGCACATATATTTGATTTCTAAGTAATCTTCGATGCCATACTTCGAACCTTCACGACCCAGACCCGAGGCTTTGATACCACCGAACGGGGCCACTTCATTAGAAATAATGCCGGTATTGATGCCGACGATGCCGTACTCCAGCGCCTCGCCCACGCGGAAGACGCGGCTTAAATCACGGGCGTAGAAATAGGCGGCAAGGCCAAATTCGGTGTCATTGGCTTGCGCAATCACATCAGCTTCATCTTTAAAGCGGAACAGCGGGGCGAGGGGGCCGAACGTCTCTTCTTTCGACACTTTGGCGTTAGCCGGAACGTCCACCAGAATGGTTGGCTGGAAGAAGTTGCCGCCGCGTTCGTGCGCTTTACCGCCGCAAACCACACGCGCGCCTTTCTCCAGCGCATCGGCAATATGCTCTTCCACTTTTGCTACCGCTTTTTCATCGATCAGCGGCCCGATGGTGACGCCTTTATCCAGCCCGTCGCCGATGTGCAGTTTGCTCACCGCCTGCTGCAATTTTTCGGCAAAACGGTCATACACGCCGTCCTGCACGTATAAACGGTTGGCGCAAACGCAGGTTTGCCCGGCGTTGCGGAATTTCGAGGCCAGCGCGCCTTCCACGGCTTTATCGAGATCGGCATCGTCAAAGACGATAAACGGCGCGTTGCCGCCGAGCTCCAGCGACACTTTTTTGATGTCTTTCGCGCACTGTTCCATTAACTGGCGGCCAATTTCGGTCGAGCCGGTAAACGACAGTTTGCGTACCAGCGGGTTGCTGGTCAGTTCATTACCGACCGCGCCTGCCGAACCGGTGACCACGTTAAACACGCCAGCCGGAATGCCCGCGCGAATCGCCAGTTCCGCCAGTGCCAGCGCAGAGAACGGCGTCTGACTGGCGGGCTTCAGTACCATGGTGCAGCCTGCCGCCAGCGCCGGACCGGCTTTACGGGTAATCATCGCCGCCGGGAAGTTCCACGGCGTGATGGCGGCGGTAACGCCAATCGGCTGCTTGATCACAATCAGGCGCTTATCGGCCTGATGACCGGGAATGGTGTCGCCATAAATGCGTTTGCCTTCTTCGGCAAACCACTCAATAAAGGAGGCGGCGTAGCTGATTTCGCCTTTCGCTTCAGCCAGCGGTTTGCCCTGTTCGAGGGTCATCAGACGCGCTAAATCGTCCTGATGCTCCATCATTAAATTGAACCAGTTGCGCAGAATGGTGGCGCGTTCTTTAGCGGTGAGCGCACGCCAGGCGGGCAGGGCGCGGTTGGCGGCGTCGATAGCGGCGCGGGTTTCATCAGCGCCCATTTTCGGCACGCTACCCAGCTTGTCGCCGTTCGCCGGATTAGTGACATCGATGACCTCGCCATTGTTGGCGTCCAGCCATTCCCCGTTAATCAACGCCTGCTGGCGGAATAAGTTACTGTCGTTAAGTTTCATCGCTACATCCTGTTTTCAAAGGTTATTGATTAAACGCGGCGTGTAAGGCATCCACACTACGTGCCGCTCGCAGCGTGCGTCCGGGGTTACTCTGGCTTGCCAACAGCGTTTGTACCTTGCTGACAATATGCGCACCAATAGGAATTGCTGATGTCGCTGCCGGGGAGGGCGCATTGCAGGTGTGGATCGTGCGCGGGGTGGTGACAAACAGAAAATCGTCAATCAGCTTGCCGTCCGGCGATACCGCCTGCGCCCGCACACCGGCAGGCCAGGGCTGGAGATCGCTTAACGAAAGCCGGGGACAATACTTTTGCACCAGCCGCAGATAGCCGCTTTTGCACAGCGAGTTTTTCATCTCGCCTAGTCCTGAGCGTAGATGGTTTTGCAGCACCCGGCGAATCCCCGACGAGCCCAAAATCTCCAGCGTGTCGCTAAATGAGAAGTCGCGCTTGCGATAGCCTTCGCGTTTGAACGCCAGCACCGCGTTTGGCCCTACGGTCACGCTGCCGTCGATCATCCGGGTGAGATGAACGCCTAAAAAGGGCATTGCCGGGTCGGGAATGGGGTAAATCAGATGGTTAACAATCTGGTTATGCTCCGGCGCAAGGCGGAAATATTCGCCACGGAACGGGCAGATGATAAAGCCCGGTTCGAGGCCGAGCATTTTCACCAGCCGGTCAGCCATCAGCCCGGAACAGCTAATCAGTGTCGATGCTTCATATTCGCCGCCCTGACGGGTACGTATCACCACGCCGTTTTTATGCTCACTGAGGGCGCTGACTTCGGCGTTATAGATAATCTCACCGCCTCTGGCCTGGAAGATTTTTGCCATCGCCGCTGTGACTTCGCGGTAGCTGACAATGCCGCTGGACGGCACAAAAATACCGCCAAGCCCGGTGATATTCGGTTCGTGCTCGCGCAGTTCGTCGGCGTTTAACCACTCGCGCTCGATACCGTTCGCCGCCGTGCGTTCCCATAAGGCGCGCATCCGTTCCATTTCGAGTTCAGAGGTGGCGACCAGCATCTTGCCGCAGTTGTCAAAGCGAATGCCGTTTTGATCGCAAAAGGCTTTAGTGGCGCGGTTCCCCGCCAGGCAAAACTGCGCCTTCAGGCTACCGGGCGTGTAATAAACCCCGGCATGGATCACGCCGCTGTTGTGGCCCGTCTGATGACAGGCAGGGCCGGACTCTTTTTCCAGCAACGCTATGCGGGCGTCCGGATAGACATCAATCAGTTGCATGGCGGTCGACATGCCGATGATGCCGCCGCCAATAATCACAAAATCATACATCCGCTCAATTCCTTTGCGCTTACTGATGCGTCTGGTAGTGGTGAGTGGCATAAGCGAAATAGCCGCGCTGGCGCATCAGTTCACGACGCAGATCCGGATGCGCGGTAAAGCGGTCGCGACCGTGCAGCCAGAACAGATTGTTAATCAACAGGAATTTGCCAACGGGAACGGGCACAGAAAGAATGCCTTTGCTGGTTTCAATGGCATCGGAAAGCTCGCTCAACCACACGCCTTCTTCGAAGTCTTTCGGCTGGACGAACTGGTCGATATAGCGCATCACCGGGCGACCCTGCTGATCAACGTCGAACACCGGATGGAAAACATCTTTGCTGACGTTTTTGCTCGGCGGCGCGGCAAAGCGCATCGGACGGCGCGCCAGCGGGTGGCGGAAAAAGTGGTCCAGATGTTCCCAGTCATCGAGATGCAGCAGCAGCGAATTTCCGCCCTGCATGTTCTGCTCGTCGATTTTCATCATCAGTACGTAATCAGTGATTTCTTCGACGTAGGTGCCGTCGTTGTGCAGCTCCATTACGCGGTGCGGCTGACGCAGATAGCTGTCTGAGTTATCGACATTTTTCACTACAAAACGCGCATAATACTGACCGCTCATGGCATCGAAATTGGAACGGCCAATCAGATGCGCCACCGCCGTCGCCAGCTTCACCATCTCATCCGCCTGCTTCACATCATCGACACCTACTGCATTGATCAACAGCGCACCTTCAGCGCGGTTTAGCAACGTCTTCAACAGCAACGGTTGCAGCTGGTTCGCACACAGATCGTCAAGAATTTTGCCTACCCGAAAACGCAGAAACGATTTGTACTCCAGCGCCTGCACGGGCCACTCGGCTACCTGCTCGAGGAACTGTTTGGTCGTCTGTTCGGTGAAGGTGAGTTCCAGCAGACGCGGGGATTGTGCCGACGGGATGAGGGTGAATCCGCTATAGTCCTGGCCTGAATCGACAGTGTTATTTTGTACGGCGGTCAGTGCATTCATCAGAAGCGCTCCTCTTATGAGATGTAGGGTGACATGGCGATGCTCATTTCGTAGCCATAATCTAAAAATATCTACATTTCTGAAAAATGCGCACAAAAGTTACATATTGTTTTCTTATTGTGATCAAAAACAACAAATCAATAACAAAAAATGTAAGGGATAAAAATTGGGCTGAACATAAATATATAATTAAAACAATATATTAATTTCGGTTTTATCCAGTTTTCGACCGGATGGCATTTGTTTGCTCATCTGTTGAAATGCTATTTAAACTACTTTTTCAGAGTTCGGAGTTACTTCAACTTACTGAGTTCCGTATCGACTAATGTGAGTAAGAACAATCCCATTCAACCGATGTTATTTGATGACATCGATAACAATCTTAATGAACAAACAGATTCCGGGAAGACTGGCTATGGAGGCTAATTTTTCTATTTCTGGCAACGGGTTAATGACAGTTACTATTTTTCGAGAAGCTGATACTGACCTGAGGGATGCTGTATATGTCTGGACTGTAATTGAATGGGGTTTACACACGATGGAATCCGGACCAATAAAAAAGCCCGCATCAGCGGGCTTTAATGTCACAGGGAGTCGCGACTCCGTTGCGTATCCTTTTTTGTCTCCCCACCGTCTGGTCGGTGTCCTGATGAGACTTCTAACTTCCTGTTTTTGTTGGTGTTGTGATAACACCATCCAATCATGATTGGTGGAGCTGGCGGGAGTTGAACCCGCGTCCGAAATTCCTACATCCTCGGTACTACATGCTTAGTCAGTCTTTACATTCGCTTGCCAGCTGCGGACGGACACGCCACTAACAAACTAGCCTGATTAAGTTTTAACGCTTCAACCCCAGGCAGGGCTTCCACGCGATCTCTTTTGGGTTTGACCTCTCTTGATCCCCGTCCTAAGAGCGGAGGCTAGGGAGAGAGGGCTCTAAGCAGGTTATTAAGCTGCTAAAGCGTAGTTTTCGTCGTTTGCGACTATTTTTTGCGGCTTTTTACGAGGCCAACCGCCCCTCGGCATGCACCTTGGGTTTCGCAAATCCCGTCGAATCCAGAATCAGCCCCAATGTGTAACGTTAAGTATACCAGATTTTTGAGCGCCATGACTAGCCCCAAAGGCGTTATCATCCTGGAATTAGCGCCTGCATAGTATGATTTTTCTTCGATTAAGCAATGGGATGGCTACATCAATGTCAGATTTGACAGTCGACAAGGTGTTCATTCGCGCCACCGGATAGGGAGGCGCGGTGAAGATTTGATTAGTATCGCTTATATAGGTTTAACGGTGCGCGTTTTTCATGATACGTGCTTTATCAACCTGCCATTCGCGTTCTTTTATATCAGAACGTTTATCGTGTTGTTTCTTACCTTTCGCGACGCCGATTTTTACTTTGCACCAGGCATTTTTCCAGTACAGGGAGAGCGCCACTACGGTATAACCTTCACGGTTCACTCGGCCATAGAGAGAGTCAAGTTCGCGCTGGTTGAGAAGCAGTTTGCGGGTGCGAGTAGGGTCGCACACCACGTGCGTGGAAGCCACTGCCATCGGCGTGATGTTTGCTCCAAACAGGAACGCTTCTCCGTCGCGCAGAAGGACATAGCTGTCGCTAATATTGGCTTTTCCTGCGCGCAGGGATTTAACTTCCCAGCCCTGCAGGGCAAGTCCCGCTTCGAACTCTTCTTCAATAAAGTATTCGTGACGGGCGCGCTTGTTAAGCGCGATGGTCGCTGAACCAGGTTTATGTGCTTTTTTCTTCGTCATAAGCGTCGTGAATCATCGGTAATCTGAAATCGAAAATACCCCATATCAATCCTGCGGGGGACAAGGCTCTATCTTAGCATGAACCGGATGTTACCCAGCGTCGGGATAGCGTTTTTTTTACGGCAGGATAAATGATATTATTTGTTGGATTTTTGTTGATGGAAATTGTTATGCCTCAGATTAGCCGGACCGCACTGGTACCCTACAGCGCGGAGCAAATGTATCAGTTAGTGAATGACGTTCAGTCTTATCCTCAGTTTTTACCAGGGTGCACTGGAAGCCGGATTCTGGAGTCCACTCCTGGGCAGATGACCGCTGCGGTAGATGTGTCTAAGGCTGGGATCAGCAAAACGTTTACTACCCGCAACCAGTTGACCAGTAACCAAAGTATTCTGATGAGTCTGGTTGATGGACCGTTTAAGAAATTGATCGGCGGCTGGAAGTTTACGCCGTTGAGCCAGGACGCGTGCCGTATTGAGTTTCATCTCGACTTTGAGTTTACCAATAAGTTGATTGAACTCGCCTTTGGTCGCGTGTTTAAAGAGCTGGCAGCTAATATGGTGCAGGCTTTTACTGTTCGTGCAAAAGAGGTCTACAGTGCCAGGTAAAATTGCCGTTGAGGTTGCTTACGCATTACCCGAGAAACAATACCTGCAACGGGTAAGATTGCAGGAGGGCGCGACGGTTGAAGAAGCAATTCGCGCCAGTGGCTTGCTGGAATTGCGTACCGATATCGATTTAACTAAAAACAAAGTCGGCATTTACAGCCGTCCGGCAAAACTGAGCGATACCGTGCATGATGGAGATCGGGTGGAGATTTATCGTCCTCTCATTGCCGATCCGAAAGAGCTTCGCAGGCAACGAGCAGAAAAATCAGCGAATAAATAGCAAATCTATTGTCAGAATTGTTTTAGTAGGGCGTTCAAACGTGTGCTTGCATTTCTATAGGGTGATACGGTATTAAATTGGATCATTCGGCCACGCGTCCATTTACCGTACCAGGGATGATGGTATAACTCGTTATCGCTGTAGCGTTCCACTAGCGATTTGAGTTGCTGATGGTTGGTTTCTAACATTTCGCACAATTGGGACCATAATGTGACATGGGAATAATTAGCGTAAAATGTCTGCGCTAGTTTCCCAAGTTCATTCCACTTATGGTCTTTAGCCGGAAAATCAATGGGGATTCCTGCTTCTTCTTGTCTGTGCCAGATAAGAACCTGCTCTCCCCAACCTATTAGATAGCTTACCAGGTTAGCCGCACTCATCACAGTGCCGCTGGCATGCCCTTCCATTGTGATGAGAAAAGCTTTTTCTTCTGGAATGCGAGATAACTTTTTTGTAAGTCCATTCCATGATTTTTCCATTTCCTGCAACAGTGCAGCTTTGCTTTCTGGTACAGACATAGGATCCTCCTATGAAAAAGGTGCTCATTGAGCACCTTTTTTTAATCGTTATAAACAGCAAATTTTATTCGTTGCCAGTCAGCGCGGGTTTGTTATCAATGTTGGTCAACACACCGCTACTGTTAAAGGTCAGCGTCAGCGTTTGCTGTGTTACACCTTCATGGCCTGGTTGCTGACGGAACACATAGAACCAGGTATTCGTACCAAATGGATCGGACATCAGCGGTGTACCCAATGCGTACGCAACTTGTTGTTGCGTCATGCCAACACGTATTTTGGATACGTCGTTAGCGGTCAGATAGTTCCCCTGGTTGATGTCAGGACGGTAAACCACTCGCTCCAGAGTGGAACAGCCTGCGGTCAACATCAATAGTACTGCTGCTGCAGCAGTCAGCGTTTTACAGCGCATAATGATTTGATTCCTTTTCGGGCCCGAGCAGTACGTGGCTCATCTGTAATATGCCGATGATAATAGACCTTTCATCACTTTAAAACCTTTTGCTTTCCGGTCTTACGGCGTTTTGCTGTTTACTCTGACCGTGAAGCAGGAAAAAAGTTTACGCCGCAAGCAGTTCTTTCGCATTCGCCAGTGTGTTACGTGTGACTTCACTGCCGCCAAGCAGGCGCGCCAGCTCCTGTAACCGCGCTTTTTTGTCCAGCGACTCCATATGAGTTTCGGTCATCGCGCCATCGGTTTCTTTGCTGACAAAATAGTGTTGATGACCGCATCCTGCGACTTGCGGCAAATGGGTAACACACATCACCTGGGTTGATTCGCCAAGCTGACGCAGCAGTTTGCCGACGACTGCCGCTGTTGGACCGCTAATCCCTACATCCACTTCATCAAAAATCAGTGCCGGGGTTTCCATTTTACGCGCAGTGATGACCTGGATTGCCAATGCGATGCGGGACAACTCACCACCGGATGCGACTTTGGCAATAGGCTGCATTGGCTGACCTGGGTTGGTGGTTACCCGAAACTCAATACGATCGGCACCGTCAATGCCCAGGTGATGCTCGTCAAATTTAACATCAATCGTAAACTGCCCATGCGGCATAGAGAGTGCATGCATACTATCGGTGATCAGCTGTGCCAACTCATTTGCATAATGCTGGCGTTGCTGGTGTAACGCGCGTGCCGTTTCCAGTGCTTGCTGATGATGTTTCGTTACCGCCAGCGCGAGCGTCTCTTGTGAGTCGGCCTGATCGTCCAGTTGCTGCTGTTCTTCCAGTAGCGACTGGTAATACTGTGGCAATGCCTCAGGGCTGACGTGATGTTTACGTGCCAGCGAAATTTGTTTTGAGATGCGCTGTTCAAGTTCAAACAGTCGGTTGGGATCGAGATCCAGACGATCGCAGTAGTGGCGCAGTTCGTCGCTGGCTTCAGCAATCTGGATGGTAGCTTCTTCCAGCATATCAAGTACGCCGGACAGTTTGCTGTCCATGCCAATCAATTCACTCACCAGCTGTTTAGCCGTGTAAAGCTGACTTTGCAGGTTTGCGTCTTCACCGTCGGCCATTAATGCCAATGCATTCTGGCTGGTAGTCAGTAATTGACCGCTGTTCGCCAGACGTTTGTACTCTTCATCAATTTGCTCAAACTCTCCGGGCTGCGGATTAAATTCGTTAAGTTCTTTTAATTGGTATTGCAGCAGTTCCGCACGGGCGGCGCGTTCCTGACTTAGTTGTTGATGGTGCGCGAGGTCGCGGCAGCTTTGATGCCACAACTGATAACGTACGGTCATTTCCTGGAGCAGAGAGGTTTCATTGGCATAGCCATCAAGCAGGAATTTTTGGTGCTCGGATTTGGTGAGTAATTGATGAGCGTGCTGACCATGGATCTGAATCAGCAACTGACCCAGTTCGCGCAGTTGTGACAGAGGAACAGCTGTACCGTTGATGAAACCACGGGAGCGACCATCGCTACTGATTACGCGACGAAGCAGGCATTCACGGCCATCTTCCAGTTGGTTTTCTTCCAGCCAGCGCAGAGCCGCTGGCGTATCTTTCAGTGAAAAACGGGCGCACAGGTCAGCGCGAGCAGCGCCGGTACGCACCATGTCGGCTTCAGCGCGACCACCGAGACAAAGGCCGAGGGCATCTATCGCAATAGATTTACCCGCACCGGTTTCACCGGTTATTACGGTCATGCCGCTGTGAAAATCAATCTCAAGCTCACGAACGATAGCAAAGTTGCTGATGGTCAGTTGTGCCAACATAGTCGTTTTCCTGTATGAAAAACCATTACTGTTATTGTGTACAGTATAAACTGGTTTTATATACAGTAAAGAGGCTGGCGTAAAATTAGAATAATTTTTTTGACCAGCCGAGCTTGGTGCTTAATGTATTGAAATAGCTGTAATCTTTCGGATGAATCAAATTCAGATGATAATCACAGCGACGAATCAGGACATCTTCACCTTCCTGAATCGGCAGTGCTATCTGGCTGTCGCAACTGATTTCCAGGTCGTTACGGCGATGCGAAAAACGCAGACGGATCGTGCTGCTGCTGTTTATGACCAGTGGTCGTGCTGACAACGTATGCGGGAACATGGGCACCAGGGTAATTGCATCCAGAGAGGGTGTCAGAATAGGACCGCCCGCAGAGAGGGAATAGGCAGTGGAGCCTGTTGGCGTTGAAATAATTAGTCCATCAGATCGCTGAGAAAACGCAAAGATCTCGTCGATATACACTTCGAACTCAATCATATGCGCCACTTTGCCTGGATGAAGTACAACTTCATTTATCGCTGTGCTGATGCGTTTCTGGCAATCTTGCTGGCAGACTTGCGCTTCCAGCAAAAAACGTTTCTCGCTGATGTAGTGGCCTTCCAGCACATCGGCTAATTGTTGCTGGGCGTTATCGGGGTCAAGGTCAGTCAGGAAACCCAGGTTGCCACGGTTGATTCCAATAACTTTAATATCGTAACGGGCGAGTGTGCGCGCCGCGCCCAGCATATTACCGTCGCCACCAACAACTACCGCGAGATCAGCCAGTTGCCCAATCTCGGCGAGCGTGCCAGTTTTCACATTCTTCAGTTGCAGTTCGTGAGCGATTTGTTGCTCAACGATGACCTCGTAACCTTTTGTGCACAGCCAGCGGTAGAGCATTTCATGTGTTGTCAGTGCAGTAGGGTGCCGTGGGTGTCCCACAATGCCAATACACTTGAAATGATTATTCATTTTTCCGAGGTCCTTGTTGCGAAGATTGATGACAATGTGAGTGCTTCCCTTGAAACCCTGAAACTGATCCCCATAATAAGCGAAGTTAGCGAGATGAATGCGAAAAAAACGCGGAGAAATTCATGAGTAGTAAAGAACAGAAAACGCCTGAGGGGCAAGCCCCGGAAGAAATTATCATGGATCAGCACGAAGAGATTGAGGCAGTTGAGCCAGAAGCTTCTGCTGAGCAGGTGGATCCGCGCGATGAAAAAATTGCGAATCTCGAAGCTCAGCTGGCTGAAGCTCAGACCCGTGAACGTGACGGTATTTTGCGCGTAAAAGCCGAAATGGAAAACCTGCGTCGTCGTACTGAACTGGATATCGAAAAAGCCCATAAATTTGCGCTGGAGAAATTCATCAACGAATTACTGCCGGTGATTGATAGCCTGGATCGTGCGCTGGAAGTGGCTGATAAAGCTAACCCGGATATGTCCGCGATGGTTGAAGGCATTGAGCTGACGCTGAAGTCGATGCTGGATGTTGTGCGTAAGTTTGGCGTTGAAGTGATCGCCGAAACTAACGTCCCACTGGACCCGAATGTGCATCAGGCCATCGCAATGGTGGAATCTGATGACGTTGCGCCAGGTAACGTACTGGGCATTATGCAGAAGGGTTATACGCTGAATGGTCGTACGATTCGTGCGGCGATGGTTACTGTAGCGAAGGCGAAGTAAATATCTGATGGCCGACGCGAAGTCGGCCATTTTTTTAGCTTAAAAAATCCTGTACTTCCAGCCACGGCGTATTGAAATCATCTATTTTTTTATATTCGTTCATTGGCAGAACGACCACGTTATAGGTGTCAGATCCTTCATTCAGATCAAAAATCTGAAAGCCCCTTTTATTGAGTTCGGTTTGGATGCGTTCAAAGATTTCGTCAAGGTAGCGGTCTCCGGCTTCACAGACATCGGAGATTTCATCCTCTTGGGTTATTTCGACAAGAAGACTCCTTAATTCCTCAGAAGCTGTCAGGTTTTTTGTGAGCTCATAAAAGCGATCTGCAGCAAAATTAGCCAGCTCACCTTCTTCATCTTCACCTTTCCAGTCAACGAGTTGAATTAATCCTTCACTGCGTAGAACCTGTAAAAATGCCTGCGCCAGGTCATGATTTCCGAGATCGCCACCACTGCAATCGAGAACGTCCTGCAATCCATATTCGTCTTCATCTTCGTCTTCAAAGATTTCAGGTTGCGTCGAAAGTTGAGAGAAAATAGTGGGCCATAAGGTTGGGGTGTGCTGTAAAAAAACGCTGGCGACGACGTTGAGATCGTCTGCAAAATCCTTATCCCATTCAATTACATAATCTTCTGACATAACATCAATATCCTTTCCGAATGCTTGAAAAGACATTATTACATTGCTAAGTAAATGACAGGAATTGATGGAATCCTAAAAGACGGCGATAAAAAAGGCGAACCGGAGTTCGCCATTGTGTTACTCCGCCACACTCTCGCGCAGCGGTTTCACAGGAAAAACTTTTACCTGCTTAATCATATTGTCCTGTACGTCGAGAATATCGATATCGTACTCGCCAATACGCACGCGGGTGCCTGCAACCGGGATCTCTTCCAGTGCCTCAAGAATGACGCCATTAACCGTGCGGGCATCATCTTCCGGTAGATGCCAGTTAAAGGCTTTGTTAATTTCTCGCACGTTGGCGGTGCCATCGATAATCACCGAACCGTCGTTTTGCGGAGTGACTTCTTCGGCAAGTGTTGGCGACATGGACGTAGTGAAATCGCCGACAATCTCTTCCAGAATATCTTCGACCGTCACCAGCCCCTGAATGTCTCCGTATTCGTTGACGACCAGGCCGACTTTCTTTTTGTTGCGCTGAAACTTCACCAACTGTGTGCTGAGTGGCGTACCTTCCGGGACAAAATAGATCTCGTCCGCGGCGCGTAGCATGGTTTCTTTGGTGAACTCTTTTTTCTCCGACATCAACCGCCAGGCTTCACGTACTCGCAGCATACTGATGGCGTCGTCCAGCGAATCACGGTAGAGCACGATGCGCCCGTGAGGTGAGTGGGAGAGTTGGCGCAGAATCGATTTCCAGTCATCGTTGATATCAATACCGATAATTTCACTGCGCGGCACCATGATGTCATCGACAGTCATTTTTTCCAGATCGAGTACCGAAAGCAGCATATCCTGATTGCGACGGGAAATTTGTGAGCGCGATTCGTGCACGATGGTGCGCAACTCTTCTTTGCTCAAAGAGCCGCTAACCACGATATCGGTTTTGATGCCCATCATGCGCATTAACATGCGGGTAATAGCATTCAGCAACCAGACCAGCGGCATCATCAAAATTTGCAGCGGTGCTAACAGAAAACTACTCGGATAAGCGACTTTTTCCGGGTACAGCGCGGCAATGGTT
Organism: Escherichia sp. E4930; assembly: GCF_005845405.1. Lineage (NCBI taxonomy): Bacteria > Pseudomonadati > Pseudomonadota > Gammaproteobacteria > Enterobacterales > Enterobacteriaceae > Escherichia > Escherichia sp. E4930. The sequence continues at coordinate 18,689 of NZ_VCDZ01000018.1, read as the reverse complement.
TTCGGCAATACTTCAGCAAAAACCAGTACGACAAAAGTCAGCACACCAGTCGCAATTGCCACGCCCGCATCGCCGTACAAACGCATCCCGACAATAGTGCCGAGCGCGGAGGCAAGAATATTGACCAGGTTATTGCCGATTAACACAAGGCTAATCAGGCGGTCTGGCTTACGCAGCAATTTTTCGACGCGTTTGGCCGAGCGATTACCCTGTTTCGCCATATGTCGCAGACGATAGCGGTTGAGGGTCATCATTCCGGTTTCGGACCCGGAAAAATAGGCTGAAATGACCACCATGATGATCAGAATAATGATCAACGTAGTAGTAGAAATGTGTTCCAGGGGAAACTCCTTTTCTGGGGTTAGCTGATTAACTGCTGGACAATTCGGCTGCCGAAATAGGCCAGTGTCAGAATGACTGCACCCGCGACGTTAAACCAGACGACGCGTCGTCCACGCCATCCTTCATGATAATGTCCCCACAGCAGCACAATATAGACAAACCACGCCACGATAGAGAGCACGGCCTTATCGATATTTTCCATGCTAAATAAGTTGTGCATGTAGAACAGGCCAGTGCAAAGAGTAAGCGTTAACAGCACCACGCCAATCTGCGTAATGTGGAACATTTTACGCTCGATACTCATCAATGGCGGCATTTCCTGACTGAATGCCAACTTCTTGTTCTTCAGTTGGTAATCAATCCATGCCAGTTGCAGCGCATACAGGGCGGCGATAATTAGCGTGGCATAGGAAAAGAGCGATAAGCCAATGTGCACCAGCATCCCTGGCGTTGCTTCCAGATGGGTGATGTATTCATTGGGCATGAAGGTCGCCAGCGCCAGGTTGATAAGCGCAAAGGCATAGACAATGGGTAGCAGCAACCAGCCACGATTGCGAGAAGCCACAATGGTCATTACCGTACAGATCATCAAACTGACCAATGAACCAACGTTCAGCAGGCTGAGGTTTTGTCCGCTATCACCGTCGGGCAGGATGCGGGCTTCCAGAGCGATTGCGTGGCAGACCAGCGCAATGGCCGCAGAAATAATAGCCATGCGCCGCCAGCCGCCGTTTTTTTGCAGCAGACCGGGAACAATCAGCGCAAGACTGACGGAGTAGGCGACAAGCGCGAGCAGAGCAAAAACGGGCATAGTAATGTCGACAGTTTGAGCAATAAGAAAGAGAAGCAGTATAGCGTCAGGTGAACGCTGCTCCAACCGTTGCATAACAACAAAGACGCCTTCATGTTATACTGCGGCAAAATACTGATGATGTGTCGCGATTGCGGCCAACCGTTTCCACCCCAGGCGAGAGACAATGTTTGATAATTTAACCGATCGTTTGTCGCGCACGCTGCGCAATATCAGTGGCCGTGGACGCCTCACTGAAGACAACGTAAAAGATACGCTGCGCGAAGTGCGCATGGCGCTGCTGGAGGCGGACGTCGCTCTGCCGGTAGTGCGTGAGTTTATCAATCGCGTAAAAGAGAAAGCGGTTGGTCATGAAGTTAATAAGAGCCTGACGCCGGGGCAGGAGTTCGTCAAAATCGTCCGTAACGAACTGGTTGCGGCGATGGGCGAAGAGAACCAGACCCTGAATCTGGCTGCGCAACCGCCTGCGGTCGTGCTGATGGCGGGCCTGCAAGGTGCCGGTAAAACAACCAGCGTGGGTAAACTCGGTAAGTTCCTGCGCGAGAAGCACAAGAAGAAAGTGCTGGTGGTTTCTGCCGACGTTTATCGCCCGGCGGCAATCAAACAGCTTGAGACGCTGGCAGAGCAGGTGGGCGTTGATTTCTTCCCTTCTGATGTTGGTCAGAAGCCGGTAGATATCGTTAACGCGGCGCTGAAAGAAGCCAAACTGAAATTCTACGACGTGCTGCTGGTGGATACCGCTGGTCGTCTGCACGTTGACGAAGCGATGATGGACGAGATCAAACAAGTCCATGCGTCGATTAACCCGGTTGAAACCCTGTTTGTGGTTGACGCCATGACCGGTCAGGATGCGGCCAATACGGCAAAAGCATTCAATGAAGCGTTACCGCTTACCGGCGTAGTGTTGACCAAAGTGGACGGCGATGCCCGCGGCGGTGCGGCGCTCTCTATTCGTCACATCACTGGCAAACCGATCAAGTTCCTCGGTGTTGGCGAGAAAACTGAGGCGCTGGAGCCGTTCCATCCGGACCGTATCGCTTCCCGTATTCTCGGCATGGGCGATGTTCTGTCGCTGATCGAAGATATCGAAAGCAAAGTTGACCGTGCGCAGGCAGAGAAATTAGCCAGCAAGCTGAAAAAAGGCGACGGCTTCGATCTCAACGACTTCCTTGAGCAACTGCGGCAGATGAAAAATATGGGCGGCATGGCTAGCCTGATGGGCAAGCTGCCGGGCATGGGGCAGATCCCGGATAACGTCAAGTCGCAGATGGACGATAAAGTGCTGGTGCGTATGGAAGCCATCATCAACTCGATGACGATGAAAGAGCGCGCTAAGCCAGAAATCATCAAAGGTTCGCGTAAGCGTCGTATCGCTGCCGGTTGCGGTATGCAGGTGCAGGACGTTAACCGCCTTCTGAAGCAGTTCGACGACATGCAGCGCATGATGAAGAAAATGAAGAAGGGCGGAATGGCGAAGATGATGAGAAGCATGAAAGGGATGATGCCACCGGGATTTCCTGGTCGCTAAATGACCTTATGCGACAGAGTTATTAACTGTTGATTGCATTTTCTCCAGAAATCAGTAAAATTTTCGGGCTTTTAATATGACACCGGACTCCGTTCCTCGATGGGGTCCGGTTGTTTTATTCACACAAGAGGATGTTATGGTAACTATTCGTTTAGCACGTCACGGCGCTAAAAAGCGTCCGTTCTACCAGGTTGTTGTCGCTGACAGCCGTAATGCACGCAACGGTCGCTTCATCGAGCGCGTTGGTTTCTTCAACCCAATCGCTAGCGAAAAAGAAGAAGGCACTCGCCTGGATCTGGATCGCATCGCTCACTGGGTTGGCCAGGGCGCAACTATTTCTGATCGCGTTGCTGCGCTGATCAAAGAAGTAAACAAAGCAGCTTAATCTGTCACGGTGGTCATGATGAGCAAACAACTCACCGCGCAAGCACCTGTTGAACCCATCGTTTTGGGAAAAATGGGTTCGTCTTACGGTATTCGTGGGTGGCTCAGAGTGTTTTCTTCCACCGAAGACGCCGAAAGCATTTTTGACTATCAGCCCTGGTTTATCCAGAAGGCGGGTCAGTGGCAGCAAGTCCAGCTGGAAAGCTGGAAGCACCACAATCAGGACATGATCATCAAGCTGAAAGGCGTTGACGATCGTGATGCGGCGAACCTGCTGACGAATTGTGAAATTGTCGTGGATTCATCGCAACTGCCTCAGCTTGAAGAGGGTGACTACTACTGGAAAGACCTGATGGGCTGCCAGGTAGTAACCACTGAAGGCTACGATCTCGGTAAAGTCGTCGATATGATGGAAACCGGATCTAATGACGTTCTCGTCATTAAGGCAAACCTGAAAGATGCGTTTGGTATCAAGGAACGTCTCGTACCGTTCCTCGATGGGCAGGTTATCAAGAAAGTCGATCTCACTACTCGTTCAATCGAAGTAGATTGGGATCCTGGTTTTTAAACCACCGGATAAACGGTAAAAGACGGCGCTATGTGGATTGGCATAATTAGCCTGTTTCCTGAAATGTTCCGCGCAATTACCGATTACGGGGTAACTGGCCGGGCAGTTAAAAATGGCCTGCTGAGCATCCAGAGCTGGAGTCCTCGCGACTTCACGCATGACCGGCACCGTACCGTGGACGATCGTCCTTACGGCGGCGGACCGGGGATGTTAATGATGGTGCAACCCTTGCGGGACGCCATTCATGCAGCAAAAGCCGCGGCGGGTGAAGGCGCAAAGGTGATATATCTGTCACCACAGGGACGCAAGCTTGATCAAGCGGGCGTCAGCGAACTGGCAACGAATCAAAAATTGATTCTGGTGTGCGGTCGCTACGAAGGTATAGATGAGCGCGTGATCCAAACCGAAATTGACGAAGAATGGTCAATCGGCGATTACGTTCTCAGTGGTGGTGAGTTACCAGCAATGACGCTGATTGACTCCGTTTCCCGGTTTATTCCGGGAGTACTGGGACATGAAGCATCGGCAACGGAAGATTCCTTTGCTGAAGGATTGCTGGATTGCCCGCACTATACGCGGCCTGAGGTGTTAGAAGGGATGGAAGTGCCGTCAGTGTTACTGTCGGGCAACCATGCCGAGATACGTCGCTGGCGTTTGAAACAGTCGCTGGGCCGTACCTGGCTTAGAAGACCTGAACTTCTGGAAAACCTGGCTCTGACTGAAGAGCAAGCAAGGTTGCTGGCGGAGTTCAAAACGGAACACGCACAACAGCAACATAAACATGATGGGATGGCGTAAGCCCCCGAGATATCAGTTTACCCAGGATAAGAGATTAAATTATGAGCAACATTATTAAGCAACTTGAACAAGAGCAGATGAAGCAGGACGTACCTTCCTTCCGTCCGGGTGATACCGTGGAAGTGAAAGTATGGGTTGTTGAAGGTTCCAAAAAACGTCTGCAGGCATTCGAGGGCGTGGTTATCGCTATTCGTAACCGCGGTCTGCACTCTGCATTCACTGTTCGTAAAATTTCCAACGGCGAAGGCGTTGAGCGTGTCTTCCAGACTCACTCTCCGGTAGTTGACAGCATTTCTGTCAAACGTCGTGGTGCTGTTCGTAAAGCTAAACTGTACTACCTGCGTGAGCGTACTGGTAAGGCTGCTCGTATCAAAGAGCGTCTTAACTAAGATTTCGCTTAAGCGACATCCTGTTAAGAAGGGCTGGCCAATTGGCTGGCCCTTTTTTTATTTATTGAAATTGCGTTTACGGTGCACTAATCACCACAGCGACACGACGGTTCTCGGCGCGACCCTGTGCGGTCTTGTTACTGGCGATGGGGTATTTTTTCCCTAAGCCCTGAGTGGTGAGATTGCTGCGAGGAATTTGTCCACCTTCTGCCCACGCATCGGCGACGACATTTGCCCGCTTCAGCGATAAAGCTTCGTTGTAACTGTCCTCGCCGTAATTGTCGGTATGTCCATCCATACGGGCATGGGTTAAGCCCGTGGAGGTCAGTTTTGCGGCCATGGTCTGGATCTGTTGCTGACTTTCCGGGAGCAGTTTGTAGTCATTTTTAGCAAACAGAATGGTATCAGATAAGCCCAGCGACCAGTCGCCAGCGGATTCAGTAAAACCATAAGACTGCATAGCGGCGACTTGTTCCGGAGTAAACTTCCCTTGTGGTGACTGGCAGCCAGTCAGTATCAGTGAAGAGAACACCAGGGGAACTACCAGTTGCTTTATCATGTAGATATTTCCTTGTTATTTCACCAGCTTTTTAGCGCGCTGGTGTTTGGCCTGATACATATTATGGTCGGCCAGCTCTTGTAATTTTTCGGCGGAGACGTGCTCAATGGTCATCGCGTAACCAATGCTTAATGTCATAGTGGTTTGATGGCCATTATTAAGATCGAATGGTCGATTAAAAATTTGTGTCAGTGCCGTGCAAATCCGCTGCACTTCAGATTCCGACTGCACGCCATAGAGGACCATAGCGAATTCATCGCCGCCAATGCGGTATGCCTGATGTCGCAGCCCACCAAATTCAGCTAATCGTTTTGCCACTTCAATCAAGACCTGATCTCCCGTCGCATGACCCCAGGTATCATTGATATATTTGAAATTATCGCCATCAAGAAACAGTAATGCCGACGTTTTTCGGGCATCGGAACTGTTCATCAACGTGTTGATGCCGCTACGAAACGCTGCGCGGTTAGCCAGCCCGGTTAATGGGTCATGTAGCGCGGTACGTAGAAGCTGCGCATTTTTGGCCTGTAAACGAAGCTGCCACTCTTCCATTTCATCCAGCAGACTGTTGAAGTCGAGAGCGAAGCGGTGAAACTCTGCGATACGCTCTTCCGAAACTCGTCGGGAAAAATTGCGGTTGGAACGCACATCATGTACGACATCGGTGATGTTTTTTAACGCTTCAACCAGACCATTGTGCAAATGGCGGGTGAGGGTAATCGCGATGCCTGATGCCAGCAGAATACATGCAGTCAGGACAGCGAGTGAAAACCAGATAAAATGGCTAATTGAGCTGTCGCGTGCGGTTAACTGCACTTCGCCAATGGTTTCGCCATTGTGGCGAATCGGCTGAATGACGGGAGCCGGAAAGAGCCAGTGGCTAATGAAATTACTGAAGGTATCTCCCGGTTCTCTGGCAGTGTAGTGCCAGGAGGCAATAATGTTTTGCTGATTATCACGCACTTCTGCGGTTGAAAATTGGCCTTGCTGACCTAGTGCGGCCAGAGTTTCTGTTGCTGCAGGACCATCGGCAAAAACGACAGCAGCTTCCAGGCTGTAAGTCATTGTTGCAGCGGTTAGTGCCAGGTTTTTTTGCGCGTATTGTTTCAGGGTTAGTACTGACGTCACGGAAAGCAGCAGCCAGATCAGCGTCATAGTGATAAATATGCTGGTCATGCTGATGTTGCGTAATGCTCTTTTAAACGTGGGGCGCTTATGAAGAGAATTATCGTTATCCATCGTTTTTCTTCCGTGCGAGCATTAAGACATCCGGGTTGACCTTAACACCACTACGCGATAAGGCATCCAGGTTTACGGCAAACCTGACGTTATTATTGTTGATGACCAGACAAAATGCGCTGCCAATAATGCACTCGGTATTTTGTTCGGCAATTAATAATAACGCCTTAGACGGATATTGTTCGATTAATTCTGTCTGGAATGTCGGTGACTCGCTGCCAAAATAAAAACCATTGCAGCCTGAAATCATCGCCTCTTGTTTGTTGTTAACGATGACAGGCAGATAAGGCAAAGGCGTCGCACCTTTCTCTTGCAGGGCGGTGCTAAATCGTGAAGATGAAAAAATACATAGTCTTGGCGGACCAGATACCGTCGGCCAGCGAGTGTAGCTTACGATACCGGAAACCATTAAACGCACATTTTTCGCAACGTCAGTGGTTTCCTGAGCGAGTAATGGCGCGCCTGCCAGAAGGAATATCAGCAGTAAGAACAGTAGGTGAGAAAAGCGCATTCAGGGATCCTCACCATCTTCGCTCGAAACGTATCGAAAATTTTTCAGAATGTTCATTAAAATATCATTCTTTTGTGTGGTCGTCATCCAGAAGAGAATTAAAAATCGAATAAGTTAAATCTTATGATTAATTTTGTGGTGGGATTTAAATTAATTAAGTCTCATCGTGCGGGCATTTTCATCCGCTCCTTTTTGCCATACTTCATGCAATTGGCTGGCATTTTCTACATTGTTGCAGCTGGCAGGGAAACTTTTACCGGAAAGCCCTCGGGCATAAGTAAAATCGACCTGGCAGGTTTTCTTTTGCCCTTCGGCATATCCTTTAAGATATATCCCCCGATCAGCCTGTGAATCGTTAAAAGCATCGTCATTTTTTATAGCAACGCCTGATATCGCATCTTCCATACCAACATCATACCAGTCAGTACTGGTCAAGGTTGGTGCGTGAGTATAGGGATCAATCTGACAGCCGCTAACAACCAAAGCTAACAAAGAGGCGATAAAGTGTTTCATTGTTTTTTCTCCTTTTTCAAAGCATAGCGGATTGTTTTTATTGTGTGTGTAAATTTATTTGTACATCTATTGGTGGTTAAAACGTATATAAATTGCTTGTGTAAACTATTATTTACGAAATATGGATTGAAATCTTTACTTGTTGTGATATCGTTGCGTCATCCTCGCTGAGGATCAACTATCGCAAACGAGCATAAACAGGATCGCCATCATGCAAAAAGACGCGCTGAACAACGTACATATTACCGACGAACAGGTTCTGATGACCCCGGAACAGTTGAAGGCAGCTTTTCCATTAAGCCGACAACAAGAGGCCCAGATTGCTGATTCGCGTAAAACTATTTCAGATATCATCGCCGGGCGCGATCCCCGGCTGCTGGTGGTGTGTGGTCCTTGTTCCATTCATGATCCTGAAACTGCACTGGAATATGCTCGTCGATTTAAAGCCCTTGCCGCAGAGGTCAGCGATAGCCTCTATTTGGTGATGCGCGTCTATTTTGAAAAGCCCCGTACCACTGTCGGCTGGAAAGGGTTGATTAACGATCCACATATGGATGGCTCCTTTGATGTTGAAACAGGATTAAAGATTGCACGTAAGTTGCTGTTGGAACTGGTAGATATGGGATTACCGTTGGCGACGGAAGCGTTAGATCCAAACAGCCCGCAATATTTGGGTGATCTATTTAGCTGGTCGGCAATTGGTGCTCGTACCACGGAATCGCAAACGCACCGTGAAATGGCATCCGGGCTTTCCATGCCGGTTGGTTTTAAAAACGGCACTGATGGCAGTCTGGCAACGGCAATCAATGCTATGCGTGCCGCTGCACAACCGCATCGCTTTGTTGGTATTAATCAGGCAGGACAGGTGGCGCTGCTACAAACTCAGGGTAATCCGGACGGACATGTGATCCTGCGTGGCGGAAAAGCACCGAACTATAGCCCGGCGGATGTCGCGCAATGTGAAAAAGAGATGGAACAGGCGGGACTGCGCCCCTCACTGATGGTAGATTGCAGCCACGGTAATTCCAATAAAGATTATCGCCGTCAGCCTGCGGTGGCAGAATCCGTGGTTGCCCAAATTAAAGATGGCAATCGCTCAATTATTGGTCTGATGATCGAAAGTAACATCCACGAAGGCAATCAGTCTTCCGAGCAACCGCGCAGTGAAATGAAATACGGTGTATCCGTAACAGATGCCTGCATAAGCTGGGAAATGACCGATGCCTTGCTGCGTGAAATTCATCAGGATCTGAATGGGCAGCTGACGGCACGCGTGGCTTAAGAGGTTTATTATGGTTGCTGAGTTGACCGCATTACGCGATCAAATTGATGAAGTCGATAAAGAGCTGCTGAATTTATTAGCAAAGCGTCTGGAGTTGGTTGCTGAAGTCGGTGAGGTGAAAAGCCGCTTTGGGTTGCCCATTTATGTACCGGAGCGCGAGGCATCCATGCTGGCCTCGCGGCGCGCAGAGGCGGAAGCCCTCGGCGTTCCGCCAGATCTGATTGAAGATGTTCTGCGTCGGGTAATGCGTGAGTCCTACTCCAGCGAAAACGACAAAGGATTTAAAACGCTTTGTCCTTCACTACGTCCAGTAGTTATTGTTGGTGGCGGCGGTCAGATGGGGCGCTTGTTCGAGAAGATGTTGACGCTCTCTGGCTATCAGGTGCGGATTCTGGAGCAACATGACTGGGATCGCGCGGCTGAGATTGTTGCCGATGCCGGTATGGTGATTGTTAGTGTGCCCATCCACGTTACTGAACAAGTCATTGGCAAATTACCACGTTTACCGCAAGACTGTATTCTGGTCGATCTGGCATCAGTGAAGAATGGACCATTACAGGCCATGCTGGCGGCGCATGATGGTCCGGTGCTGGGGCTTCACCCGATGTTTGGTCCGGATAGCGGCAGCCTGGCGAAGCAGGTCGTGGTCTGGTGTGATGGACGTCAGCCAGAAGCGTACCAATGGTTTCTTGAACAAATTCAGGTCTGGGGCGCGCGACTGCATCGCATTAGCGCCGTCGAACATGATCAGAATATGGCGTTTATCCAGGCGTTGCGCCACTTTGCCACTTTTGCTTATGGCCTGCATCTGGCAGAAGAAAATGTTCAGCTTGAGCAGCTTCTGGCACTTTCTTCGCCCATATATCGTCTTGAGCTGGCGATGGTCGGGCGACTGTTTGCCCAGGATCCGCAGCTTTATGCCGACATTATTATGTCTTCAGAACGTAATCTGGCGTTGATCAAACGTTATTATAAGCGTTTTGGTGAGGCGATTGAGTTGCTGGAGCAGGGCGATAAGCAGGCGTTTATTGACAGCTTCCGCAAGGTGGAGCACTGGTTCGGCGATTACGCACAACGCTTCCAGAATGAAAGCCGCGTATTATTGCGTCAGGCGAACGATAGCCGCCAGTAATAATCCTGTGCCGGATGATTCACATCATCCGGCTTTTGTCATCAGGCTGGATCAACAGGCACTACGTTTTCACTTGGGTAACAGCCCAATACCTTCATTGAACGGGTGATTTCCCCTAACTCTTTTAACGCCTTTTGCATTTCCACGGATTCAAGATTGGCCTGAATATCCAGATAAAACATCTCTTCCCACGGATTACCGTGAATCGGGCGTGATTCCAGACGGGTCATAATCAGATTGTGGTTGCGCAATACCAGCAACGCTTCAACCAGAGCACCAGCTTGTTGTCCGGTAGCCATTAACAGTGTGGTTTTTGCCGGAACCTGGTCAGACACGTTAATGGCTTTACGTGCCAGCACCACAAATCGGGTGAAGTTTTGTCGTTGATTCGCCTCAATGCGCTCCAGTACCTGTAAACCGTACAAGGAACCGCCAGCTTCGCTTCCCAACGCAGCAACATGCGGTGATTTTGTCTGCGCAACCTTTTCCATTGCCGCGGACGTACTCTCGGTATATTCAATCTTCCAGTGCGGGTAACGGTTAAGGAATTTGCTGCATTGCTGGAACGGCTGCGGGTGGCTGTAGACCGTGTTGATAGTCGATAAATCGGTGGTGCCGGAAACCAGCAAACAATGGTCGATAGTTAACGTCATCTCGCCAACAATCGACAAGCTGGTATGTTGCAGCAGATCGTAAACGTCGTTTATGGCACCGGAGCTGGTGTTTTCGATCGGTACGACGGCATAGTCGGCCTGGCCGGTTTCCACCTGATTAAAAATATCGGCAAATTTGGCGCAGCCGCTTTCAATGAATTGCTCAAAGTGACGGGCAGCGTACTGGCGCGCCGCAAGATGTGAATAAGAGCCTTTGGGCCCGAGAAAAGCAATGCGGGCTGAGTGCGGATTAATTTTATTGAGATGCTGCTGGAGTAAAGCCTGCTGAGTTAATACGGAATCTTCAATAATGAGCTGGAACAGGCGAGTAATGTAGTGGGCATCCAGATGGTGTGTCTTACCAAGCGTAATTAATCTTTCCAGCAAATCGCGCTCACGATCGATATCACGTACCGGGCGATGAGAAAGCAGTTTGGCTTTTCCCACCTCAACGGCTAGCTCGCGCCGCTCTGCCAGTAACGCCAGCAATTTTTCGTCCAGCGTGCTAATTTTCTCGCGCAGCGCCAGTAACGGGTTTTCCGATGTCATAGTGTTGCCTTTTTTGTTATCAATAAAAAAGGCCTCCCGATTTGGGAGGCCTTATTGTTCGTCTTCGCATTCTGTTTCACACGACGAAACGCCTCCCATTCAGGGGAAGGTAAAAAAGAATGCGAAGAAAAACGGCGTTTGTTTCATGTTTGTTTCCTTAAGCAACTTCAGTACAGTACCCGTACTGTTTTCATGCTGTCAACAAAAAAACGCGCCCGAAGGCGCGTTGGCGATACACTCAATATAAAGGACTACTCTTCTTCAACTTCTTCGACGAAGTTGGCGTCTTTCACCGACGTTGCGGCACGACGTGCTTCGCCTTTGTGCTGCAGTTTATTGAGCTGCCGTTCCAGCTTGTTGATCAATTCGTTAATTGCAGTGTACATATCTTCATGTTTACCACTGGCAACCAGAACGCCGTTAGGTGTATTGATAGTGGCGTCAGCAACGAACCCTTGTGGTTCCTTGGACAGAATGATATGCGGATTAATCAGGTGCGTTTGCCATTTTTCCAGTTTGGCGAGACGGTCTTCGACATGTTGGCGGATTGCCGGAGTAATTTCCATTTGTTTGCTGGTAATGTTCATTGTCATAAATTTTACCTCTTGTCTTCCCGTCTTGGTGAATTCAGCATACCGCTCCTGATGTCAAAATGTGTGATGAAAATCTCATAATTTTGTCACTTTTTGTCAACGAAGTTTTTTTGTGAGAAATCGCAGGAAGAGGTGTTTTTTTACTTGAGGAATGTCTCAAAGCGAGCCATATTTGATAAGATCAGTCGCGACTGAATCGCTTTAGTTAGCGTTCAAATCGAATAAAAAAACGGCAGCTCCAGGGCTGCCGTTTTGCGTATATCACACCAGTTAAGTGTTGCTGCTGTTAGCGGCAATAATTTTCGCGACTTTTTCAGCCTGAGCGTTCATCTGCATCTGGCGGTAAGCATTTTCCATCAGCGGCAGCGCATCACGTGTAGCCTGGGTATCCGGGTAGTCACGCAGCATGCCTTCGACGCGGTTGACGACGGCAACCCATGCGCCACGTTCGGTGTAGTACTCTGCAACGGAGTATTCATATTTCGCCAGACGATCTTTCAGGAACACCAGACGTTTGGTTGCATCAGTGGTGTACTGGCTGTTTGGATAGCCGCGCACCAGTTTGGAAAAGTCACTAAACGCAGCTCGGGCATGTTGAGGATCGCGATCGCTACGGTCAACGCCAAAGAACCCTTGCAGCGCACTGTCATCCAGCGCCATATTGGTCAAGCCACGCATGTACATGACATAATCGATATTCGGATGGGTCGGGTTGAGGCGAATAAAACGATCGATGGCAGCCTGTGCTAACGGCAGATCGGCGTTTTTATAGTAGGCGTAGATGAGATCCAGCTGCACCTGCTGCGAATACGGACCAAACGGATAGCGATTATCTAACGCTTCCAGTTGCGTTATTGCCTGTCTCCAGTTACCGTCCTGCAGCTTTTGTTGTGCAGTCGCGTAAATTTCATTTGGCGGATTATCAGGTACTTCTTCCTTTGACCCCGAGCAACCCGCCAAAAACAGGCTTAGTGTGGCGGCTGCCACCAGATATTTCATGCGCGTCATGACGTTTTGACTTTCCTCAAAATGTAATACGGGAGATTCTCTGTTCCTGCTCCCGGTTAAGACCAGCTACAATAGCACACTATATTAAACGGCAAAGCCGTAAAACCCCAACGATAAACGAAGAAGCAGTATATATGGCACAACGAGTAGAACTCACTGCAACAGTGTCCGAAAACCAACTCGGTCAACGCTTAGATCAGGCTTTAGCCGAAATGTTCCCGGATTATTCACGTTCGCGAATAAAAGAATGGATCCTCGACCAGCGCGTGCTGGTTAACGGCAAAGTTTGTGATAAGCCGAAAGAAAAAGTATTAGGTGGCGAGCTGGTGGCCATCAACGCCGAGATTGAAGAAGAAGCGCGTTTTGAACCGCAGGATATCCCGCTGGATATCGTCTATGAAGATGAAGACATCATCGTCATTAATAAACCGCGCGACCTGGTGGTACATCCTGGCGCAGGTAACCCGGATGGCACGGTATTGAATGCGTTGCTTCATTACTATCCACCCATTGCCGATGTACCGCGTGCGGGTATTGTCCATCGTCTGGATAAAGACACCACTGGCCTGATGGTTGTGGCAAAAACCGTTCCAGCCCAGACGCGCCTGGTGGAATCTCTGCAACGACGTGAAATTACTCGTGAGTATGAAGCGGTAGCAATTGGTCATATGACTGCTGGTGGCACGGTGGATGAGCCAATCAGCCGCCACCCGACCAAACGTACTCACATGGCGGTACATCCGATGGGCAAACCGGCGGTCACTCACTATCGCATTATGGAACACTTCCGTGTGCACACGCGTCTGCGGCTGCGTCTGGAAACTGGACGTACGCACCAGATCCGCGTGCATATGGCCCATATCACCCATCCGCTGGTGGGCGATCCGGTTTATGGTGGCCGTCCGCGTCCGCCAAAAGGTGCTTCGGAAGCGTTTATCTCCACGCTGCGTAAGTTTGACCGCCAGGCGCTACATGCAACCATGCTGCGTCTTTATCACCCGATCTCCGGCATCGAAATGGAATGGCATGCGCCTATTCCGCAAGATATGGTGGAGCTGATTGAGGTGATGCGCGCCGATTTCGAAGAGCATAAGGATGAAGTGGACTGGTTATGAGTAAGCTGATTGTCCCGCAGTGGCCGCTGCCAAAAGGTGTTGCGGCCTGTAGCTCTACCCGTATCGGCGGCGTGAGCTTGCCGCCCTACGACTCGCTCAACCTCGGTGCTCATTGTGGTGATAACCCGGAGCACGTCGAGGAAAATCGCAAGCGGCTTTTTGCTGCGGGTAATTTGCCTTCAAAACCGGTCTGGCTTGAGCAGGTACACGGCAAAGATGTGCTTAAGCTTACTGGCGAACCTTATACCTCAAAACGGGCGGATGCCTCGTATAGCAACACACCCGGCACGGTTTGTGCCGTAATGACAGCCGATTGCCTGCCTGTGCTGTTTTGCAATCGGGCAGGAACGGAAGTCGCGGCTGCCCATGCAGGCTGGCGCGGATTGTGCGCTGGCGTTCTGGAAGAGACGGTTTCCTGCTTTGCCGATAAGCCCGAAAACATTCTTGCCTGGTTGGGGCCGGCAATCGGTCCACGCGCGTTTGAAGTGGGGCCGGAGGTTCGCGAGGCGTTTATGGCAGTAGACGCCAAAGTGAGTACAGCTTTCATTCAGCATGGTGATAAGTATCTGGCGGATATTTATCAGCTTGCCCGGCAGCGTCTGGCGAGCGTTGGTGTTGAACAAATTTTCGGCGGTGACCGTTGTACATATACGGAAAATGAGACTTTCTTCTCTTATCGTCGCGACAAGACCACCGGTCGTATGGCAAGTTTCATTTGGCTGATATAACCTAAAGAATCAAGACGATCCGGTACGCGTGATTTTCTTTTCACATTAATCTGGTCAATAACCTTGAATAATTGAGGGATGACCTCATTTAATCTCCAGTAGCAACTTTGATCCGTTATGGGAGGAGTTATGCGTCTGGATCGTCTTACTAATAAATTCCAGCTTGCTCTTGCCGATGCCCAATCACTTGCACTCGGGCACGACAACCAATTCATCGAGCCACTTCATTTAATGAGCGCCCTGCTGAATCAGGAAGGGGGTTCGGTTAGTCCTTTATTAACATCTGCTGGCATCAATGCTGGCCAGTTGCGCACAGATATCACTCAGGCATTAAACCGTTTACCACAGGTTGAAGGTACAGGTGGCGATGTCCAGCCATCACAGGATCTGGTGCGCGTTCTTAATCTTTGCGACAAGCTGGCGCAAAAACGTGGTGATAACTTTATCTCGTCAGAACTGTTCGTTCTGGCGGCACTTGAGTCTCGCGGCACGCTGGCCGATATCCTGAAAGCAGCAGGGGCGACCACCGCCAACATTACTCAAGCGATTGAACAAATGCGTGGAGGTGAAAGCGTGAACGATCAAGGAGCTGAAGACCAACGTCAGGCTTTGAAAAAATACACCATCGACCTTACCGAACGAGCCGAACAAGGCAAACTCGATCCGGTGATTGGTCGTGATGAAGAAATTCGCCGTACCATTCAGGTACTGCAACGTCGTACTAAAAATAACCCGGTGCTGATTGGTGAACCTGGTGTTGGTAAAACTGCCATCGTTGAAGGTCTGGCGCAGCGTATTATCAATGGCGAAGTGCCGGAAGGGCTGAAAGGCCGCCGCGTACTGGCGCTGGATATGGGCGCGCTGGTGGCTGGGGCGAAATATCGCGGTGAGTTTGAAGAACGTTTAAAAGGCGTGCTTAACGATCTCTCCAAACAGGAAGGCAACGTCATCCTGTTTATCGACGAATTACATACTATGGTTGGCGCAGGTAAAGCCGATGGCGCAATGGACGCCGGGAATATGCTGAAACCTGCACTGGCACGTGGTGAGCTGCACTGTGTGGGTGCTACGACGCTGGACGAATATCGCCAGTACATCGAAAAAGATGCTGCGCTGGAACGTCGCTTCCAGAAAGTGTTTGTTGCAGAACCTTCTGTTGAAGACACCATTGCTATTCTGCGTGGCCTGAAAGAACGTTACGAGCTGCACCACCATGTGCAAATTACTGACCCGGCAATTGTTGCAGCGGCGACGTTGTCTCATCGCTACATTGCTGACCGTCAGCTGCCGGATAAAGCCATCGACCTGATCGATGAAGCAGCATCCAGCATTCGTATGCAGATTGACTCAAAACCAGAAGAACTCGACCGACTCGATCGTCGTATCATCCAGCTCAAACTGGAACAACAGGCGTTAATGAAAGAGTCTGATGAAGCCAGTAAAAAACGCCTGGATATGCTCAACGAAGAACTGAGCGACAAAGAACGTCAGTACTCCGAGTTAGAAGAAGAGTGGAAAGCAGAGAAAGCGTCGCTCTCTGGTACGCAGACCATTAAAGCGGAACTGGAGCAGGCAAAAATCGCCATTGAACAGGCTCGCCGTGTAGGTGACCTGGCGCGGATGTCTGAACTGCAATACGGCAAAATCCCGGAACTGGAAAAGCAACTGGAAGCCGCAACGCAGCTCGAAGGTAAAACTATGCGTCTGTTGCGTAATAAAGTGACCGACGCCGAAATTGCTGAAGTGCTGGCGCGTTGGACGGGGATTCCGGTTTCTCGCATGATGGAAAGCGAGCGCGAAAAACTGCTGCGTATGGAGCAAGAACTGCACCAGCGCGTTATTGGTCAGAACGAAGCGGTTGATGCGGTATCTAATGCTATTCGTCGTAGCCGTGCGGGGCTGGCGGATCCAAATCGCCCGATTGGTTCATTCCTGTTCCTCGGCCCAACAGGTGTGGGTAAAACTGAACTTTGTAAGGCGCTGGCGAACTTTATGTTTGATAGCGACGAGGCGATGGTCCGTATCGATATGTCTGAGTTTATGGAGAAACACTCGGTGTCTCGTCTGGTTGGTGCGCCTCCGGGATATGTCGGTTATGAAGAAGGTGGCTACCTGACCGAAGCGGTGCGTCGTCGTCCGTATTCCGTCATCCTGCTGGATGAAGTGGAAAAAGCGCATCCGGATGTCTT
Source organism: Escherichia sp. E4930 (assembly GCF_005845405.1). NCBI lineage: Bacteria > Pseudomonadati > Pseudomonadota > Gammaproteobacteria > Enterobacterales > Enterobacteriaceae > Escherichia > Escherichia sp. E4930. The sequence continues at coordinate 1,798 of NZ_VCDZ01000018.1, read as the reverse complement.
CAACATTCTGTTGCAGGTACTGGATGATGGACGTTTGACTGACGGGCAGGGGAGAACGGTCGACTTCCGTAATACGGTGGTCATTATGACTTCTAACCTCGGTTCTGATCTTATTCAGGAACGCTTTGGTGAACTGGATTATGCGCGCATGAAAGAGCTGGTGCTCGGTGTGGTAAGCCATAACTTCCGTCCGGAATTCATTAACCGTATCGATGAAGTGGTAGTCTTCCATCCGCTGGGTGAACAGCACATTGCGTCGATTGCGCAGATTCAGTTGAAACGTCTATACAAACGTCTGGAAGAACGTGGTTATGAAATCCACATTTCTGACGAGGCGCTGAAACTGCTGAGCGAGAACGGTTACGATCCGGTCTATGGTGCACGTCCTCTGAAACGTGCTATCCAGCAGCAGATCGAAAACCCGCTGGCACAGCAAATACTGTCTGGTGAATTGGTTCCGGGTAAAGTTATTCGCCTGGAAGTTAATGAAGACCGGATTGTCGCCGTCCAGTAAATAAGAAAAGCGAGCCCTTCGGGGCTCGCTTTTTGTCTAATTTCTAACCGGGAATGGTCGTTTTTAAGGTGTTTCGCTTAAGAATTGAACGAACGATAAATTTTTTATATTTTCCGCTTGTCTCTTCAGAATAACTCCCTATAATGCGCCACCACTGACACGGAACAACGGCGAACAAGCCGCCGGGTCAGCGGGATTCTCCTGAGAATTCCGGCAGAGAAAAGCGAAAATAAACGCTTGACTCTGAAAGAGGAAAGCGTAATATACGCCACCTCGCGACAGTGAGCTGAAAGCCGCGTCGCAACTGCTCTTTAACAATTTATCAGACAATCTGTGTGGGCACTCGAAGATACGGATTCTTAACGTCGCAAGACGATAAATGAATACCAAGTCTCAAGAGTGAACACGTAATTCATTACGAAGTTTAATTCTTTGAGCATCAAACTTTTAAATTGAAGAGTTTGATCATGGCTCAGATTGAACGCTGGCGGCAGGCCTAACACATGCAAGTCGAACGGTAACAGGAAGCAGCTTGCTGCTTCGCTGACGAGTGGCGGACGGGTGAGTAATGTCTGGGAAACTGCCTGATGGAGGGGGATAACTACTGGAAACGGTAGCTAATACCGCATAACGTCGCAAGACCAAAGAGGGGGACCTTCGGGCCTCTTGCCATCGGATGTGCCCAGATGGGATTAGCTAGTAGGTGGGGTAACGGCTCACCTAGGCGACGATCCCTAGCTGGTCTGAGAGGATGACCAGCCACACTGGAACTGAGACACGGTCCAGACTCCTACGGGAGGCAGCAGTGGGGAATATTGCACAATGGGCGCAAGCCTGATGCAGCCATGCCGCGTGTATGAAGAAGGCCTTCGGGTTGTAAAGTACTTTCAGCGGGGAGGAAGGGAGTAAAGCTAATACCTTTGCTCATTGACGTTACCCGCAGAAGAAGCACCGGCTAACTCCGTGCCAGCAGCCGCGGTAATACGGAGGGTGCAAGCGTTAATCGGAATTACTGGGCGTAAAGCGCACGCAGGCGGTTTGTTAAGTCAGATGTGAAATCCCCGGGCTCAACCTGGGAACTGCATCTGATACTGGCAAGCTTGAGTCTCGTAGAGGGGGGTAGAATTCCAGGTGTAGCGGTGAAATGCGTAGAGATCTGGAGGAATACCGGTGGCGAAGGCGGCCCCCTGGACGAAGACTGACGCTCAGGTGCGAAAGCGTGGGGAGCAAACAGGATTAGATACCCTGGTAGTCCACGCCGTAAACGATGTCGACTTGGAGGTT